>DASRYE010000125.1:0-5974 GCA_035653915.1 Novosphingobium sp. | reverse complement strand
CGGATCGATCTGCCGCCCTTCACGCTGGTGGGTGCCACCACCCGGCAGGGCCTGTTGACCACCCCGCTGCGCGATCGTTTCGGCATTCCGGTGCGCTTGCAGTTCTACACGGTGGACGAGCTGGAGCGGGTGATCACCCGCGGCGCGGGCCTGCTGGGCATTGGCATAGAGCGCGAGGGCGCGCGCGAGATCGCCCGCCGGGCGCGGGGCACGCCGCGCGTGGCCGGGCGCCTGCTGCGCCGGGTGCGCGATTTTGCCCATGTGGCGGGCAGCACCACCATCACCTGCGCCATCGCCGATGATTCGCTGACCCGGCTGGAGGTGGACAGCCTTGGCCTCGACGCGCAGGACAGGCGCTATCTCACCATGATCGCCGATATCTACAAGGGCGGGCCGGTGGGGGTGGAAACGCTGGCCGCCGGTCTTTCCGAACCGCGCGACACGATCGAGGAAGTGGTGGAGCCCTATCTCATCCAGCTGGGGCTGGTGGCGCGCACGGCGCGGGGGCGCTGCCTCAACGATGGCGGCTGGCGCCATCTGGGGCTGGCCCCGCCCAATGGCCAGATGCCCCAGGGCGGCCTGTTCGACATGGGCGAGGATGGCCCGGCGCGTTAACCGGGCGGTTTGGCAAAGGCGGCAAAACCTGTCCCGAAACGGGACATTGTTGGCGCCAAACCCTGAAATCGAAGCGGAATCCGGAAAAGGCACAGCTTTGAGGCCGGGCGAATCCTTGCGCTTCGCCCATGTGTTGCGCAGTTTTTAACCACACATGGCGCAAGAGCTGCGCTGCCGGCGCGAAGGCCGGCGGCACGCGGGCGGCGCGGGGTTGAACGGAAAGCAACGGCTATGTCGGTGAGAATGGGCATTGCGAAACTGGCCACGGTGGTGGCTGGCGGCGCGCTGATCGGCGGCGGCGCTGTGCATGTGGCCGAGCAACTGCGCCCCGGCGCGCTGGAATATGTGAAGCACGGCAAGGGGGCGCCCTCGAAGCTGGTGCGCATCCGCAAGGTGGAGGCCCGCCCCACCAAGCTGGTGGCGATTGCCCCCATGCCCGCGCCCGCGCCTGAAGTGACCCCGGCGCCCACGCCCCAGCCGGGCCTGCCGGCCGCCAATTTCGACGTGTCGGGCGGGCAGGATGCCACCTATGTGGCCGATGCCGCGCCCGCGCGCAGCGATGGCGGCTTTTCGGGCGGCTTCTTCGGCGGGTTCTTTGGCGGCGGCGGCGGGGGCAGCACGGTGGTCGTCGTCAGCAGCGGCGGCTCGTCCACCAGCACGTCCACTTCCACGTCGAGCAGCACGTCCACCTCGACATCGAGCAGCACGTCGAGCTCGACCAGCAGCTCCACCTCGGGCGGGGCGACCAGCACCTCGTCGACCAGCGGCGGCACCAGCTCTTCCACCAGCGGCGGATCGAGCACCGGCTCCAGCAGCTCCACCACTTCGGGCGGGGCGACCAGCAGCACCAGCAGCACGAGCGGCGGCACCAGCACCACCAGCACATCAAGCAGCAGCTCTGGCGGCAGCACGTCCACCACCAGCGGCGGCACGCAGGTGCCCGCCCCGCCGATGATGGCGCTGTTTGGCGCGGGCGCGGCGGCGATGCTGCTGCGCCGGCGCAAGGGGGCCGGGGGCGCATAACCCCGGCAGGCCCGGCGCGCCGCTATTTTCCGCGGCGGCGTTTTTTCCGGCAGGCAAACGAAAAGGGCGGCCCCGCAAGGCCGCCCTTTCCTGTTTTCAATCTGGCAGTCTGGCTCAGGCGGCCAGCTTGCGCAGCACGTATTGCAGGATGCCGCCGTTGTTGAAGTATTCCACTTCGTTGGCGGTATCGATGCGGCACAGGGCGGTGAAGGTGAAGGTGGAGCCGTCCTTGCGGGTCACTTCCACGGTCACGTCCTGGCGGGGGGCGATGCTGGCCAGGCCCTTGATGGTGAAGCTGTCGTCACCGGTCAGGCCCAGGGTCTCGCGGGTGTCGCCAGCCTTGAACTGCAGGGGCAGCACGCCCATGCCGACGAGGTTCGAGCGGTGGATACGCTCGAAGCTTTCCACGATGACAGCGCGCACGCCCAGGAGGTTGGTGCCCTTGGCCGCCCAGTCGCGGCTGGAGCCGGTGCCATATTCCTTGCCGGCGATCACCACCAGCGGCGTGCCATCGGCCTTGTACTTCTGCGCCACGTCATAGACCGCGCCGACTTCCTCGCCATAGCGCGAGAAGCCGCCCTCGATGCCGGGCACCATCTCGTTCTTGATGCGGATGTTGGCGAAGGTGCCGCGCATCATCACTTCGTGGTGGCCGCGGCGCGCGCCATACGAGTTGAAGTCCGCCTTGGCGACCTGATGCTCCATCAGCCACTGGCCGGCGGGGCTGTCGGCCTTGATGTTGCCGGCCGGGCTGATGTGATCGGTAGTGATCGAATCGCCCAGGATCAGCAGCGGCTTGGCCTCGACAATGTCGACCACCGGGGCCGGCGTCATGCTCATGCCCTCGAAGTAGGGCGGGTTGGCCACATAGGTGGAACCGGCGCGCCAGCTATAGGTTTCCGAACCGGTGACGTTGATCGCCTGCCAGTGCTTGTCGCCCTTGTAGACGTCGGCATAGCGGGCCTGGAACATCGGGCGGTCCATGCAACCGGCCATGGTGGTGTGGACTTCCTCGTTGGTCGGCCAGATGTCCTTCAGGAACACGTCCTGGCCGTCCTTGCCCTTGCCGATGGGGGTGGTGGTGAAGTCCTCGATCACCGTGCCCTTCAGCGCATAGGCCACCACCAGCGGCGGCGAGGCCAAGAAGTTGGCGCGCACATCGGGCGACACGCGGCCTTCAAAGTTGCGGTTGCCCGAGATGACGGCGGCAGCAACCAGGCCGTTCTCGTTGATCGCCTTGCTGATGGGTTCAGCCAGCGGGCCCGAGTTGCCGATGCAGGTGGTGCAGCCATAGCCGACGAGGTTGAAGCCCACCGCGTCGAGGTGCTCCTGCAGGCCGGCCTTGTTCAGGTAGTCGGTGACAACCTGCGAGCCGGGGGCGAGCGAGGTCTTCACCCAGGGCTTGGGCTTCAGGCCCAGCTCGTTGGCCTTCTTGGCAACGAGGCCGGCAGCCACCAGCACGCCCGGGTTCGAGGTGTTGGTGCAGCTGGTGATGGCAGCGATGGTCACGTCACCGTCGCCGATGTCGAAGTCCTTGCCTTCCACCGGCACGCGGGCCTGGGTCTTCTTGTAGACATTGGCCATGTCGGCGTTGAAGACATCGTCCACGTCGGGCAGCGACACGCGGTCCTGCGGGCGCTTGGGGCCGGCGAGCGAGGGCACCACGGTCGACAGGTCAAGCTCGAGCGTGTCGGTGAAGACGGGCTCGATGGCCGGGTCGATCCAGAAGCCCTGCTCCTTGGCATAGGCTTCGACGAGGGCGATCTGGTCTTCCTCGCGGCCGGTCAGGCGCATGTAGTCCAGCGTCTTGTCGTCAATGCCGAAGAAGCCGCAGGTGGCGCCATATTCCGGCGCCATGTTGGCCAGCGTGGCGCGGTCGGCCAGCGTCAGGCCGGCAAGGCCGGGGCCGTAATATTCCACGAAGCGGCCCACCACGCCCTTCTTGCGCAGCATGTTGGTGCAGGTCAGCACGAGGTCGGTGGCGGTCACGCCTTCCTTCAGCGCGCCGGTGAACTTGAAGCCCACCACTTCGGGGATCAGCATGGAAACCGGCTGGCCCAGCATCGCGGCCTCGGCCTCGATGCCGCCCACGCCCCAACCCAGCACGCCCAGGCCGTTGACCATGGTGGTGTGCGAATCAGTGCCCACGCAAGTGTCGGGATAGGCGACGATCTGGCCGTTCTGGTCCTCGCTGGTCCACACCGTCTGGGCGATGTTTTCCAGGTTCACCTGGTGGCAGATGCCGGTGCCCGGCGGCACGGCGTAGAAATTGTTGAGCGACTTCGACCCCCACTTGAGGAAGTCATAACGCTCCATGTTGCGGTGATATTCGATCTCGACGTTCTGCTCGAACGCCTTGGGGTGGCCGAATTCGTCCACCATCACCGAGTGGTCGATGACCAGGTTGACCGGCACCAGCGGGTTGATCTTGCTGGTATCACCGCCCAGCTTGGCGATCGCATCGCGCATGGCGGCAAGGTCCACCACGCAGGGCACGCCGGTGAAATCCTGCAGCAGCACGCGGGCCGGGCGATACTGGATCTCGCGTTCCGAGCGGGGGTTGGTCTGCCAGTCGGCAATCGCCTTGATATCGTCCACCGAGACGGTGAAGCCGCCATCTTCGAAGCGCAGCAGGTTTTCCAGCAGCACCTTCATGCTGAAGGGCAGCCCCGAGACATCGCCGATCTTTTCGGCGGCCTTCTTGAAGGAATAATAGGCGACCGTCTTGCCGCCCGCGCTGAGCGTGCTGCGGGTGCCGAGGGAGTCCTGTCCGACCTGGGTCATGCGGCGTGTATCCTCAAGCTGAAGGCTTCTCCGCTTGTGGCATTCGGGCAGCTGGTTGGCCCCCCGGCGGCCTGCGCGGAAAAGCGATTGTTGCAAGCGGGCCGATGCGCGGGTTTGGGCTCCGCGTCAAGGCCGCCTAATGGCTAATTTTGCAAGCTTGGCCGCGCTTTTTCGCTATTGCGAAGCGTTATTGCAAAAACGCCTAGAGGGCGGTCTGTTCGATATGCGGCGGGCCCTCTTCGCCGGCCCCGGCACTGGCGCCGATCCAGCAGCCGGCGACGATCAGCACCACGCCGGCCAGCGTTGGCAGGCCCAGCGCCTCGCCAAACCACCACCGGCCCATCAGCGCCGACCACAGGAAGGCGCTGTATTCCACCGGCAACAGCCGGTGCGCCTCGGCCCGCGCCCAGCCCCAGCTGAGCAGCAGGATCGAGGTGAGCGCCAGGCAGGCCGCCAGCGCGATCAGCAGCCAGATGTGGCCATGGGGCAAGTGCCCGAAAAACGGCACCGCCGGCAGCAGCGCCACGACGAACAGCGCATTCTGGAAAAACACGATCTCGCGGCCGGAAACCTGCTGCGCCTGGTGCCGCTGGATGACGAGGTTGACCGCATACAGCACCGCCGAGCCGAGAATCGCCACCATGCCGGCCAGCGAATCGCCCCTGGTGGGCCCGGCGCCCAGCCGGCCGGCGCCGATCACCACCACGCCCGCCAGCCCCAGCGCCGAGGCCGCCAGCGCCCGCCGCGTCACCGGCTCGCCCAGGAACAGCGCGGCCAGCAGCAGCGCGATCAGCGGCGCAATGAACGACAGCGCCATGCCCACCGCCATCGGCGTGCGCACCAGCCCCCAGAAGAACAGCAGCACCATCCCCGCCACCGCCAGCGTGCGCAGCCCGTGCAGCGCCAGCATCCCCCGCCCCGGCCAGCGCGCCTTGCCCGAGGTGAGCCACAGCGGCGTGGCAATCGCCGTGCCGATCGCCGTGCGCCAGAACACCGCGGTGAACACGCCGGCCGAAAGGGAGGATTGCTTCATCAGCGCATCCATCACGCTGAAGCAGGCAATGCCCAGGCCGCAGGCCAGCGCCGGCAGGAACGGGCGCAGGCGCGCGGGGAAGGGCAGGCGGGGGAAGGGCAGGGCAGGCATGCGCCAGCCCTAGCCGGCAGCGCCGCCGCCGTCACGCATAAGGCTGCGCGTGGTCACGCATAACGCTTCGCGCTGTCACGCATAAGGCTTGATGGCCCCTGCCGAAATGGGCAAGGGAGGGGGCTGGCGGCCGGCCAGCCCCCCAGGCGCTGCCGGCCCAGGCAATTTCGCGGTGCGAGGACACAGGTTCGATGACAGGCAAGCGGGTGACGACAGGCAGGCAGGTGGCCCAGCGCAAGCTTTTGCGCGCGGCACTGATGGCGGGGCTGGCCGGCCTGCTGCTGGCTGGCAGCGCCGAGGCCGCCGGCAGCGCCCGGGCCGTGGGCCAGGGGCCAGAGCCGCTGCTGCCACCCACTCCGCCCACGCCGCGCCCCACGCCCAGCACGGCTGCCACCCAGAAGGCGTTTG
>DASRYE010000124.1:0-13263 GCA_035653915.1 Novosphingobium sp. | reverse complement strand
CCGATTTTGCGCCGCCGCCCGATGCGGCGCGCCGGCCGCCACAAAAATTTGCGCAAGCCCCCTTGATGGCCCCCGCCGGCTGCCCCATATCCCGGCTGCTGGCACTCTCAATGCCAGAGTGCCAAGACCTGTTTTCCACTTGAGAGAGGTAACACTCCCATGTCGTTCCGTCCCCTGCACGACCGCGTTCTGGTCCGTCGTGTCGAAGCCGAGGAAAAGACCGCCGGCGGCATCATCATCCCCGACAGCGCCAAGGAAAAGCCCGCCGAGGGCGTGATCGTCTCGGTGGGCACCGGCGCCCGCGCCGAGAACGGCACCGTCACCCCGCTGGAAGTGAAGGCGGGCGATCGCGTGCTGTTCGGCAAGTGGTCGGGCACCGAAGTGAAGGTTGGCGGCGAAGACCTGCTGATCATGAAGGAAAGCGACATCCTGGGCATCATCGGCTGATCAGCCGGACCAGACTGTCTTCCTCCCCGTTTCTGATTTTCAAAGGATAGAACAATGGCAGCCAAGGACGTGAAGTTCGGCCGCGACGCGCGCGAACGTATCCTCAAGGGCGTGGACACCCTCGCCGACGCCGTGAAGGTGACGCTGGGCCCCAAGGGCCGCAACGTGGTGATCGAAAAGTCGTTCGGTGCCCCGCGCATCACCAAGGACGGCGTCTCGGTGGCCAAGGAAATCGAGCTGAAGGACCGCTTCGAGAACCTCGGCGCCCAGATGCTGCGCGAAGTGGCCAGCAAGGCCAACGACAAGGCCGGTGACGGCACCACCACCGCCACCGTGCTGGCCCAGGCGATCGTGCGCGAAGGCCTGAAGTCGGTTGCCGCCGGCATCAACCCGATGGACCTGAAGCGCGGCATCGACATCGCCGTGGCCGCCGTGGTGGAAAACCTCAAGGCCCGCTCGAAGCCGGTGGCTGATTCGGCCCAGATCGCCCAGGTGGGCATCATCTCGGCCAATGGCGACCGTGAAGTCGGCGAGAAGATCGCCGAGGCCATGGAGAAGGTCGGCAAGGAAGGCGTGATCACCGTGGAAGAGGCCAAGGGCCTCGAATTCGAGCTGGATGTCGTGGAAGGCATGCAGTTCGACCGCGGCTATCTGTCGCCCTATTTCGTGACGAACCCCGAGAAGATGACGGTCGAGCTGGAATCGCCCTACATCCTCATCCACGAGAAGAAGCTGTCGTCGCTGCAGACGCTGCTGCCGATCCTGGAAGCGGTGGTGCAGTCGGGCCGTCCGCTGCTGATCATCGCCGAGGACATCGAGGGTGAGGCGCTGGCCACGCTGGTCGTCAACAAGCTGCGCGGTGGCCTCAAGATCGCCGCCGTCAAGGCGCCCGGCTTCGGCGACCGCCGCAAGGCCATGCTGGGCGATATCGCCACGCTGACCGCCGGCGAGATGATCTCGGAAGACCTGGGCATCAAGCTGGAATCGGTCACGCTGGGCATGCTCGGCCAGGCCAAGAAGGTGACGATCGACAAGGACAACACCACCATCGTCGATGGTCTGGGTTCGGCCGAGGAGATCAAGGCCCGCGTCGAGCAGATCCGCGCGCAGATCGAGATCACCACCTCGGACTACGACCGCGAGAAGCTGCAGGAGCGCCTGGCCAAGCTGGCTGGCGGCGTGGCCGTCATCAAGGTTGGCGGCGCCACCGAGGTTGAGGTGAAGGAGCGCAAGGATCGCGTGGACGATGCCCTGCACGCCACCCGCGCGGCCGTGGAAGAGGGCATCGTGCCCGGCGGCGGCACCGCGCTGCTCTATGCCACCAAGGCCCTGGCTGGCCTGGCCGGCGCCAACGACGACCAGACCCGCGGCATCGACATCATCCGCAAGGCGGTTACCGCGCCGATCAAGCAGATCAGCGAGAACGCCGGCCATGATGGCGCCGTGGTTGCCGGCAAGCTGCTCGACCAGGCCGACGAGGCCCTGGGCTTCAACGCGGCTACCGACGTGTATGAGAACCTGCTGGCCGCCGGCGTGATCGATCCGACCAAGGTTGTGCGCACCGCCCTCCAGGACGCCGCTTCGGTGTCGGGCCTGCTGATCACCACCGAGGCCGGCATCGTCGAGAAGCCGGAAGACAAGCCCGCCATGCCCGCGATGCCGGGCGGCGGCATGGGCGGCATGGACTTCTAAGCCGGTCCACCCTGCCTTGAACAGCGAAGGCCCGGAGGGGAGCGATCCCTTTCCGGGCCTTTGTTGTGCCGGCCGGCACCGGTAATCCCCTATTTGGCACGGCCCATCGCGCCGGCTATCGCAAGCCCTAACCATTTCACCGCCCGGGGGCTTGGCGAAAAGCGGGGTTTGCAGCAAATGTTGCTTAAAGTTTTCCTTTTACCCTCCAGCGTGCGATGAAACACACCAAGCAGCACCTCCTGTTCGCCGCCTTCATGGCTTGTGCGCTGATCGCGCCGCCGGCCCTTGCCACCGATGATCTGGAACAGGCCTTCGACAAGGTGTTCGGCGCGCAGCCGGCCGCCCGTCCGGCGCCCGCTCCGGCAGCGCCGGTGGCAGCGCTCCCGGTGGGCCCGGCCTCTTCCTTCGAGGCGCGGCTGGCGGGCCTGGCCAATGCCGCCCACGGCCGCATTGGCGTGGCAGCGCTGGATCTCTCCACTGGCTCGGGCGTCTCGGTGATGGGCGATCAGCCCTTCCCCATGGCCAGCACGGTGAAAGTGGCGATCGTCGCCACTTTCCTCGAAGGGGTGGACCAGGGCCGCTTCCGCCTGACCGACCGCTTTCCGCTGATGATCCCGGTGCCCTCGCGCAAGTTCTCCAGCAGCGTGGCGCCGGTGCATGCCGGCCAGGCGCTGTCGGCGCTGGAACTGATCGAGCTGGCCATCACCCGCAGCGACAACCGCGCGACCGACGCGCTGCTGGCCGCCATCGGCGGGCCGCAGGCGGTGGACCGCTGGCTGCATCGCGCCAAGATCGGTGGCATCCATGTGAACCGCGATATCGCCACGCTGGTGCGCGACGATGGCGGGGTGGATCCGGCGACAACGATCGACCTGCGCGACAGTGCCACGCCCCAGGCCATGGCCACGCTGCTGGCCGGCCTCTATCAGGGCCAGTGGCTGAGCATGGCCAGCCGCGAAGTGCTGCTGGGCGCGATGAGCCGCTGCCTGACCGGCGTGCACCGCATGAAGGCGCTGGTGCCCGACGAAGCGATCATCGGCCACAAGACCGGCACGCTGAGCAACACCTCCAGCGACGTTGGCTTCATCCGCACCGCCGATGGGCACACGGTGGCGCTGGCGATCTATGTTACCGGCCAGGGCAGCCGGCCGGGGCGGGAATCGCGCATCGCCACCATCGCCCGCGCGGTGTACGACAATTTCTCCGATCCGGCGCAGGGCGGCAGCCGCGTCAGCCTGAACTGAGGCCGGCTGCGGCGGACGGCAAAGGGCGCACAGAAAACGGGCGGGGGGCCTTGTGCCTCTCGCCCGTTTTCTGTGCGCCCTTTCAGGCGCCTGCCCCGCGGGCAAAGAAAAAGGGCACGCGGAGCTTGTCCACGCGCCCTTTTCCGAAACCCTCGCGGGATGCGAAAGCTTACTTGCTGGTGGCCGAAGCAGCGGCCGAGGCAGCAGCCGAAGCAGCCGAGTCCACGCCGGTGGCAACGTCCGAAACAGCCGAATCAGCCGACACAGCCGAATCAGCCGACACAGCGGTGTCAGCCGACGAAGCGGCTTCGCCGCCCTTGCAAGCGGCCAGGCTCAGAGCAGCGCCAGCAACGGCAGCAGCGAGAATGATCTTGCGCATGAATGGTATTCCTTGAACAGCGAGTGGACCACGCGCGACACCGTCCACAAAGCGTGGCGCGCCGTGCGGAAAGCCTACCGCAGGAGTAGACTTCGCCTGTCAGATAATGCCCTTGCGCAGCCGATGCAAGCGCTAGTCGCTTGTGACCACGACGAACCGCGCGATTCTGCACCTGAATGGCGGATCCCTGACGCCGCGTTGTCGCCGCATTGCGGCATAAAGGGAAGCCGCAACCCCCGAAAATACCGAATCGCCGCAAGCCGCCCACCCCCTGGCCGGCCTTTGCGCCGCGCATCTGCAAGCCGGCCTTTGCGCGGCGCCCCTGTGGCCCTATGAGGCGGGCATGGACAAGCCTCCCCATCTCTATCTGGTCGACGGATCGGCCTATATCTTCCGCGCCTATCACCGCCTGCCGCCGCTGACGAACCCCGAAGGGGTGCCGGTGGGCGCGGTCTATGGCTATACCACCATGCTGTGGAAGCTGGCCGAGGACCTGCACAAGGCCGATGGCCCCACCCATCTGGCCGTTATCCTCGACAAGGCCGGCCGCTCCTTCCGCAACGACATCTACCCCGCCTACAAGGCCAACCGCCCGCCCGCACCCGAGGATCTGGTGCCGCAGTTCCCGCTGATCCGCGATGCCACGCGTGCCTTCTCGCTGCCCTGCATCGAGGAGGAAGGACTGGAGGCGGATGATCTCATCGCCTCCTATGCCCGCGCGGCGCAAGCCCGCGGCTGGAGCGTGACCATCGTCTCCTCCGACAAGGACCTGATGCAGCTGGTGGGCGATGGCCCCGATGGCAGCCGCATCGACATGCTGGACACGATGAAGAACCAGCGCATCTTCCTGCCCGAAGTGGCCGAGAAATTCGGCGTGGTGCCAGGCCAGGTGGGCGATGTGCTGGCGCTGATGGGCGATGCGGTGGACAATGTGCCCGGCATCCGCGGCATCGGCCCCAAAACCGCCACCAAGCTGATCCAGGAACATGGCGACCTGGAAAGCGCGCTGGCCGCTGCCCCCGCCATGAAGGCCAGCAAGCTGCGCGAGAACCTCATCGAGCAGGCCGAAATGGCCCGCCTCAGCCGGGTGCTGGTGGCGCTGAAGGAGGATTGCGCGCTGCCGCTGCCGCTGGAAGCCTTCGCGCTGGGGCAGATCCCCGAGGCGCCGCTGGCCGCTTTCCTCCACACCCATGGCTTCACCAGCCTGGCCAAGCGGCTGGATGCCGGCCGCGGCAGCCCCGAGCGCGCCACCCAGTTGCACCCCGCAAAGGCCGAGCATGCCGCGGCCGCCCCGGCGCCCGCCGGCACCCGCCAGCCACTGGCCGATCTGCCGCCGATCGACCATGCCCGCTATGAATGCGTGCAAAGCGCCGAGGCGCTGGCGCGCTGGGTGGCGCGCGGGCTGGCCGCCCGCCTCATCGCCTTCGACACGGAGACCAGCGCGCTTGATGCCATCGGCGCCGATCTGGTGGGCATCAGCCTTGCCACCGGCCCCGGCGAGGCCTGCTACATCCCGCTGGGCCATCGCGGCACCGACATGTTTGCCGAAACCCCGCGGCAGATCGCCAAGGCCGAGGCGGTGGCCCTGCTGAAGCCGCTGCTGGAGAACCCGGCGGTGCTGAAAGTGGGCCAGAACGCCAAATATGATCTCAACGTGCTGGCCCGGGAAGGCATCGCCGTTGGCCCCATCGACGACACGATGGTGCTGAGCTTCGACCTTGATGCCGGCCGCGGCGAGGAAGGGCCGGGCGGCATCAGCTTTGGCGGCCACGGGATGGACGAGCTGGCCCGCCGCCATCTGGGCCACAGCTGCATCGCCTTCAAGGATGTGTGCGGCACCGGCAAGAAGCAGATCAGCTTTGCCGAAGTGCCGCTGGACCGCGCCACCGCCTATGCCGCCGAGGATGCCGAGGTGACCTGGCGGCTGCACCGCCTGCTGAAGCCGCGCCTGGCCGGGGAAGCCGCCACGCGCATCTATGAACGGGTGGACCGCCCGCTGATCCCGGTGGTGGCCGGCATGGAGCGGCGCGGCATCCGGGTGGACAGGGAACGGCTGGCCGGCCTTTCCGCCCAGTTTGCCGAAGCGATCGCCGGGCTGGAGGGCGAGATCCACGCGCTGGCAGGCACCCCCTTCACCATCGGCAGCCCCAAGCAGCTGGGCGAGATCCTGTTCGACCAGATGGGGCTGAAGGGCGGCAAGAAGGGCAAATCGGGCCAGTATTCCACCGATCAGTCGGTGCTGGAAAAGCTGGAGGGCGACGGGGTGGCGATTGCCGGCAAGGTGCTGGAATGGCGCCAGCTGGCCAAATTGCGCTCCACCTACACAGAGGCGCTGCAGGCCGCGATCAGCCCCGCCACGGGCCGCGTTCACACCAGCTACAGCCTGGTGGGGGCACAGACGGGGCGCCTGTCGTCCACGGAGCCCAATTTGCAGAACATCCCCATCCGCACCGAAATCGGCCGCCAGATCCGCGACTGTTTCGTGGCCGATGCCGGCCATGTGCTGCTGTCGGCCGACTATAGCCAGATCGAGCTGCGCCTGGCCGCCCACATGGCCGATGTGCCGGCGCTGAAGGCCGCCTTTGCCGCCGGCGCCGACATTCACGCCGCCACCGCGCAGGAACTGTTCGGCGAGGTGACCCGCGAGACGCGCGGGCGCGCCAAGACGATCAATTTCGCCATCCTCTACGGCATCTCGCGCTGGGGCCTGGCGCCGCGCCTGGGCGTGCCCCCCGAGGAAGCCCAGGCCCTGATCGACCGCTATTTCGAGCGCTTCCCCGGCATCCAGCGCTATATCCACGAAACCCTCTCCAGCGTGCGCGAGAAGGGCTATTCGCAAACGCTGTTCGGCCGCAAATGCTGGTTCCCCCGCATCAGCGCCAAGAACCAGGCCGAGCGCCAGGGCAGCGAGCGCGCCGCCATCAACGCCCCCATCCAGGGCACCTGCGCCGATATCATCAAGCGGGCGATGGCGCGCATGGAAGCCGCCCTGGCCGCTGCCGGCCTTGGCCATGTGCAGATGCTGCTGCAGGTGCATGACGAACTGGTGTTCGAACTGCCCGAAGCCGATGTGCCTGCCGCCAGCACGGTGATCCGCCAGGTGATGGCAGAGGCCGCCCTGCCCTCCAGCCCGCTCAGCGTGCCGCTGGCGGTGGAGATCGGCACCGGCCCCAGCTGGGGCGCGGCGCATTGAGCCTGCCCCCCGGCCCTTTTTAGAGGACTCTCATGCCTTTCCCCCTGTTTGCCGCTTCTGGCCCGGTGCCGCTGCCCACGCCCACGCTGGATACCGATGCGCTGCCCTCGTTCAGCGAATTCCTCCACTGGTCGCACCGGCTCACGCATTCGGCCATCGTGGCGGGGGTGGCGGTGGCCATCGCGCTGGTGCTGCACAAGCTGGTGTTCGCCATGATCGCCCACATGGTGCGCCGCGGCGAGGGCAATGAGCCCACGCCCGCGGCCCGGCGGCTCCACCGTTCCACCCGCTGGCTGCTGGTGGGCGTGGCGCTGTCCATCGCCGATGATGGCGATTGGCTGGTGGCGCATCTGTGGGGGGCGGTGGCGCGCTTCGTGATGCCGGCGCTGACGGGCTGGGTGGTCTATGCGCTGGTCAGCGTGGGGGCCGAGGTGCTGGCGGCCCGTGCCGACCGGGTGGACGACGAACTGGCCATCCGCAGCCGGCGCACGCGCATTGCCCTGCTGGCCCGCTCGGCCGGCTTTGTCATCATCTTCATCACCCTCTCGCTGATCCTTTTCGGCATTCCGGCGGTCAGGCATCTGGGCGCCACGTTGATGGCCTCGGCCGGTTTGCTGGGTCTGGCGGTGGGCGCGGCCGCCCAGCCGATGCTGAAATCGCTGATCGCGGGGCTGCAGATCGCCCTGACCGAACCCATTCGCCTGGGCGATTATGTGGTGGTGGATGGCGAGAGCGGGCGGGTGGAAGACATCCACCTCAGCTATGTGGTGGTGCAGACCAGCGATGAGCGCCGGCTGATCGTGCCGCCCACCAAATTCCTCGATGCCACCTTCCAGAACTGGTCACGCGTGGGCGGGATTGCCGGGCCGGTGGTGATCCCGGTGCGACCGGGCACCGATATCGCGCCGATCCGCGCGGCGTTCCTTGCCATGCTGCAGAGCATGCCGGAATGGGACGGCCGGGTGGGCAGCCTCTATATCGCCGATGTGCGGCCGGGCGTTGTGGAACTGCGCCTGCTGGTGAGCGCGGCCCAGCCCACCCTGCTGGGCGCCCTGCGGCCGGCTGTGCGCGAGGGGATGATGAGCTGGCTGCAGGCCAACGCCCCCGATGCCCTGTGCCAGGAGGCGGAATAAGGCCTGAGGGCCTGCCCCTGCCCTTTGCCCCCTGCCCAAAGAAAGAGCCCGGCCATTGCTGGCCGGGCTTTGAAAGTTTTGGGAGAGGATGCCTGAAAGGCAGTTTCTATATGCCTCACCCCTCCCTTCTTCGCAAGTGCAAAATATCGATTTGCGCGCATGCACGCGACCGATATCGGCACGAATGCTGATTCTATTCCGTTCATATATCTGTTTTTAAAAAATATTTTGTGCATCCGATCTGGTGTTTCAAGGGGGCCGCCTTGTACCATGCCGCACTGCACAATGTGATAGGTCTGCCCATTGCAACCCGGCCAAAGGGACAAGAAGGGGCCTGAATCACCATCCTGACGCCGGCGAATCACCAACGCCCGCCCCCTTCGCCCCCGGGATGGAAAATTGCGGTTCGTGACCGGCGACGCCTGTGCATCCAGCCGGAAGGCCTTGCCCCGCCATCGCCGCAGCGGGCAAAAAAAGACCCGGCCGAAGCCGGGTCGTGGAAGTTTTGGGAGAGGATGCCTGAAAGGCCTGATCCTTATGGGTGAATCCCCGATTCGCCGCAAATGCGAAAATGGCGGAGTTTGTTGCAGGAATCGCAATCAATGCGCACACCAAATAAAAAAATTTAAATTCATTGTATTAGCCACATGTACCCGAGCAAATCGCCAGGCCAATCCCTCATGCATACGTATGCCTGCCTCACGTGTGCGTCAGAAATATTCCTATTTGGATAATTGTATAATTTCTAAAATCCAAAAAGGCCATTTTCTCGATTCGCAATCCATCTGCCTCAAGGAAAACACCGCCCCCCGCCACCATCTGCCAGCTATCCCGGGCCTCTCGGCCCGCGCCCCTGCCGCCTTGCGTGAAAAGCAACCTGGCCAACGGCAAAGGGCACGCCCTGCGCCTTGCGCAAGCCATGCCCTTCATCGGAGCTCTCGCCCCGCTAACCAGGTTTTGGTTAAATCAGTGCGCCAGCAGCAGCGTCGGCCCGCCCTCGCTTTCGAGGAAAGCGCGCGACACGCCCCCGACGATGAACTCGCGGAAACGGCTGTGGCCATAGGCGCCCATCACCAGCAGGTCGGCGCCGATCTTGTGCACCTCGGCGGCCAGCGTGCCCTCGGTGGAGCCGGCCCGGGCCAGATCGTGCAATTCGGCATGCACGCCATGGCGCGAGAGATATTGCACCGCATCCACCGCCGGATAGCCTGCCGCCTCGGCGCTGACGATCAGCACATCCGCCTGCCCCGCCGCCGCCAGCAGCGGCAGCGCCGCCTTCATCGCCGCGGCCGCTTCCTGCGAGCCATCCCAGGCCACCGCCGCGCGGGTGAAGGGCACGCCCACCACGCCCGTTTCCGGCACCACCAGAATGGGCGCCCGCGCCGACACCGCCAGCTGCCCGGCAAACAGGCACCCGCGCGACAGCACGATGACATCGGCCAGGCGGCTGGCATCGGCCAGCGCATCCACCGGCTCATCCTCGCCGCGCTGGATGTCGAAGGGCACGTCCTCGCGCTTCAGCCGCTCGGCCAGGGCCTCGGCATAGGCATCGTCGCGCTCCACCGCATCGCGGATGGCATCGGCGGCCAGATAGCTGCCGCCCATGGCATCCATCGCCATGAAGCGGGCGATCGGCGTATCGACCAGCACGCTGACATGGCCGCCACTGCTGCGCGCCAATGACAGGGCCGTTTCCAGCCGGGTTTCAGTCGCCGGATCGGCATGATCGGCAAACACCAGAATCGAACGCATGGATTATATCTCCCGCTCGTTAGTCACTTGTCCCGCCCTAACCCTTGTGCGTGCAAGGTTTTGCGAAAACCATGACGAATATCAACTGCCCGCATGCAAAAAGGGGGCGCCTTGCGGCACCCCCTTTTGTCAATCTACGCGCATGTGCGCCCTCAGGCCAGCGCCGCCACCAGCGCTTCGGCCAGATCGGTGCGTTCCCAGGGGAAATAGGCGCCCTCGGCGGTGCGGCCGAAATGGCCATAGGCAGCGCTGGGGCTGTAGATCGGCTGGTTGAGGCCCAGGCCCAGGCGGATGCCGCGCGGGGTGAGGCCGCCCAGCTTTTCTTCCGCCACGCGGGCAATCGCCGCTTCCAGCGCGGCATCCTCGGCCTTGCCGGTGCCATGCGTGTCGACATAGAGCGACAGCGGCCGGGCCACGCCAATGGCATAGGAAAGCTGGATGGTCACGCGCGAGGCCAGCCCGGCGGCCACCACATTCTTGGCGAGATAGCGCGCCACATAGGCGGCGCTGCGGTCCACCTTGGTGGGATCCTTGCCGCTGAAGGCGCCGCCGCCATGGGGCGCCGCGCCGCCATAGGTGTCCACAATGATCTTGCGGCCGGTGAGGCCGGCATCGCCATCGGGGCCGCCGATCTCGAAGCTGCCGGTGGGGTTGATGTGCCAGGCAGTGTCGGCCGACAGGAAGCCTGCGGGCAGGATCTCGCCCACCACCTGCTTCACATAGGCGTTGAGCTCAGCCTGCCCGGCGCCTTCGTCATAGCCGGCCTTGTGCTGAGTGGAGACGACGATGGCGGTAGCCGCCACCGGCTTGCCCTGCTCATAGCGCAGCGTCACCTGGCTCTTGGCGTCGGGCTCCAGGAAGGGGGCGGTGCCGGCGTGGCGGTCGGCCGCCAGGCGCTCGAGGATCTTGTGGCTGTAGTAGAGCGTGGCCGGCATCAGCTCGGGCGTCTCGTCGCAGGCAAAGCCGAACATGATGCCCTGATCGCCCGCGCCTTCATCCTTGTTGGCGCCGGCATCCACGCCTTGCGCGATATGCGCCGATTGCGGGTGCAGGTTGTTCTCGAAGCGCAGGCTTTCCCAGTGGAAGCCCTCCTGCTCGTAGCCGATACGCTTCACCGTGGCGCGCACGGCCGCTTCCACTTCCTCGGGCACGCCGGGCGCCCAGTTGCCGGCCTCGTCCATGATGCCGCGGCCGCGGATTTCGCCGGCCAGCACCACCAGCTGGGTGGTGGTGAGGGTTTCGCAGGCGATGCGCGCCTCCGGATCCTTGGCGAGGAAGAGATCGACGATGGCATCGGAGATCTGGTCAGCCACCTTGTCGGGATGGCCTTCGGAAACGCTTTCGGAGGTAAACAGAAATTCGCTGCGCATGACGCCTGCCCATATAAAGAAATCTTTATGTGAGGCTCTCTAGCGCTCCCGCCGCCGCAACACAAGCGCTGCCGCGACAAGAAGAAGTAATGCCCAGCCAAGCGACAATGCGTTGCCAGCGCTGGCAAAAGGGGTGGGGGCCAGCGCCGGCGGCACGGTGCCATCCAGCCTTGCCGCCACATCGCGCCCGGCCGATTGCACCACCACCCCGTGGGAATCGACCACCGCGCTGATGCCATTGGTGGTGGCCCGCAGCACCGGCAGGCCTTCCTCTATGGCCCGGAGCCGCGCCTGGGCCAGGTGCTGGGGCGGGCCCCAATCGCCAAACCAGCCGTCGTTGGAGGGGTTGAAGATATACTCCGGCCGATGCGCGCCATCCACCACCGCGCCGGGGAAGATGATTTCATAGCAGATCTGCACGCCCGCCTTGCCCAGCACGCCCAGATCCAGCGTGGCAGGGCCGGGGCCGGGGGTGAAATCCATATCGCCGGGCACCAACCGTTCCAGCCCCAGCGGCTTCAGCAGCCAGCGCATCGGCAGATATTCGCCATAAGGCACCAGATGCGCCTTGGCATAGCTGCCGGTGATGCGCCCGGCCGAATCAAGCCCGGTGACGACATTGCGCGCCCCCGCCACGCGGTTCCCCGCCATGATCAGATCGATCGAGCCGGTGAGCAATTGCGCCTGCGGGCCGATCAGCCGGCCAATGCGCAGCCGCGCCAGCAGCGGATCGGCGGCAAAGGTGGTGGCCTGGTAATATTCCAGCGGATAGCCCTCGCGCAGGAAATCGGGCACGCCCGATTCGGGCCACAGCACCAGCCGGGGCCCGGCCGGCCCGATAGCGCGCGACAGGCGAGCGGTCTTCTGGAACTGGTCCTCGAAATAGGTGGGATCGTTCAGTTCGGGCTGGGGAATGTTCGGCTGCACCACGGTGTAGGCCACATGGCCGCCTTCCTGCGGCGCTTTGGCCGGCCCGTGAAAGGCCAGCGCCAGCAGCGCCAGCGCCGCGCCCGCCGGCGCCAATCGCCAAGGGCTCCGCTCGCCCTGCCACAGCGCCAGAACGGCCTGCCCCACCACCGCCGCCAGCAATGCCGCCAGCGCCGACAGCGCATAGGTGCCCAGCCAGGGCAGCAAGGCGGCAAGGCCGGGGTGGGCAAAATCACCCAGCAGGCTGGCGGCCAGCGGGTTCCACGGAAAGCCGGTGAACAGCCAGCCGCGCAGGGCCTCGGCCAGCGCCCAGCAGCCGGCAAACGCCAGCGCCTGCGCCAGTGGCCGCCGCCGCGCCGCCCACGCGCCCCACGCCGCCAAAGCCGGAAACACCGCCAGATAGGCCGACAGCAGCAACACCGCCAAACCGCCCAGCCAGGCCGGCATCTTGGCCTGATAGGTGAAGGCCGTGGCGATCCAGTTCAGCCCCAGCGTGAAATGGCCCAGCCCCCACAGCCAGCCCACCAGCAGCGCCCAGCGCGCCCTGGGCACGCGCCCGGCCAGCACCGCCAGCGCGCCCACGCCCACCAGCATCGCCGGCCACCAGGCCAGCGGCCGGAAAGCACAGGCCGCCAGCGCGCCCAGCGCGGCAATCAGCCCGACGCGCCAGGCCACACCCCACAGCAAGCGGACAAGCAAGAGGAGGCGCAGGCGAGCGGAGCGGGGATCAGCCATGCCCCAGCGCTTAGCCGCGCCAGATCAACGTGCAAGCGCTTCTTGCATGCACAGCGGCGGGCAAGGCCTGCCAGCCCTGCCCGCCGCAAATGCATGAAGGGGCGGGCGAAAGCCCGCGCCCGATCAGCTGGCCGTCTGCAAGGCCTCGCCGTCGTCGCTCACCGCCTTGCGGCGGGTGCGGCGCTTGGGCGCAGGCGCCGGCTCCTCGCCCGTGGCGGCGGCTGCGGCGGCGGCAGCAGCGGCGCTGGCCGCCTTGCTGCTGCGGCGGCCCGTGGAAATGGCCGGCGGCAGCGAGGTCGGATCAAGCGCCACGGCAGCAGGCTGCTCGGGCGCGGGGGCCGGTGCGGCAGCTTCGGCCACCGGCTCGCCCGCCGGCTCTTCCTCGCGGCGC
>DASRYE010000123.1:0-6119 GCA_035653915.1 Novosphingobium sp. | reverse complement strand
CCCGCCGGCAAAGTTGCGCCGCCCCTGAAATTCGGCCGGCGCCATCCGTCCAACCGTGGGAAGGAGCTGCGCGCAATGTTCTATTCCCTGTTCATGGACGGGCCGACCCTGGCTATCGTGCTGGGCGGCACGGCGCTGGCCACATTCCTGCGTTGCGGGTGGGCCGATGTGCGGCGGGCAGGCGGCCAGTTGCTGGCCGCGCTGCTGCCGTTTGCGGCGCGCAGCCGGGCGTTCGATGCCGAGGCCCTGCGCGCGCGGCTGGCCACCCAGGTGCAGGATATCCGCCGCGATGGCGTGCTGCGCGCCCGCCCGCGCCGGATTGGCGATGCCGAATTCGATGGCGCGCTGGCCGTGCTGGAAGCGCGCCGCCAGGTGCCGCGCATGGCCGAAGCGCTGGAAGAGGCACGCGCGCGCCGCCGCGCGCTGGCCGACAGCGCCGCCCGCACGTTGCTGCAGGCGGCCGAGCTGGCGCCGGTGTTCGGCCTGGCCGGCACTTTGATATCGCTAAGCAAACTGCCCGTGAACGGGATCGACCGGGGCGCTTATATGGCGGCCATCGGCATGGCGGTGCATGCCACGCTCTATGGCCTGGTCACGGCCAATCTGCTGCTGGCGCCGCTGGGCCGGCTGGTGGAGCGGCGGGCCGCCCGCGAGGATGCCGCCCGCCAGCAGATCGCCCTGTGGCTTTTGGGCGAGATCGAGCTGGCCCGCCCCCATCTGGCCGACATGCAGGAGGCAGGCAAGGCCGCCGCCCAGCGCCGCGCCGAGCCGGTTGCTTCCCCGTCTGCTCCGGCGGCCGAGGCAGAGGCGAACCGGCCATGACCACCCGCACGCCCATCGGCTGGCAGACGATGCTGGCCGATCTGTCGCTGATCCTGTTCATGGTCACGGCCGCGGCCATGGCGGAAAAGCCGGGCGATGCCCGCCCCGCGCCGCCGCCGCCTCCTCCGCCGCCGCCGGTGGGCCTGGCCGATCCTGCCCGGGCCGAGCCGCTGGCGATCTGGCGGGCGCGGGCGGGTGGGCCGGGCCTTGCCGCCTGGCTGGCCAGCCAGCCGGCCGATCCGCGCCAGCAGTTGACGATCACCGCGCGCTGCCGCCCGGGTGGGCAGAAAGCCGCCATCGCCCGGGCCGAGGCGCTGCTGCACGAGGCGGGCGCCGGTGCTGCGGCTGCCCGCATCATCGTCCAGACGGGCGGGTCGGCCGATCTCTACGCCTCGCTGGCCTATGACCGGGCGCCGGGCTGAAGCGGCATCTGGCACGAAACTTGTTTAGCACAGGGGCGGCAATTCGCCGCTGTAAAGGTTTCGCCCGTGCCCCATCGCTCGTTCCGCCATGTGCTTGCCGCCCTGCTGCCCGTGATCCTGTGCCCCTCGGCGGCTCAGGCAGCGCCCGCCGCTTTCACCGATCCGGCCGCGATTGACCGCGAGGTGGCCACTTTCACCGGCAAGGCGATTGGCCAGCCGGGCGGCGCTGCCATGCCGGTGGACCGGCGGCTGCGGCTGGCGGTCTGTTCCTCGCCGCTGGCGCTGTCGTGGCGGGCACAGCGGCGCGACACGGTGCTGGTGGAATGCCTGGATCCGGGCAGCTGGCATGTTTTCGTGCCGGTGAAAGCCACGGAAACGGGGGCCACTGTGGTGGCGCGCGGCGAACTGGTGACGATCAGCGTGGCGGGCGAGGGTTTCACCGTCTCGCAATCGGGCGAGGCGCTGGATGGCGGCGCGCTGGGCGAATGGATCCGCGTGCGGGGCCTGCGCGATGGCGGCGCCCATTCCGATGCCGTGCGCGCCAGGATCATCGGCCCGGGCATGGTGGAAGTGGTGCTTCCCTGAAAGGGCCTGGCCTGACAAGGCCGGCCTGAAAAAGCTGGCCCGTTAAAAAATCCTTCCGCTGCACTTAAACGCTCTTGCGGGGCGCCGTTCTTCGGCTTGTAAAAGCAAGGAGCGGCACCATGTCCAGCATCGGATCCGGCCCTGGCATCGGATCGGGGTCTCAATTGGAAATTTCTGCCCTGCGGCAAGCGGCCGCGGTGGATGCGCGCGGCAACCAGGCCACCACGGCGGCTGCCCCGCAGGCGGCTGCGGCCGATGGCGGGCAATCTGGCGCGGTCAGCTCGGCTGGCAGCGGCATGGTGGCCGCGGCCAGTGCCGGCGCGGGCGCGGCGCCCATCGACAACGAGCGCGTGGCCGTCATCAAGAAAGCCATCCAGACCGGCAACTACCCGGTCATTCCCACCAAGATCGGCGACGCGATGATTGCCGCCGGCGTGATGCTGAGGACAGGCAAATGAGCGTTCCACAGACCCTGCGCGAGACCCTGCGGCAAATGGTTTCCGTTCTCGAGAGCGAACGGCAAGCCCTTGCCGGGCTGGACCTCGACGGCATCGTCGGTTGCGTGCACGACAAGCAATTGCTGTGCGGCCTGCTGGAAGAAAACCGGCCCGAGGATATCGACGATGAATGCCGCGGCCTGCTGGATGCCGCGCGGCGCCTGAACGAGGTTAACCGCCAGCTCAGGAACCTGATTGCCGCCAATGTGGCCGCCCGGCTGGAAGCGATTACCGGCAGCCCGGCGATCTATCGCGCCCATGGCGGGCCGGCCTACGCCTATGCGGGCGGCCGCGCCTGAGAAACGGCCAGGCCCCGCGCCACGGCGTGCGGGGCATTTGGCATGGGGTTTGCTTCATCCCTCCCGAACCATTTTGACGGGAGCGTGGCTTGAGCCAGCCTGATCTGAACCTGATGAGCAGCGGCATGGCTGGCATGGCCGGCGCCGGCTGGGCCGCCGCCGATGGCGCCATGGCGGCCGACAGCAGCGGCGTGCGCGCCGCCATCGCCCGCGCCAGCGCTGCCACCGGCGTCGATTTTTCCTATCTTGTGGCCGAGGCGCGGCTGGAATCGGGCTTCAACCCCGGTGCCCGGGCTGCCGGCTCCAGCGCCCGCGGGCTCTATCAGTTCACCAATGGCACCTGGCTGCAAACGTTGCAGCGCCATGGCGCGGCGCTGGCCGGCGATGGCGCGGATCTGGCCGCGGCGCTGGCCGATCCCGCCGCCCGCGCCCGGCTGATGGCCCTGCGCAACGATCCCGATGCCTCGGCCCTGATGGCTGCCAGCCTTGCCGCCGACAACCAGCAGGCGCTGGGCAGCGCCCTGGGCCGCGCGCCCGATGCTACCGAACTATATCTCGCCCATTTCCTCGGCACCGATGGCGCGGTGAAATTCCTTTCCGCGCTGGCCGCCGATCCGGGGCAGAGCGCGGCCAGCCTGCTGCCCAAGGCGGCCGCCGCCAACCGGGCGATCTTCTTCGACGAGAGCGGCGCCCCCCGCTCGCTGGCGGGCATGATGGACCTGCTGCGGGGCCGCCTGGCCGGCGCCATGGCCGACAGTTCCACCCTGGCCGCGGGCTCTGGCTGGGCGCTGGCGACACCCGCCGCCGCTGCCGCCCCGGTGGACAATTCGCTGGCCGGCCAGTTTGCCGCCGCCCGGGCCGATGCCGCCAGCCTTGCCGGCACCGGCACCGGCAGCTCCATGGCCGCCACGCTGCAAAGCACCTTCACCGCCATGGCTGATGCCACCGGCACACCGCCCTCTGCCACCGTGCAGGCCGCCTATGGCCGCATGGCCGCGATGGGCTTTTGAGGGGAGGCGCGGGCATGGACAGGATATTTGGCGCCGGCGGCCCTTCCGCGCTGGCCTTGCCGGGGGGCATTCTCACCATCATCGTGCTGATGGTGGTGCCCATTCCGGCCTTCATGCTGGATGTGTTCTTCGTCTTCAACATCGCCCTGTCGGTGGCGGTGCTGATGGCCTCGATGAATGCCGCCAAGCCGCTGGATTTCTCCTCCTTCCCCTCGGTGCTGCTGTTTGCCACCCTGCTGCGGCTGGCGCTCAACGTGGCGTCCACCCGCGTGGTGCTGGTGCATGGCCATGAAGGGGGTGCGGCGGCCGGTCATGTGATCGAAAGCTTTGGTGAATTTCTCATCGGCGGCAATTTCGCCGTCGGCCTGTTCGTCTTCATGATCCTGATGATCATCAATCTGGTGGTGATCACCAAGGGCGCGGGGCGCGTGTCGGAAGTGTCGGCGCGTTTCACGCTGGATGCGCTGCCGGGCAAGCAGATGGCGATCGATGCCGATCTGGCCGCCGGGCTGATGACCGCCGACGAGGCCCGCACCCGCCGCCGCGAAGTGGGCACCGAGGCCGATTTCTATGGCTCGATGGATGGCGCCAGCAAATTCGTGAAGGGCGATGCGGTGGCAGCGCTGCTGATCCTGGGGGTGAACATCATTGCCGGCTTCTGCCTTGGCATGATTTCCCACGGGCTCACCGCTGCCGATGCCGCGCAGAAATACATTACCCTTGCCGTGGGCGATGCGCTGGTGGCGCAGGTGCCCGCGCTGCTGCTGTCGATCGCGGCGGCGGTCATCGTCACCCGCGTGTCCGACAGCCGCGACCTTGCCGGGCAGATCGGCGGGCAATTTGCCGATCCGCGCACCTGGCTGCCGGTGGCGATGATCCTGTTGGCCATCGGCATGATCCCGGCGATGCCGCAGCGCGTGTTCCTGCCGGCCGCGGCCATTGCCTTCTATGTGTGGCGCCAGCTGAAGGGCCGGGCCGAGGCCGAGGCGGCCCGCGCCGCCATCCCTCCCCCCGCGCCCGTGGCCGATCCGGCGAAGATCACCCTCGATGACGTGTCCGACCACACGCTGGTGACGGTGGAGCTGGGCTATGGGCTGGTGCAGTTGGTGGACGAGAAGCGCGGCGCCCCGCTGGTGGGCCGCATCACCGGCGTGCGCAAGCAGCTGTCGCAGGGCTTTGGCTTTGTCGTGCCGCAGTTTCGCGTGCGCGATTCGCTCGACATGCCCGCGCATGATTATCGCGTGCTGCTGGGCGGCGTGCTGCTGGGCGGCGCCACGGTGCTGGCCGACAAGGTGCTGGCGATCGATGCCGGCGAGGCCAATGCCCGCCACATGCTGAAGGGCACCCCCACGGTGGACCCCAGCTTTGGCTGCCCGGCGCTGTGGATCGAGCCGGCGATGCGCGATCTGGCCATCGCCGAGGGCTTCCTGACGGTGGATGCCAGCACGGTGATCGCCACCCATCTGAACCAGCTGCTGTCGGAACGGCCGCATCTGCTGCTGACGCCTGACGAGGTGAAGGCGCTGGTGGAAAGCCTGAAGAGCCGGGCCGCGGGCCTGGTCGAGACGGTCTACCCCACGCCGCTGGCGCTGGCCGCGCTGACCCGGGTGCTGCGCGCGCTGCTGGAAGATGGCATTCCTATTGCCCACCCGCTGCCGATCCTCGCCTCGCTGAGCCGCGCGCTGCAGATCACTACCGAGCACGAGCGGCTGGTGGATCTCCTGCGCATCGATCTGGGCGCGGTGATCGTCGGGCGGATTGTCGGCCCGGCCGAGCGGCTGCCGGTGGTCACGCTGGATGCCGCGCTGGAAGCGATGATCGCGCAAGGGATGGTCGATCCGGCCACCGGCCAGCCGCTGATCGAGCCGGATCTGGCCCGCCGCATCGCCGATCAGGTGGTGGCCATTCTGGCCAGCCGGGGGGCGGGCGCCGGGGTGGCGCTGATCGTCCAGCCGCGGCTGCGCCGGGCGCTGGCCAGCCTGTTGCGGCTGCGCGCGCCGGCTTGCGCGGTGCTTTCCATTGCCGAACTGCCCGAAAGCCAGCCGGTGGAAGTGATCGCCGTGATCGGCGCCGAACCGCCCGCTCCTCCCGCTCTTCCGGCGCCCGGTGGCGCTGGTTCTTCCTCTCCCGCGTTTGAAAGCATGGTGGCATGATCCAGGATCAGAAACCCTTCGCCAGCGCTGCCCGGCCCGCCGGCCTTTCGCCCCGCGCGCGCAGCGCCGCTGCGGCCTATGGCGGCGATGCGGCCGACCGTATCCGCCGTTTCGTGCCGATGGTGCGGCGCCTGGCCTGGCACCTGCACGCCTCGGGCCGCGAGGGCATGGAGGTGGAAGACCTGATGCAGGCCGGCATGGTGGCGCTGACCGAATGCGCCCAGCGTCACAATGGCCCCGGCGAGGATGGTTTTGCCGCTTATGCCAAGATGCGGGTGAGGGGGGCGATGGTCGATCTGATCCGCCGGCAGGTGCCCGGATCGCGCGGGGC
>DASRYE010000122.1:0-3104 GCA_035653915.1 Novosphingobium sp. | reverse complement strand
CGATTTCGGCAAGCCGATCATCGCCGTGGTGAACAGCTTCACGCAATTCGTGCCGGGCCATGTGCATCTGAAGGATCTGGGCCAGCTGGTTGCCCGCGAGATCGAGGCGGCTGGCGGCGTTGCCAAGGAATTCAACACCATCGCCATCGACGATGGCATCGCCATGGGCCACGATGGCATGCTCTACAGCCTGCCCAGCCGCGACCTCATCGCCGACAGCGTGGAATATATGGTCAACGGCCACTGCGCCGATGCCATGGTGTGCATCTCTAATTGCGACAAGATCACGCCGGGCATGCTGATGGCGGCGATGCGGCTGAACATTCCGGTGGTGTTCGTCTCGGGCGGGCCGATGGAAGCGGGCAAGGTGGTGCTGCGCGGCAAGGAACACGCGCTGGATCTGGTGGATGCCATGGTGGCCGCCGCCGACGAGGCCTTCACCGACGAGGAAGTGCAGACGATCGAGCGTTCGGCCTGCCCCACCTGCGGTTCCTGCTCGGGCATGTTCACCGCCAATTCGATGAACTGCCTGACCGAGGCGCTGGGCCTGTCGCTGCCGGGCAATGGTTCCACCCTTGCCACCCATGCCGACCGGCAGGGTCTGTTCGAGCGTGCCGGCCGGCTGATCGTGGAGCTGTGCAAGCGCTATTACGAGGGCGAGGATGCAAGCGTGCTGCCGCGCGCCATCGCCAGCTTCGAGGCGTTTGAGAACGCCATGAGCCTCGATATCGCCATGGGCGGCTCCACCAACACCGTGCTGCACCTGCTGGCCGCCGCGCAGGAAGCCGGCGTTGATTTCACCATGAACGACATCGACCGGCTGTCGCGCCGGGTGCCCTGCCTGTCCAAGGTGGCGCCGGCCAAGAACGATGTGCATATGGAAGACGTGCACCGCGCCGGCGGCATCTATGCCATCCTGGGCGAGCTGGAGCGCGCTGGCCTGCTCCACGCCGACCTGCCGACCGTGCACAGCCCCAGCCTGCGCGAGGCGCTGGCCAAGTGGGATATCGGCCGCAGCAATGATGCCCAGGTGCAGCATTTCTATCGTGCCGCGCCCGGCGGTGTGCCCACGCAGGTGGCCTTCAGCCAGAACCGCCGCTGGGAAAGCCTTGATACCGACCGCGAGAAGGGCGTCATCCGCTCGGCCGAACATGCCTTTTCCAGGGATGGCGGCCTTGCCGTGCTGTTTGGCAACATCGCTCGCGAGGGCTGCATCGTGAAGACCGCCGGCGTGGATGAGAGCATCCTCAAGTTCACCGGCCCGGCCAAGGTTTATGAAAGCCAGGATGCGGCCGTCACGGCGATCCTCACCGGGCAGGTGGAAGCGGGCGATGTCGTCGTCATCCGCTATGAAGGGCCCAAGGGCGGGCCGGGCATGCAGGAAATGCTCTATCCCACCAGCTATCTGAAGTCGAAGGGGCTGGGCAAGGCCTGCGCGCTGATCACCGACGGGCGCTTTTCGGGCGGCACCTCGGGCCTGTCGATCGGCCATGCCAGCCCCGAGGCGGCCGAGGGCGGCACCATTGGCCTGGTTGAAACCGGTGATGTGATCGAGATCGACATCCCCGGCCGCACCATCAACCTGGCCGTGGCCGATGCCGTGCTGGATGCGCGCCGCGCCGTGCAGGAAGCGAAGGGCTGGCTGCCCGCCGCCCCCCGCAAGCGCGTGGTGTCCACCGCGCTCAAGGCCTATGCGGCGATGACCACCAGCGCCGCGCGCGGCGCCGTGCGCGATCTGTCGCAGCTGAAGTGATGCGCGTTCCCCCGAGCCGGAAGGCCCGGTGGGGGGCTGTGCTGCTGGCCATGGGGCTGGGCGCCTGCCACAGGGGCGCGCCGCCCGCCCCGCCGCCACCGGGCACGGCGATTGCCTGCGCGCTGGATGGCGGCGATTGGGCGCAGGAATGCCGGATGGAGCGGCTGGCCACAGGTGCCGGTGGCGCCAGCCTTGTTGTGCTGCACCGGCCCGATGGCGGCTTCCACCGGCTGCGGCTGGGCCGCGATGGCACGCTGGCGCTGGCCGATGGCGCCGGCACCCTGGCGCTGGACAGCCCGACCGATCTGCGGGTGGGCGCAGATCTCTTTCGCCTGCCGCTGGAAAGGCTTAAGCTGGCGCCATGAGCGAGCAGATCCTCACCGCCCAGCAGATGCGCACCGCCGAGGCAGAGCTGATTGCCGCCGGCACTTCGGTGGAAGCGCTGATGCGGCTGGCGGGGCAGGGGGCGGCGGGTTTTGTCTGGCGCATGGCAGGCCCGGGCCGGATGGTGACGGTGCTGACAGGCGCGGGCAACAATGGCGGCGATGGCTGGGTGCTGGCCGAGGCGATCCGCCAGCGCGGTGGCCGTGTGCAGGTGGTGATGGCCGCAGAGCCGCGTACGCCGGCGGCCATCAGCGCCCGCGCGGCCTATGGCGGGGCGGTGGTGGCAGGCGCCGGGGCCAGTGGCGCAGTGCTGGTCGATTGCCTGTTCGGCACTGGCCTCACGCGCCCGCTGGAGGCGGGTGATCTGGCGCTGTTGCAGGGGCTGGCGGCGCGCCATGGGGCCTGCGTGGCGGTGGATCTGCCCAGCGGCATAGAGGCCGATAGCGGCGCCGCGCTGAACGAGGGCCTGCCCGATTATCAGCTGACCATCGCGCTGGGCGCCTGGAAATTTGCCCATTACCTGATGCCGGCGGCGGCCCGCATGGGCGGCCTGCGGCTGGTGGAAATTGGCGTGGCGCCGGTGGCGGGCGCTGCGCAGGTGCTGGCGCGGCCGGGCCTGGCAGCGCCTGCGGCCGATGCCCACAAATACCGCCGCGGCCTTGTGGGCGTGGTTCTGGGGGCGATGCCGGGGGCGGCGGTGCTGGCGGGCCGGGCGGCGCAGGGCGCGGGCGCGGGTTATGTGAAATTGCTGGGCGACGGGCCTTTGGCGGTGGCGGTGCCGGCCGATCTGGTGGTGGCCCCGCGCGATCTGGCAGAGCCCCGGCTGGGCGCGCTGCTGGTGGGGCCGGGGCTGGGCCGCGACGGCGAGGCCCGCGCGCGGCTGGCAGAAGCGCTGGGCGCGGGCCACCGGCTGGTGCTCGATGCCGATGCGCTGCATCTGCTGCGGCGTGGCGATGCGCTGCCGGAA
>DASRYE010000121.1:0-14467 GCA_035653915.1 Novosphingobium sp. | reverse complement strand
ACTTGCCAAGCCGCCGCCATGCCGTGCCTTTTTCCTGATTGAGCCCTTGCGGCCCCTGTTTAGGCGGGGCGGGCGGCATGGTCCAGTGTGGGGTCCAGCGCGGGCAGGATTTCTTTAGGATTTGCCCTTAAACCGGGGGGTGAAGGGGATCACTCGTGTCACAGGCTCAAGGCAGCGCCGGCGCCCTGGTGCCGGGCGCCATGGCGGCGCGGCCGGCGCGGCCCGTGCTGCGCGCGGTGCCGCTGGCCGATATGGCCGCGCAGCCGGATATGCTGGCGGGCTGGCGGCAACTGGCCGAAGCGGGCTGCCTGCCGATGCAGGGGCCGGCCTTCCTACTGGATGTGGCTCGCTGCTGGCTGGCCGATGCCGATGCCCGCGCGCTGGTGGTGGAAGCGGGCGGGCGGTTGCGTGCCCTGTTGCCGCTGGTGCGCGAGCGCGGCTGGCTGGCGCGCTGGCGGATGATCGGCCCTTGCGAGGTCTATGAACCCAACGATGCGCTTTATGCCGATGCGGCCGCCGCCGCCGCGCTGGCCGAGGGGCTGGCGCGCCGGCGGCTGGCCTTGCGGCTGCACCGGGTGCCGGCCGGCTCTGCGCTGGTGCCGGCGCTGCGGCGGGCCTTGCGCGGGCGCGGCTGGCTGGTGGCGCGCGCTGCCGCGCCCACGCCGGCCATTGCTCTCCATGCCGGCTGGGCGGATCCGGCCAGTCAGCTCAACCCCGGCCGCCGTTCCGATCTCAGGCGGGCGGCGCGGCGGGCAGCGGCCTGCGGCGTGGTCAGCTACGAGATGCTGTGCCCTGGGCCTGCCCGCTTCGATGCGCTGTTCGACGAGGCGGTGGCGGTGGAGCAAAGCGGCTGGAAGCGCGCCGCCGGCAGCGCCATGCGCTGCGATCCGGCCAAGGCGGCCTTCTTTCGCGGCTGGATGCGCCAGGCGTGCGACGAAGGTCTGGGGCGCTTCGCCTTTCTGCGGATTGACGGGCGCGCTGTCGCCATGCAGATGGGAGCTATGTGGCAAGGACGGTACTGGCTGTTCAAGATCGGCTATGACGAGGCGCATTGCGCCTGCTCGCCGGGCAATCTGCTGATGCTGCATTGCCTGGGCGAGGCGGCGCGGGCGGGGCTTTCCTCTTTCGAGCTGCTGGGCGGCATGGAACGCTGGATCGCCGATTTGTGGACGCGCGCGGCCAACCCCTGCCTTGATATCCGCATCTATCCCTTCGCGCCGGCCGGGCTGGCCGCGTTGCTGGCCGATGGCGCCGCCTGGGCCGGGCAGAAGCTGCGCGCGCGCGCCACAGGGCCAGGGCCCGGCTGATGCGCGATAGGGCAAGCCTGCGCGGCAGGGCCCGCCTCAGGGCCTGGGCGGTGGCGTGCCGGTATGGCCTGCCGGCGCGGCTGGGCGGCCTGTTGCCGGCGCCCACGGCGGCGGTGGCGGCGCGCTGGGCGGCGGCGCGGGTGGCGCTGGGGCAGCGGGTCACGCTGGGTTTCTTCCATCGGGCGGATATGCCGCCAGCGGCCATTGCCAGCGCCAATCTGGCCGCGGTGCGGGCGCTGGCGGGCGTTGGCGCCGCAGCGCCCCTGCTGGCGGTGAAGGCGCCGCCGCTGGGCTTTGATGCCGGCCTTCTGGCCGAACTGGCGGCGGAGGCGGGCGCTTGCGGGGTGGGGCTGGTGTTCGATGCCCATGCCGCCCACCATGCCGATGCCACGCTGGCGGCGATGGAGAAGCTGGCGGGCGGGCCTTCTGCAACCGGCGCCCCGGTGCCGCTGGGGCTGGCGCTGCCGGCGCGCTGGCGGCGCAGCCTGGCCGATGCTCGGCGCCTGCGCGACATGCCGGTGGCGATCCGCTTGGTGAAGGGCGAATGGGCTGATCCAGCCGGCGAGGATGGCCATGTCACGCGCCGTTTCATGGCGCTGGCGGGCTTTCTGGCGGGGCGGGCGGCGCCTGTGGCGGTGGCCAGCCATGATGCCGATCTGGCCGCCTGCGCGCTCGACCTGCTGCAGGAAGGCGCTACCCCTTGCGAGCTGGAGCAATTGCGCGGCCTGCCCATGCGGCAAACGGCGGGCGTGGCGCGCGCGCGCGGCGTGCCCTTGCGCACCTATCTGCCCTTTGGCCCGGGCTGGTGGCCCTATGCGCTGGAACGGGCGCTGGCGCGGCCGGGGCTGGGGCTGTGGTTCCTGAAGGACTGGCTGGCGGCCTGAACGCCCCGTTTGCGACAATTCGTTACTGTGCTTCGCTGCCCGGCGCTGGCAAACAGGCGGCCTTGGGGGAGAGGGCGCGCGACGGCCCTCGCGCAGCTTTCTGTCCTGGAGACACGCATGATACGACGAATTCTCAGCCTTGCGCTGGCCCTGCTGGCAGCCCTGCTGCTGCCGGCCGGCGCGGCCTTGGCCCAGCCCGGCGGGCCCGACGATGCTGGCGGCGAGCAGCGCGGCATCAGCCTGCCGCCGATGGCCGCGCCCGCCCCCCATGCGCCGCGCGCGGTGCCGGTGCATCCGATCGCCGATCTGGCGCCGCTGGCCCCGGCGGTGGGCTGCGCCAGCCTGGCCGCGCTCGACATCAGCCGGCAGGTGATGGCCAAAACCACCCTTGCCGCCGAGGAAGTGGCCGGCACCGACAGCGCGCAGGGTTATTGCAAGGTGTCGGGCACGATCTTCCCGCAAGTGCATTTCGAACTGCGCCTGCCGCTGAAGGGCTGGACGCAGCGCTATCTGCAAACCGGCTGCGGCGGCCTGTGCGGCATGCTGCGCATCGATGCGCCCCAGGCGGAAAGCTGCGCGCCGGTAACGGATGGCTCGGTGGCCATTGCCAGCACCGATATGGGCCATCAGGGCATGGATGCCGCCTGGGGCAAGTCATTGGCCCAGCGGCAGGATTTCGCCGATCGCTCGCTGCATGAAACGGCCGTGGCGGCCAAGGCGCTGATCCGCGCCTTCTATGGCAAATCGGTGCGCTATGCCTATTTTGCCGGCTGCAGCGATGGCGGGCGCGAGGCGCTGATCGAGGCGCAGCGCTTCCCCGGCGATTTCGATGGCATTCTGGCCGGCGCCCCGGCGCTGCATTTTGCCTATCAGAACAGCTTCCACCACGCCTGGCTGGCCGCGGCCAACACCGGCGCCGATGGCAAGCCGATCCTGCTGGCGGCCGATATGGCGCCGCTGCATGCCGCCGTGCTGAAGGCCTGCGACGGGCTCGACGGGCTGGAGGACGGGCAGATCACCGATCCGCGCGCCTGCCATTTCGATCCGGCCGTGGTGCAATGTGCCGGCGCCTATCAGGCGGGCCAATGCCTCACCGCGCAGCAGGTGGCCGCGGTGCGCAAGGTCTATGCCGGCGCCCACACCGCCGATGGCAAGGCGCTGGAAGCGGGCGCCCTGATGCCCGGCAGCGAGCTGAACTGGGTGGGCGTTTTTGTGCCGCGCAGTGCTGATCAGCCGGTGTTTTCCGGCATCATCGCGCTGTCCTCGATCAACCACCTGCTGTTCGCGCCCGATGCGGCGCCTGCCTACACCATCGCCAATTTCTCCTTCACCGAGGAGATGGCCCGCAAGCTGGAAGCGGCCCGCGCCTTCTACGATGCCGATAATGCTGATCTGTCGCTGTTCACTGGCCATGGCGGCAAGCTGATCCTCTATCACGGCTGGGCGGATCCGCATATCAGCCCGCTTTCCACGCTGGATTATTTCGAGCGGGTGGGCGCCAGGCTGGGCGCCGACAAGCGCGATGCCGCCCTGCGCCTGTTCCTGCTGCCGGGCATGGGCCATTGCTCGGGCGGCGATGGGCCGAGCGCGGCGCCGCTGCTGGAAGAGCTGATGGCGTGGGTGGAAAAGGGCTCCGCGCCGCAGGCGGTGGAAGCGCACCGGGCCAGCCAGGGCCGCGCCGGCCAGCCCGGCGGCATGCGGGGCATGGCCGGCGGCCGGCCGGGCGAGGGGCGCCACTGGGGGCCGCCGTCGGGCGCTGGCGGCCAGTTCGGCCCGCCTCCGGGCGCTGATGGTCAGATGCCGCCGCCGCCCGAAGGCGCGCGCCATGCCCAGGGTTTCGGCCCGGGTGGCCCCGGCGGCAAGCCCGGCGAAATGGGCCCGCCGCCCGGGCTGGAGCCGGATGCCGTGCAACTGCCGCCGCGCGCGCGGCCGGTCTATGCCTGGCCGCAAGTGGCGGTCTACAAGGGGCAGGGGCCGGTGGATGAGGCCACCAGCTTCACCGCTGGCGCGGCAGCGCCTGCAGGGCTGATCGATTGGCTGGGCGCGCGCTGAAGCCGCCAGCCTGACCGCAAGCGAAGGGGGCAGGGGCATCGGCTCTTTGCCCCCTTTTCTTGTGCGCTGCGGCAGATCGCTCTTTTTCCCGACCTTTCCCTTCCATGAACAGCCGGGCTTGGCAGGTGGCAAAAATTGCTTTGCGCTGCCCTGGCGCAGGATGCTTGCCTGCGCCGCGGATAAATGTCTATCTATGGAATTGAGATTAAGCCGCGCGATGTGGAACAGGGGTCTTTGGGCCCTTGGGCATCGGGCGGCTTTTCCTTCGCCTTATACTCAACTTTTTTGATTGAATTAATTCGGCCGTTCCAAGGGAGATCCAAGACATGAAGCGTCGTTCCATCCTCGCTGGCAGCCTTGCCGGCCTTGCGATTGCCGCTGCGGGCTTTGCCGCCGCGCCGGCGCTGGCTGGCCCGCCGCCCGCCCAGATCACCAATGTGTCTTACGATCCCACGCGTGAGCTGTATGAGGCGATCAACCCGGCCTTTGCCGAATGGTGGAAGAAGCGCACCGGCCAGGATGTCACCTTCCGCACCAGCCATGGCGGCTCTGGCGCGCAGAGCCGGGCCATCCTCGATGGGCTGGAGGCCGATGTGGCAACGCTGGGCCTGGCCTATGACATCGACGTGCTGGCCGACAAGCGCCAGCTGCTCAGCCCCGACTGGCAGAAGAAGCTGGCCTATAATTCGGCGCCCTACACCAGCACGATCGTCTTCCTGGTGCGCAAGGGCAACCCCAAGGGCATCCACGACTGGGCCGATCTGGTGAAGCCGGGCGTGCAGGTGATCACGCCCAATCCCAAGACCAGCTCGGGCGCGCGGTGGAACTTCCTGGCCGCCTGGACCTATGGCCGCAAGCATGGCGGCGATGGCGCGGCGCGCAGCTATGTGCAGCAGCTTTATGCCCATGTGCCGGTGCTGGACAGCGGCGCGCGCGGCTCCACCAACACCTTTGTGGAACGCGGCATTGGCGATGTGCTGATCGGCTGGGAAAACGAGGCCTTCCTTGCCACCAACAAGCTGGGCCGCGACAAGTTCGAGATCGTCGTGCCGTCCGTCTCGATCCTCGCCGAGCCGACCGTGGCGGTGCTGACGAAGAACACCGAGAAGCACCACACCACGGCCGTGGCCAATGCCTATCTCAACTTCCTCTACAGCCCCTGGGCGCAGGATATCATCGCCAAGAACTACTATCGCCCGCGCGATCCCAAGGTGGCCAAGCGCTGGGGCGTGCAGTTCCCGCAGCTGCAGCTCAGCCAGGTGGACCGCGATTATGGCGGCTGGCGCAAGGCCCAGAAGACCTATTTCGACGATGGCGGCATCTACGACCAGATCGCCTCGGCGCGCTGACATCCGCTTTGCTGACGGGCCGGCAGCAGCGCTTCCGGCCCCCCTTCCTATCGAGCAGGCCACTGCAGATGACACAGACCTCTCCTCCCTTGCCCGCGGGCCGGCGCCGTGCCCGCGCCCGCAAGGCCCGATCGGTGCTGCCGGGCTTCGGCCTTTCGCTGGGCCTCACCGTCGGCTGGCTGACGCTGATCGTGCTGATCCCGCTGTCCACCCTGTTCTGGAAGACCGCAGGGCTAGGCTTCGATCGCTTTCTTGAAGTGGGCTTTTCGCCCCGCGCGCTGGCCGCCTATCGCCTCAGCCTGACGACGGCGGCGCTGGCCGGCCTTGCCAATGCGGCGGCCGGTCTGCTGGTGGCCTGGGTGCTGGTGCGCTACAGTTTCCCCGCCAAGCGGCTGATCGGCGCGGCGGTGGATCTGCCCTTTGCCCTGCCCACGGCCGTGGCCGGCATTGCGCTGACAACGCTGTTCACTCCCAATGGCTGGGTGGGCCGCTATCTCGATCCCCTGGGCATCAAGGTGGCCTTCACGCCGCTGGGCATCACCATTGCGCTGGTGTTCATTGGCCTGCCCTTCGTGGTGCGGCAGGTGGAGCCGGTGCTGGCAGACCTGGGCCGCGATGTGGAAGAGGCCGCCGCAACGCTGGGCGCCAGCCGCTGGCAGACCTTTGTCCGCGTGATCCTGCCCAGCCTTGCCCCGGCGCTGCTCACCGGCTTTGCGCTGGCCTTTGCGCGGGGGGTGGGCGAATATGGCTCGGTCATCTTCATTTCCGGCAACATGCCCGGCAAGACGGAAATCGCCCCCCTGCTGATCGTCACCCAGCTGGAGCAATTCGCCTATGCCAGCGCCACGGCCATCGCCATGATCCTGATGGCTGCCTCCTTTGCCCTGCTGCTGCTGATCAACCTGCTGCAGGCCTATAGCCGGAGGCACGAGGCATGAGCGCCGCCGCATCACGCGCTACCACCGAGGCGCCCTTCATCCGCTGGCTGCTGATCGGCCTGGCGCTGGCCTGGCTGGTGCTGCTGCTGGGCCTGCCGCTGGCCGCCGTTTTCGCCGAGGCGCTGCGCGATGGCTGGGCGGCCTTCCGCGCGGCCATCGTCACCCCTGATGCGCTGGCGGCGATCCGCCTCACGCTGATCGTCGCGGCGATTTCGGTGCCGCTCAACACGCTGTTCGGGCTGGCGGCAAGCTGGGCCATCGCCAAGTTCGAATTTACCGGAAAAAGCCTGCTCATCACACTGATAGACCTGCCCTTTTCGGTGTCTCCGGTGGTTTCCGGCCTGATCTTCGTGCTGATCTTCGGGGCGCAGGGGGTGTTTGGCGAATGGTTCATCGACCATGACATCAAGGTCATCTTCGCGGTGCCGGGCATCGTGCTGGCCACCGTTTTCATCACCTTCCCCTTTGTCGCGCGTGAGCTGATCCCGCTGATGCAGGAGCAGGGCCGCAGCGATGAGGAAGCCGCTCTCTCGCTGGGCGCCAATGGCTGGCAGACCTTCTGGCATGTCACCCTGCCCAACATCCGCTGGGGGCTGCTTTATGGCGTGCTGCTGTGCAATGCGCGGGCGATGGGGGAATTTGGCGCGGTGTCGGTCGTCTCGGGCCATATCCGCGGCGAGACCAACACGATGCCGCTGCATGTCGAGATTCTCTACAATGAATATGATTTTGTCGGCGCCTTCGCGGTCGCCTCGCTGCTGGCGGGCCTGGCGCTCGTCACGCTGGCGTTGAAGACCGCGCTGGAATGGCGCTTCGACCTCGGCAACAAGGGAGCGAGGCATTGATCGAGCTGAACCATATCGCCAAGCGCTTTGGTGATTATCCGGCGCTGCATGGCGTTGACCTGGCGATCCGCCCGGGTGAATTCATCGCCCTGCTGGGCCCCTCCGGCTCTGGCAAGACGACGCTGCTGCGTATCATCGCCGGCCTTGAGCAGCAGGAGGAAGGCCGCGTGCTGTTCGATGGCGAGGACGTTTCGGCCCGGCCGGTGGCCGAGCGCGGGGTGGGCTTCGTCTTCCAGCATTATGCGCTGTTCCGCCATATGAGCGTGGCGGAAAACGTGGGCTTTGGCCTGTCCGTGCGCAAGGGCCGGCTGGGCCTCAACCGCCGGCAGATCCGCGAGAAGGCGGAGGAACTGCTGAAGCTGGTGCAGCTGGACGGGCTGGGCGATCGCTATCCTTCCCAGCTGTCGGGCGGGCAGCGCCAGCGTGTGGCGCTGGCGCGCGCGCTGGCCATCCAGCCGCGCCTGCTGCTGCTGGACGAGCCGTTTGGCGCGCTGGATGCGAGGGTGCGCAAGGATCTACGCCGGGCGCTGCGCGATCTGCACAATCGCGTGGGGCTCACCTCGGTCTTCGTCACGCATGATCAGGAAGAGGCGCTGGAACTGGCCGACCGCGTGGTGGTGATGAACAAGGGCCATATCGAGCAGGTGGGCACGCCCGAGGAGATCTACGCCCACCCGGCCACGCCCTTCGTCTCGGCCTTTGTGGGCGAGACGAACCTCTTGCCGGGCACGGCGGGCGATCTCCACGTGCGCCCGCACGAGCTGGCGATCGTGGCCGAAGGGCCGGGGGCCAGCGCGGTGCGGGTCAGCAATGTGTTCCGCAAGGGCGGGCTGTGGCGGATTGAAGGGGCGCTGGCCGATGGCACCCGGCTGGTGGAGATCGATGCCGCGGCCGATGCCGTGTTGCCGCAGCCGGGCGCGGTGATCCATGTGCGCGCCCAAACATCGCGCAGTTTCGAGGAAGAGGGAGCAACATCATGAACCAGCAGGAAAAGAATGCCGCTATCCCTGCCGCCGCATTGGATGCGCTGGGCCATCTGGAAGAGAGCCTGGCCAGCGTGCGGGCGGCCTTGCAGGATCTGCGCTATGGCAGCGTGGCGCTGACGGTGCACGAGGGCCGGGTGGTGCAGATCGACATTACCGAGAAGAAGCGCTTCCGGCCGAACTGACGGTGAGGGGCCGCCAGGGGGAATGTGCGCCCCCAGCGGCCCTCGGCCTTATTGCGCCGTCAGCCCGCCATCGACGACGAATTCCGCCCCGGTGATATAGCGCGCGCCATCGCCGGCCAGAAAGGTGATCATCTCGGCGATATCGTCGGGCTCGCCCATGCGGCCCATCGGGATGGCGGCGTTGATCGCGTCATATTGCGCGGGGTTGTCGCGGATGGCCACCTGCTGCATCTCGGTCCAGATCACGCCGGGGTGGACGGAATTGACGCGAACCCCTGTGCGCGCCACCTCGATCGCCAGCGATTTGCTGTAGAGCCGCACGCCGCCCTTGCTGGCCGCATAGGCCGAGGCGCCGGCAATCCCCACCAGCCCTGCCACCGACGACAGGTTGATGATCGCCCCGCCGCCGCGCGCCTGCAGCAGCGGCAGGGCCGCCCGGCAGCCCAGATAGACGCTGGTGAGGTTGACATCGATCTGGCGCTGCCAGTCCATCGGCGTCAGCTCTGGCGTGGCGTGCAGCACGGCGATGCCGGCATTGTTGACCAGCACATCCAGCCCGCCGCTCTCGGCGGTGATGGCGCCCAGCACCTCGGCCCAGCTGGCCTCGCTGGTCACATCATGGGGCAGGGCATGGGCGGCCAGGCCTTCGGCGCATAATGCGGCGGCGCGCTCGGTTGCAGCGGCCCCGGCAAGGTCGCTCAGCCACACCTGGGCGCCGGCGCGGGCCAGCTTGCGGGCAGTGGCAAAGCCCAGACCTGCCTGCGAGGCAGCACCGGTGACAAGCGCGATCTTGCCGGACAGCATATGCGGGAAACTCCTTGAAGAAAGGGCAGCAATCATCTGCCGGAAAAGAAAAAAACCGTGGCGGGGAGAAACGTGATGGCCCCGCCACGGCACAGGGAGGAAGGCAAAAGGTCAGAAGTGCACAGTGGCCATCAGCTGCACCGTGCGCGGCATGTTGACGAAGCCGATCGTGTCGGCCCCGCTATTGGGTGCATCCACCGCGCCGCCAACGATGAAGCGGTTGGTGATGTTCTTGGCGATGATGGCGAACTCATAGGCATCGTCCAGCGTCTTCAGGCGCAGGGTGGCATCCAGCGTCAGATATTGTTCCTGCAGCGAATTGGGCTTGCCGAAGGACGAGGCCAGATAGGAGCTGGAATAGCGCGCATCCATGTTGAAGCCCAGCTTGTGGCGGGCCGACACCGCCGCCTCGTAGCCAAAGCCGAAGGAGCCGGTCCAGTCGGGCGCGACGGCGGTGGGCTTGCCGGAGAGATCCTGCGCATCGGCGCCATGGAAGGTGAGGCCGTTGCCGCAGCCTTCGGCCGCCGTCTGCCCGCCGTAGCAGGGGGCGATATAGTTGCTGTAGCGCGCGTGATTATAGTTCAGCGAGCCATGCAGGTTCAGCCCCGGCATCGCGCGGGGGGCAAATTCGGCTTCCAGCTCCACGCCCTTGGTGCGCGCGCCGCCGGCATTGGTGGTGATGAAGGCAAAGGTGGTGGCGTTGAAGAAATCCACCTGCAGGTTCTTGTAGAGATAGCTGTAGATATCGACGTTGAAGCGCAGCTGGTGGTCGAACAGGGTGGTCTTCACGCCCAGTTCGAAGCCGGCGGCGGTTTCGGGGTTGAAGGCCAGATCGTTCACCGTGGTGCTGGCGCTGACAAAGCCGGAATTTGAGAAGCCGCCGGATTTATAGGCGGTCTTGTAGGCGCCATAGACGGTGATGTCGCGCACGGGCTTCCAGGTGAGGGTGGCCTCGGGCGACCAGTTGTTCCACATCTGGTGGGCCGGGATCAGCACATTCTGCAGGAACAGGCTCTGCAGCCCGGAATTGACATAGGGCTGCACCAGGAAGCTGTCCTTCGTCTCATGCGTGTAGCGCACGCCGCCGGCCGCTTCCACGCCCGGCACGATCTTCCAGTTCAGCTGGCTGTAGAGCGAGATCGTCTCGCCATTGGTTTCCGAATGCTTGTAATAGCCCAGATACTGGAAGGCGGCCGGCGCGCTGCTGTCTGATACGCCGCCGAAGGAGCCGGTCTGCGTGTGGTTGCGCTTGGTGCTCTGGTAGAGCACGCCCATCATCAGGTTGACCGGGCTGTCGAACTTGGTCTGCGCGCGCAGTTCGGACGAGAAGGCGTGATAGGAGGAATGTTCGGTGGAAGGCGCCAGCAGCGGATCGGGCGCCGACACAAAGGTGCAATCGCAGGCCCACTGGTTGACGTTCTTGTTGTAGTTGTTGACCCAGGTGAGGGCCAGATGGTCGAAATTGTAATCCATCGTGCCGGTCAGCGCCCAGCTGCGATAGGAATTGTAGAGATCGCCATTGGGATTGGAATAGGGGTTGGTGCCGGCCAGGTTGGCGGGGAAATAGTTCTGGTAGGTAGTGAAGCTGTGGGTGCATTTCAGCGCCGGATTGGTGCCGAAGGTGCCATTGGGGTTGGCGCAGCCATAGGCCACATAGTTCCAGCTGTTGTTGTCATCGTCATTGGCCGAGGCATTGGCCTTCAGCGTCATCGTCAGCCGGTCGGTGGGCTTGTATTTCAGCGTTACGCGGCCGAGGAATTCGCGCGTGCCCGGGTTGTTGCCCTTGAAGGCGGGGGCGGCATGGGCGGTGGTGGTGCCGGTGCTCATGTCGGTGGTGGAATAGGTTTCGTTGAGGCCGGCATTGCCGAAATAATAGCCGAACATCTTGGAGGCGCGCAGCGCCACGCGAATGCCCAGATCATCGCTCAAGGGGCCCGAACCGACGAATTCGCCAACCAGATCCTTGCCGTTCAGCTCATAGCCCAGCTTGGCGGTATATTCCGGGCGCGAGGTGGGATCGGCGGTCTTCAGCGAGATCACGCCGGCCGTGGCGTTCTTGCCGAAGAACAGCGCCTGCGGGCCTTTCAGCATTTCAACGCCGGCCAGATCGAGGAAGCCCTCGTTGATGACGCGGCCCTGGCCATAATAGACGCCATCGAGAATGACCGCGACCGACTGTTCAATGCCCACCGAGGTGGAGGAGGAGCCGATGCCGCGCAAGGTGAGCTGCGCGCCAGAGCCGTTCGAGGCGCGCCCGATGGTGAATTGCGGCGTCTGGGTGGAGATCTTCTCCAGGCTGGTCATGTCGTAGCGGGCGATTTGCTGGGCGCTGATCGCGGTGACGGAGACGGGCACATCCTGCAGGTTTTCCACCTTGCGGCGGGCGGTGACGATGATGTCCTCCAGGCCGCCGGTGGCGTGCGCGGGGGCGGGGGCGGGGGCCTCTGCGGTCTGCGCCTGGGCGGCGGTGCAGAGCGCCGGCAGCAGCGAGGCGCCCAGCGCCAGCCGCAGGGCCACAGGGCGCAGGCGGCGCTGCGCTGTGGGCGCAACGGTGGTGTCGATCGGTGACATGGTTTTCCTCTCCTCCTGGCAGGAGAGGTGACGGTGCTGCGCCAGCGGTGATGGCCGCCACGCCGCACGATCCGAGCCCCCCTCCCGACCTGTTGTTCTGGGCAGGAGAGAACCGCAGACGGGGCTTTGCGTCAAATATTTTTATAGCGTGCTGTAAAAAGTGAGAGGGTGCGCTCAGCCCTCCATCGCCGGCGCCGATGCCGCCAGATCGGCCAGCTGGCGCGTGGCCCCTTGCGCGCAGGCGATGATCGCCCCGCCGCCGGGCGCGGCATGGGGCAGCAGGCTTTCGGCCATGCGCAGCCGCAGATAGGCGCGCAGTTCCGCGTCAGACAGTTCGCCCCGCGCCCAGAACACCACCGTTGCCACCACCGCCAGCCGCACCACCCGCACCACCACCGCCAGCGGCATGGCCGGCGCCAGCATGCCACCGGCCATCATGGCCCTGAGGCTGGCGCCCACATAGGTCTCGTAGATCTGCCCCAGCCCCACCAGTTCGGCATGATCGGCCAGCACCAGCGCCAGCCCGCGCGAGAGGATTGGGGTTTCCTGCGTCCATTCGCTGGCCACATCGCAAAAGGCCAGCAGCAGATCCCAGCCGGGCTGGCCGGCGCGCCGGGCCGCCTCGGCAAAGGCGTTGCCGCTGCGATAGCGGGCCGCCTGCGCCACCAGCCGGTCCTTGGTGCCAAAGATGTTGTAGAGGGTTTTTTCGGCGGTGCCGCTGGCCGCGGCAATGCCGCGCATGGTCATCGCTTCATAGCCCAGTTCGGAGATCTGCGCCTGCGCCACGGCCAGGATGCGGCGGCGGCGTTCTTCCTGCCGGGGGGTGAGCTTGCGCGGCGGCCCGGCGGCGGCCGTATCGGCAAGGGGCGGCTGGGCCGGGCAAGGGGGGGCCAGGGAAGGATGGGCCAAAGAAGGATCTGCAGGGGCAGGCGGGTGATCGGGCATGGCGGCTGTGCATGCGCTGCCGGGCCGGGCTTGCCAAGCCGGTTTATGGTGCCGGGGCCGGTTCTGGCAGGGGCAGGCCAAAGGCGCTGGCGCCTGCCGCCCGGCCATCCTATAGCAGCGGCAACTGCGGTGGGGGCTGCTAACCGGAAAAAAACCGAAAAGCCCCATGCTGCCGGCAAGGACCGCTTTTCGGGATGGCGAAGATGGCAGGACGGGATTTTCGGCGCCAGGGGCATAGAGCCACGCGCCGTGTGGGCGTGGCGGCGGCGGGCCTGATCATGGCCATGGCCGGCCCTGGCGCCGCCCACGAGCCGGTGCGCCAGGAGGTTTTCGGCACTATCGTGTTCTATCATCAGGCCGTGTGCGCCCATGATGCGCCGGCCGGCACGGCCTATTGCCACGCCCATATGCGCACCGATGCCCAGGGGCGGACGATGGCCGGCAAGCCCGCCGTTACCAGCGCGGCGCCGCAGGGCCTGGCCCCGGCCGATCTGCGCAGCGCCTACAGGCTGACCGCCAATGGCTCGTCCGCCACGATCGTCGCGGTGGTCGATGCCTATGGCTATGCCAATGCCGAGGCGGATCTGGCGGTCTATCGCGCGCAATATGGCCTGCCGGCCTGCACCACGGCCAATGGCTGCTTCATCAAGCTGAACCAGGCGGGCGTGGCGGGCAGCTATCCGGCAGGCAATGTCGGCTGGCAGCAGGAAACCGCGCTCGATCTCGATATCGTCAGCGCCATGTGCCCCAATTGCAAGATCATGCTGGTGGAGGCGACCACCGCCAGCTTTGCCAATCTGGCAGCGGCGGTGAACACGGCGGTGGCCAAGGGGGCCAAGGTTGTCTCCAACAGCTATGGCGGCAGCGAAACCGGCAGCAGCAGCTATGCCGCGGCCTATAACCACCCCGGCATCGCCATCACCGTCAGCGCGGGCGACAGCGGCTATGGCGCGCAATTTCCGGCCACGGCGCCGGGCGTGATCGCGGTGGGCGGCACCAGCCTTGCCAGGGCCGGCAACAGCCGCGGCTGGAGCGAGACGGTGTGGCAGGGCACCGGCAGCGGTTGCAGCGCGCTCTATGCCAAGCCCGCCTGGCAGACCGACAAGCTGTGCGCCCGGCGCATGGAAGTGGATATTGCGGCCGTGGGCAACCCCTACACCGGCGCTGCCGTCTATGCGCCCAACAGTAGCGGGTCCGGCTCTGGCTGGCAGGTCTATGGCGGCACCAGCCTGTCGGCCCCGCTGATCGGCGGGATCTATGGCGCGCTGGGCGCAGGGCCCACCGCCGCGCAGAAGATCTGGGGCACCACCAGCGGGCTCAACGATATCACCAGCGGCAACAACGGGCGCTGCAGCGGCACCTATTTCTGCACAGCCGGAACGGGCTATGATGGCCCATCGGGCATGGGCACGCCGGCGGGATCGGCCGGCTTCTAGGGGGCATCTGCGCGTGGGGGCAAAAATGAGGGGGCTGGCGGCGCTGTTCGCCCTGTGGCTGGCGGTGCTGCTGCCGGCGCGGGCGATGGCGGAGGATCTGCGCCCGCAGCCAGTGCCCGCCGTGCTGACCGATGTGCGCCTGCTGGCCGACACGCCCGGCGAAACCCG
>DASRYE010000120.1:0-11803 GCA_035653915.1 Novosphingobium sp. | reverse complement strand
CACCGACACGCCGATCGCGGTGCTGTCGCGCAAGTCGCGCCTGCTGTTCGATTATTTCAAGCAGAACTTCGCCCAGGTGACCAACCCGCCGATCGACCCGATCCGCGAGGAGCTGGTGATGAGCCTGGTCAGCATGATCGGCCCGCGCCCCAACCTGCTGGGCCATGATGCCGGCAGCCACAAGCGCCTGGAGATCGACCAGCCGATCCTCACCAATGCCGATGTCGCCAAGATCCGCAGCGTGGAGGCAGCGCTCGATGGCGCCTTCCGCACCGCCACGATCGACACCACCTGGGATGCCGCCAGCGGCGCCGAAGGGCTGGAGCAGGCGATCAAGGAAATGGTGTGGGCGGCCACCGAAGCGGTGCTGGCCGACAAGAACATCCTGATCCTGTCGGACCGCGCCCAGGGCCCGGATCGCATCCCCATGCCGGCCGCGCTGGCAACGGCTGCGGTGCACCACCATCTGGTGCGCCAGGGCCTGCGCATGCAGACCGGCCTGGTGGTGGAAACCGGCGAGGCGCGCGAGGTGCATCACTTCTGCGTGCTGGCCGGCTATGGCGCCGAAGCGGTCAACCCCTATGTCGCCTTCGAGACGCTGGAAGATATCCGCGAGCGCAAGGAACTGCCGCTCAGCGCCTATGAGGTGCAGAAGAACTACATCAAGGCGATCGGCAAGGGCATCCTCAAGGTGATGTCCAAGATGGGCATCAGCACCTATCAATCCTATTGCGGCGCGCAGATCTTCGATGCGGTGGGCCTCTCCAGCGCCTTCGTCGAGAAGTATTTCTCGGGCACGGCCACCACGATCGAGGGCGCCGGCCTGAAGGAAGTGGCCGAGGAAACCGTGCGCCGCCACGCCGCGGCCTATGGCGACAACCCGATCTACAAGCACATGCTCGATGTGGGCGGCATCTATGGCTATCGCCTGCGCGGCGAGGAACACGCCTGGACGCCGGGCAACATCGCCAGCCTGCAGCATGCCGTGCGCGGCAACATTCCTGAAAAATACAAGGAATTTGCCGAGACGATCAACGATCAGGCGACCCGCAACCTGACCATCCGCGGGCTGATCGAGCTGAAGAAGGGCGACAGGCCGCTGGATATCAGCGAGGTCGAGCCGGCGAGCGAGATCGTCAAGCGCTTTGCCACCGGCGCGATGAGCTATGGCTCGATCAGCTGGGAAGCGCACACCACGCTGGCGATCGCGATGAACCGCATCGGCGGCAAGTCGAACACGGGTGAAGGCGGCGAGGATCCCAAGCGCTTCGTGGCGCTGCCCAATGGCGATTCGCTGCGTTCGTCGATCAAGCAGGTGGCATCGGGCCGCTTTGGCGTGACGGCGGAATATCTCGTCAATGCCGACGACATCCAGATCAAGATGGCCCAGGGCGCCAAGCCCGGCGAAGGCGGCCAGCTGCCGGGCGACAAGGTTGACAAGACCATCGGCAAGACCCGCCATTCCACCCCCGGCGTGGGCCTGATCAGCCCGCCGCCGCACCACGACATCTATTCGATCGAGGATCTCGCCCAGCTCATTCACGATCTGAAGAACGTGAACACCGGCGCGCGCATCTCGGTGAAGCTGGTGTCAGAAGTGGGCGTGGGCACGGTGGCGGCCGGCGTTTCCAAGGCGCGGGCCGACCATGTGACGATCTCGGGCTATGAGGGGGGCACCGGTGCCTCGCCGCTGACCAGCCTGACGCATGCGGGCAGCCCGTGGGAAATCGGCCTGGCCGAAACCCAGCAGACGCTGCTGCTGAACAACCTGCGCAGCCGCATCTGCGTGCAGGCCGATGGCGGCCTGCGCACCGGCCGCGACGTGGCCGTGGCCGCGCTGCTGGGCGCCGACGAGTTTGGCTTTGCCACCGCCCCGCTGATCGCGGCCGGCTGCATCATGATGCGCAAGTGCCATCTCAACACCTGCCCGGTGGGCGTTGCCACGCAGGACCCTGTGCTGCGCGCCCGCTTCACCGGCCAGCCCGAGCATGTGATCAACTACTTCTTCTTCGTCGCCGAAGAGCTGCGGGCGATCATGGCCGAGATGGGCTTCCGCACCATTGCCGAGATGGTGGGCCGGGTGGACCGGCTGGAGCCGAAGAAGGCCGTGAACCACTGGAAGGCGCAGGGGATCGACCTGACCAAGCTGCTGTATCAGGTGCCGGGCGATGCCAGCCCCAGCCTGAACTGGAGCCAGACGCAGGACCATGGCCTGGATGGCGCGCTCGACAACGAGCTGATCGCGGCGGCCGCCGATGCGCTGGTGGAAAGCAAGCCCGTGCGCATCGAGCGCCGGGTGATCAACGTCAACCGCACGGTGGGCGCGATGCTCTCGGGCGAGGTGGCCAAGCGCTATGGCCATGCCGGCCTGCCCGACAACACCATCCACATCAGCCTGACCGGCACCGCCGGCCAGAGCTTCGGCGCCTTCCTCGCCCATGGCGTGACGCTGGAGCTGACGGGCGATGGCAATGACTATGTCGGCAAGGGGCTTTCGGGCGGCCGGGTCATCGTGCGGCAACCTGCCTTCGTGCAGCGCGAGCCGACCGAGAACATCATCGTGGGCAACACGGTGCTGTATGGCGCGATCAGCGGCGAGGCCTTCTTTGCCGGTGTGGCTGGCGAGCGCTTCGCGGTGCGCAATTCCGGCGCCATCGCGGTGGTGGAAGGCACGGGCGACCATGGCTGCGAATATATGACCGGCGGCGTGGTTGTGGTGCTGGGCAAGACCGGCCGCAACTTTGCCGCAGGGATGTCGGGCGGCGTGGCCTATGTCTATGACGAGGCTGGCAATTTCGACAAGCTGGCCAATCAGGCACAGGTTGATCTGCTGCCCGTTTCGGCCGAGCGTGACGAGGAAGACGGGGCCGGCCGGCCGCAGCAGCGCGCCATCTCGGTGCAGGATCTGGGCATGGGCGACATGCTGCGCCACGATGCCGAGCGCCTGCGCATCCTGCTGGAACGCCACCACCTCTACAGCGGCTCTGCCCGGGCCCGCGCCCTGCTGGACGACTGGGCCAACACGCTGGGCAAGTTTGTGAAGGTGATGCCGCGCGATTATGCGAAGGCGCTGCAGGCGATGGACGCGGAAAACCAGGCCGCTGCCACCGAGGCCGCGGAATAAGAGTTCGGGATAAAAGGGTTAGATTATCATGGGCAAGGAAACCGGCTTTCTCGAGCTTGACCGTCAGGACCGCACCTACGCGGACCCGAAGGAGCGCATCCACCACTACAAGGAATTCGTCATTCCGCATGCCGAGGGGGCGCTGAAGGCGCAGGCCTCGCGCTGCATGAATTGCGGCATTCCCTATTGTCACAACGGCTGTCCGGTGAACAACATCATCCCGGACTGGAACCACCTGACCTATGAAGGCAACTGGCGCGGCGCGCTGGAAGTGCTGCATTCCACCAACAACTTCCCCGAGTTCACCGGCCGCATCTGCCCCGCCCCTTGCGAGGCGGCCTGCACGCTGAACATCATCGACCAGGCCGTGACGATCAAGTCGATCGAATGCGCGATTGTCGACAAGGGCTGGGAAGAGGGCTGGATCACTCCCCAGGTGCCCGCCCACAAGACCGGCAAGGCGGTGGCCGTGGTGGGTTCCGGCCCGGCGGGTCTGGCCTGCGCCCAGCAGCTGGCCCGCGCCGGCCATTCCGTAACGGTGTTCGAGAAGAGCGACCGGGTGGGCGGGCTGCTGCGCTATGGCATCCCCGACTTCAAGATGGAAAAGCACCTCATCAACCGCCGCATGGTGCAGATGGAGGCCGAGGGCGTCTCCTTCCGCACCTCGACGGAAGTGGGCGTGAGCGTGTCGGTGGCCTCGCTGAAGGACAATTTCGACGCCGTGGTGCTGACCGGCGGCGCCGAGGAACCGCGCCCGCTGGGCATCCCCGGCTTCGAGCTGGCGGGCGTGCGCTTTGCCATGGAATTCCTCACCCAGCAGAACAAGCGCAATGCCGGCGATGATGAAATCCGCGCCGCACCGCGCGGCAGCCTGACGGCGACCGGCAAGCATGTCATCGTCATCGGCGGCGGCGACACCGGCTCGGACTGCGTGGGCACTTCGAACCGCCAGGGAGCGCTCTCTGTCACCCAGCTGGAGATCATGCCCGAGCCGCCGGTGAAGGAGGACAAGGCGCTGACCTGGCCGAACTGGCCGCTGAAGCTGCGCACCTCCACCAGCCACGAGGAAGGCGTGACGCGCGACTTTGCCGTGCTGACCAAGCGGGTGATCGGCGAGAATGGCGTCGTCACGGGGCTGGAATGCACCCATGTCGAATGGGCCGGCGGCAAGATGACCGAAGTGCCGGGCAGCACCTTCACGCTGAAGGCCGATCTCATCCTGCTGGCGATGGGCTTTGTCGGCCCCAAGAAGGCCGGGCTGATCGACCAGTCGGGCGTGGCGCTGGATGGGCGCGGCAATGTGCAGGCCAATACGGAAGACTATCGCACCAGCGATCCCAAGATCTTTGCCGCCGGCGACATGCGCCGCGGCCAGTCGCTGGTGGTCTGGGCGATCCGTGAGGGCCGGCAGGCCGCCCGCGCGGTGGACGAGGCGCTGATGGGCGCCAGCGAACTGCCGCGCTGAGCCTTCCGCCACACAGCTGAACAGCGAAGGAAAGGGCTGCCCCCTGCGGGGCGGCCCTTTTCCTGTGGGCGGCGGCTGGACGGCGGCTTGCGGCATATCCTGCTTGCCGCGCCCTGCCCGGTGATTATGGTTCGGCCGCAAAACCAAGCTGCAATGCCGAAAGGACCCTCCCCATGTTCAGCCATGTTTTTGTGGGATCGAACGATCTTGCCCGCGCCAAGATCTTTTACGATGCCCTGTTCGCCGCTCTCGATGGCTCCACCGGGCTGATCGACGAGCAGATCGGCCGCATCGTCTATCGCCATGCCGGCGCGCTGTTCATCGTCTGCCGGCCGATCAACGGAGAGCCCGCCACGGTCGCCAATGGCGGCACCATCGGCTTTGGCATGGCCAGCGAGGAGCAGGTGAACGCCTGGCATGCCGCCGGCGTTGCCCATGGCGGCACGGCGATCGAGGATGCCCCCGGCCAGCGCCCCAACGGCCTGTATCTGGCCTATCTGCGCGACCCCGACGGCAACAAGCTGTGCGCCCTGCATCGCCCGGCCTGATGACAGCGATTGCCCCGCCAGAGCCGCTGCCGCCGCTGCCGCAGGCCGATTGGCCGGCGCTGGCGGCCGATGGCGGGCGGGGTGCCGCGCGGCGCGCGCTGGTGCCCGAAGCGCCGGTGGCGCTGGAATGCAACGGCCTGGCCTATGCGGTGATGATGGCAACGCCTGTGGATCTGGCTGATTTTGCCACCGGCTTTGCCCTGGCCGAGGGGCTGGCGCCCACCGCCCGGGCCATTGCCGATATCGCCGTGGCCGAGGTGGAGCTGGGCTGGATCATCCGCGCCACCATCCCGACGCTGGGGGCAGAGCAGCTGGGTGAGCGGGTGCGCCGGCGCGTGGCCGAATCAAGCTGCGGCCTGTGCGGAGTGGAAAATCTGGCGGCGCTGGCCAAGCCCTTGCCGCCGGTGCCGCCCCATGCCCGGCTGGAAAGCGGCGCCATCTTCGCCGCGCTGGCAGCGCTGGGCCCGGTGCAGGCGCTGGGGCGGGCCACGGGCGCGGCCCATGCCGCCGCCTTCTGCGCGGCCGATGGCACCCTTGTGGCCTGGCGCGAGGATGTGGGCCGGCACAATGCGCTCGACAAGCTGGTGGGGGCAATGGCGCGGGCCGGGGCGGATATGGCGGCGGGCTTCGTGCTTTCCACCGCGCGCTGCAGCTACGAGATCGTCGAGAAGGCGGTGCGCGCCGGTGCCCACACGCTGGTGACGATCTCGCTGCCCACCTCGCTGGCGGTGGCGCGGGCGCAGGCGGCGGGCCTCAGCCTGTGGGTGCTGGCGCGCGGCGACAGCGTGCTGCTGGCCCATGATGGGGCGCAGCCAGGCTAAATCCCCAAATTTGCGCTGCCCCTTTGCCGCCGCGGGTGGACGTGCGCCCCCCTTCCGGTGCAAGGATCATCGGCATGTGGCAGCTCTATCAGTTCCCCCTGTGCCCCTTCAGCCGCAAGCTGCGCCTGCTGCTGAGCGAGAAGGGCATCGCCTATGAACTCTGGCGCGAGAACCCGTGGGAGCGGCGCGACGCCTTCCTGGCCATGAACCCGGCCGGCCACACGCCGGTGCTGCGCCATGCCGCCAAGGGCGCCGTGCTGGCCGACAGCCGGGCGATCTGCGAGTTCATCGAGGAAACCGAGAGCGGCGCGCCGATGATCAGCGGCACCGCCTATCAGCGCGCCGAGATCCGCCGCCTGGTGGCCCTGTTCGACGAGAGCCTGCATGCCGATGTGGTGGGCCCGCTGCTGTATGAGCGGATGAAGAAGCGGCTGGTGCTGCGCCAATCGCCCGATTCGCGCGTGCTGCGCGATGCGATGAAGCTGGCGCACGAGCATCTCTACTACATCGATTATCTGCTCGATCATCGCCCCTGGCTGGCCGGCCCCACCATGAGCCTGGCCGATCTGGCCGCCGCCGCGCAGATTTCCGTGGCCGATTATCTGGGCGGGATCGACTGGCAGGGGCACGAGCAGACCAAGGCCTGGTATTCCGTGCTGAAAAGCCGCCCCAGCTTCCGCCCGCTGCTGGCAGAGCGCATGGAAGTGATCCAGCCCCCCGCCCATTACGCCGACGTAAACGCGTAAGGTTTGGCGCGCTCACGCGGGCTGGCGCCGCCTCGGCCATGCCCGTTTGCGGGCATGGCCATAAAGCTTACGCCGCGCGCTTGACGCCGAAGCGGCCGTGCTCGCGGTAGCGCATCAGCCAGCGGTCGAGGAACAGCTCCATCGGGCGGGCGGTGATGCCCAGCTCGGCCAGGCCCGGCAGGCTGCCGGTGGCTAGGCTGCCGGCCTTCAGCAGGTGCAGCTGATCGGTGCTGAGCGGCGTGCCCGGAAGCGCGGCGAAAAGGCCCGCGCCCAGGTTGCACACCGGCAGCAGCAGCGGATCGCGCCCGCAGGCCGTGGCAATGCGCTCCATCACCGCCTGCATCGAAACGGTTTCGGGGCCGGCCAGCTCGTAGGTCTTGCCGCCATGGGTTTCAGGATCGGCCAGGGTGATCGCCACGGCCTCGGCCACATCATCGACGAACACCGGCTGCAGCTGCGCGCCGGGCACGAACACCGGCACCACCGGCAGGCCCGCCACCAGCTGGGCAAAGCGGTTCACAAAGCCATCATACTGGCCAAAGATGATCGACGGGCGCAGGATCGTCGCCTCGGGGAAGGCGGCCAGCACGGCGGCCTCGCCCTCGGCCTTGGTGCGCGCATAGGCCACCTGCGAGCCGGCATCGGCATTGAGCGAGGACACCTGCACAAAGGCGCTGGCGCCCGCTTCCAGCGCGGCGCCGGCAATCGCGCCAAGGCCGCTGCCCTGGATCGCATCAAGCTTGCCGGCAAAGGCGCCCACCAGATTGACCACCGCATCGGCGCCGGCCAGCACGCGCTTCACGCTGTCGGGCCTGGCAAGGTCGCAGCGGGCGAACTGCACCTGGCCGAGGTTGCCCAGCGTCTTCAGCGCATAGGCGCGTTCCGGGTGGCGGCTGGCGATGCGCAGGCGAGCGCCGCGCGCCAGCAGTTCCTGCGCCACATGGGTGCCGACGAAACCGCCGCCACCCAGAAGCACCACCAGCTTGTCCTGCAGGCTCGTTTCGGAAAGAGGGAGGGCCATCGGCAAAATCCTTGTGCTGGAAAGCCCGCAAGGGGAAGCGGGCTTGCGCTTGGGGTTGTGCCCATTTGCACAGGCCGCCGCCGCCTTGCAATGCGTTTGCGCAAGCCTGCCGGTGCCCGCGCGGCAAATTTTGGCGCCTGTGCATTTTCCTGCGATCAAGGTGTTGACAGGGGGGCGGGGGCCCGTTAGAGGCGCCCTCCTACCCGGCGCGGAGCCAACGCTTCCTCTCGAAGCTGAAAGCTCCAGGCGCCAGAGAAAGTGCCCAGGTGGCGGAATTGGTAGACGCACCGTCTTCAGGTGGCGGCGCTCGTAAGGGCGTGGAGGTTCGAGTCCTCTCCTGGGCACCACTTTCTTGAAAATCAAGGCTTTGATCGCTTGCTTCGGCAGGCGGCGCTGCCTATTTTCGCGGCCTTCTGCGCGCCCTCGTGCGTTTGACGAAAGCTGCCGCCTGTGCCCCCTTCTCCTGCCATCGCCCCTGCCCCGCAGCTGCTGCTGCCGCGCCGCCATGTGCTGGCCGGGCTGGGCGCGGGCGCGCTGGGCAGCCTGGGTGGCCCGCTGCTGGCAGCCGGCCGGCCGATTGCCCCGCGCCAGCGCGTTATCATCGACAATGATTTTGCCGGCGATCCCGATGGGCTGTTCCAGCTGGCCCATCACCTCGCCTCGCCCTCGGTCGAGATTCCGCTGATCGTCGGCTCGCACCTCCACAAGGGCGAGTTTTTCGATCCCTCTGCCCGGCAGGCCGATCATGCCGCGCAAAAGGCGGCCACCATCGCCGGCCTGATGCGCCTGGCGCGCGTGCCGCGCATCATCGCCGGCGCCAATGCGGCGATGGCAGCCGATGCCCCCACGCCAGCCAGCGCCGCGATCATCGCCGAGGCGCTGCGCGACGACACGCAGCTGCCGCTGTTCTATGCCGCCGGCGCCAGCCTGACCGAGCTGGCCACCGCCTGGCTGGCAGAGCCGCGGATCGGCCGGCGGCTGGTGCTGGTGTGGATTGGCGGGCCGGAACATGCCGACCTGCTGCCCGGCCTGCCCCAGCGCCACGATGCCGAATACAACCTCACCATCGACACCGCCGCCGCCGAGGTGATCTTCAACCGTTCCGACATCGAGATCTGGCAGGTGCCGCGCAATGTCTACCGGCAGATGCTGGTGAGCCGGGCCGAACTGGCCGCAGCGCTGGCCCCGGCGCGCGCGCTGGGCCGCTATCTGCTGGCCGCGATCGAGCATGTGGCCGCGTTGACCGAGGCGGCGCCCTATCATGTCAACATCGGCGAGACCTATATTCTGGGCGACAGCCCGCTGGTGACGCTGACCGCGCTGCAATCCTCCTTCGAGCCCGACAGCGCATCGAGCCTTTACACCTGGCGCCCCACGCCCCGCATCGGCGCCGATGGCGCCTGGCAGCCGGCCCCCACTAACGCCCGGCCGATGCGCGTTTACGAGCATATCGACACCCGCCTCACCTTTGCCGACATGTTCGCCAAGCTGGCCGCCGCCGCGCGCTGAGGCGCCCCACCTTTGGTGTTGCAGCGCAGCAGCGATTGCCGCACACTCGCCGCCATGATCAAGGCCGGCCTCTATCACCACACCCGCTATAGCTACAGCAAACCCGTGCGGCTGGGCCCACAGGTAATAAGGTTGCGCCCGGCCGCGCACAGCCGCACGGCCATTCCCAACTATTCGCTGAAGATCAGCCCCGAAAACCACTTCCTCAACTGGCAGCAGGATCCGCACGGCAACTGGCAGGCGCGGGTGGTATTCCCCGATCCGGTCGATCATTTCAGCATCGAGGTGGATCTGCTGGCCGATCTGGCTGTGGTCAACCCGTTCGATTTCTTCGTGGAACCGCAGGTGGAGGAACTGCCCTTCGCCTATTCCGAAGAGCAGCAGCAGGATCTGGCCGCCTATTTCGAGACCGAGCCGCAAGGCCCGCTGTTCGATGCGCTGGCGGCCGAATATGCCGCCATCATCGCCAGCGGCAAGGCCGGGCGCACGATCGATTTCCTGGTGATGGTGAACCAGGCGCTGCAGCAGCGCATCGGCTATGTCATCCGGCTGGAACAGGGCGTGCAGAGCCCGGAGGAAACGCTGAACCTGGCCAGCGGATCCTGCCGCGATTCGGCCTGGACGATGGTGCAGCTGCTGCGCCAGCTGGGCTTTGCCGCGCGTTTCGTCTCGGGCTATTCGATCCAGCTGGTGGCCGATGTGCTGGCGATCGACGGGCCGCAGGGCGTGCTGGAGGATATCTGCGACCTGCATGCCTGGTGCGAGGTCTATATTCCCGGCGCCGGCTGGGTGGCGCTGGACACTACCTCGGGCATGTTTGCCGGCGAAGGGCATATCCCGCTGTGCGCAGCGCCCCACTATCGTTCGGCCACGCCCATCGAGGGCGGCTTCACCACGCTCGACGGCGACCATGTGGACAGCGATTTCCACTTCGAGATGCATGTCAGCCGGGTGCGCGAGGCGGTGCGCATCACCAAGCCCTTCACCGACGAGCGCTGGGAGGCGCTGCTGGCGCTGGGCGAGAAGGTGGATGCCGATATCGCCGCGCAGGACATGCGCCTGACGATGGGCGGCGAGCCCACCTTCATCGCCGATGGCGATTTCGACGCGCCCGAATGGAAAAGCGAGGCCGTGGGCCCCACCAAGGCCGCCTATGCCGACCGGCTGATCCGCAAGCTGCACAAGGCCTTTGCGCCGGGCGCGGTGCTGCATCATGGCCAGGGCAAGTGGTATCCGGGGGAAACCCTGCCGCGCTGGGGCTATTCGCTCTACTGGCGGCGCGATGGCGTGCCCATCTGGCATGATCCCACGCTGGTAGCGGGCGAATATCCCGAAAAGGGCCTGCTGCCGCAGGACAGGCCCGAGGACAAGCCCACCGCCCCCGTGACCACAGAAACCGCCCGGGCAGTGCTGGAAGAGGCCGGCATCCGCCTGGGGCTGGCGCCGGGCTTCGTGCAGCCGGTCTATGAGGATACGATCCAGTGGATCGTGCAGGAGGCCGAGCTTCCCGAGAACACCTCGCCGCTCGATCCGGCGCTGGAAGACCCCGAGCAGCGCGCCCGCTTCATGCGCACCTTCCAGCGCGGCCTCACCAAGCCTGTGGGCCATGTGCTGCCGGTGCAGCGCTGGCAGAAGGCCAATGAGGCGCCGCGCTGGATGAGCGAGGTGTGGCGGGTGCGCCGGGGGCTGCTCTATGCGGTGCCGGGCGATTCGGCGCTGGGCTATCGGCTGCCGCTGGGGGCGCTGCCCTATGTGGCCGCGGGCGATTATCCCTATATCCACCCGCGCGACACGGCAGAGCCGCGCGCGCCATTGGCCGATTTCCGCCGCCAGCTGGCCGAGCGCGGCTTTGAAACGCGCGAGGCGCTGGCCCTGCGCGGCCCCCAGCAGCCGCCCCGCCAGCCCCGCGCCGAGCAGACCATCACCGAGATCGAGGGCGTGGTGCGCACCGCCATCACCGCCGAGGCGCGCCCGGGCCCGGATGGCGGGCCGGAAGGCGGCTATGTCGCGGTGTTCGTCCCGCCTGTCTCGACGCTGGAAGACTGGCTGGAGCTGATCGCCGCGGTGGAATCGGTGGCCGAGGCGATCCGCGTGCCGGTGCGCATCGAAGGCTATCCGCCGCCGCCCGATCCGCGCCTGGCCGTGCTGAAGGTAACGCCCGACCCCGGCGTGATCGAGGTGAACATCCACCCCGCCGCCAGCTGGGCCGAGCAGGTGGAAATTACCGAGACGCTCTATCAGGCCGCGCGCGAGGTGGGGCTGACGGCCGACCGCTTCATGGTCGATGGCCGGCCGATGGGCACCGGCGGCGGCAACCACATCGTGCTGGGCGGGCCCAGCCTGCTCGATTCGCCCTTTGTGCGCCGGCCCGATCTGCTGAAAAGCTTCGTGATCTACTGGCAGCGGCATCCGGCGCTGTCCTATCTGTTCTCGGGCCTGTTCATCGGCCCCACCAGCCAGGCCCCGCGCGTGGACGAAGCGCGCCACGATGCGCTTTACGAGCTGGAGATCGCCCTTTCGCAAGTGCCCGGCCCCCATCAGCCGCAGCCGCTGGCCTGGGTGGTGGACC
>DASRYE010000119.1:0-45394 GCA_035653915.1 Novosphingobium sp. | reverse complement strand
CGCATGGCCGCCACCGGCCACCAGCAGCCCCGCCTCGCGCGCGGCGATGACGGCCGCGCCCAGATCCACCCCCGCCACCGACCGGCCCGAGCCCTTGCCCTGGGCCCCATCCAGCGCGACCACGAAAGTGGGCTTGCCGGTCTTCTCCTTGATCCGCCCGGCCACAATGCCGATCACCCCCGGGTGCCAGCCTTCACCCGCCAGCACCAGCACCGAACGGTTGTGCTGGGCATCGATCAGGGCTTCGGCGGCCTGCTGCACGGCGGCCTCGATGGCGCGGCGTTCCTCATTGTGGCGCGAAAGCTGGGCGGCGATCTCGCGCGCTTCCTCGGGCGAATCCGAGGTCAGCAGGCGCACGCCCAGCATCGCCTCGCCCACTCGGCCGCCGGCGTTCACCCGCGGCCCCATCGCAAAGCCCAGATCCGAACAGGTGGGCGCGCGCGACAGGCGGCTGGAATCGGCCAGCGCTGCCATGCCGATATTCTCGCGCCGGGCCATCACTTTCAGCCCCTGCGCCACCAGTGCCCGGTTCAGCCCATGCAGCGCTGCCACATCGGCCACCGTGCCCAGCGCCACAAGATCGAGCAGGGCGAGCAGGTCCGGCTCTTGCCTTCCGGCAAACCAGCCCCGGCGGCGCAGCTCGCGCGCGGTGGCGATGGCCAGCAGGAAGGCCACGCCGACCGCCGCCAGATGGCCGAAGCTTGCCCCTTCCGGGCTTTCATCCAGCCGGTTGGGGTTGACGAGGGCCAGCGCGCGGGGCAGCTCTGCCGCGCATTTGTGATGATCCACCACGATCACGTCGACGCCGCCATCGGCCGCCATCGCCAGCGCCTCATGCGCCATCGCCCCGCAATCGACAGTGAGGATCAGCTGCGCGCCTTCGGCCGCTAGCCGCAGCAGCGCCTCACCGGTGGGGCCATAGCCTTCCAGCAGCCGATCGGGGATATAGGGCCGCCCCTCGCGCCCCAGCATGCGCAAGAAGCGCAGCAGCAGCGCCGCGCTGGTGGCGCCATCCACGTCATAATCGCCATAGACGGCCACCGCCTCGCCGGCCACCACGGCATCGGCCAGGCGCGCGGCGGCCTTGTCCATATCCTGCAGCACGGAAGGATCGGGCAGGAAGGCGCGCAGGGTGGGGGTGCGCTGCCGCTCCAGATCGGCCGGCGCCACGCCGCGGGCCAGCAGCAGCTGCGTCACCAGATCCTCGCCCGGCGTGTGGGCTGCCAGCGCGCCATCCCCGGCGATATCCATGTTGCCGCCGCGCCAGCGCCAGGCGCGCGCGGTCAGCGATTGGCCCATATGGGTGATGCGGGCGGGTTCTGCAGGAGAGGGGGCTTGCCGGATGCTCATGGCTGTGGCCTATCGCAAGGGGGCGCCGGCGCATAGCGGTGGTTGCGGCGCGGATGTGGATGACAGGCCATGTTACTGATCGTGTGGCACAGCCGGACAGGTGCGAGCGCGGCGCTGGCCCGCGCGGCACTGGCCGGCGCCAGGGGGCAGGGCGCGGAGGTGCGGCTGGTGGCCGCCGCCCGGGCTCGGCCGGAGCTGCTGCTGGCAGCGGCGGCCTATCTCTTCGTCTGCCCGGAAAACCTGGCCAGCATGAGCGGGGCGATGAAGGAGATGTTCGACCGCGCCTATTACCCGCTGCTGGGCCGCGCCGAGGGGCGCCCCTATGCAACGATCATCGCTGCCGGCAGCGATGGCCATGGCGCCGAGGCGCAGATCGATCGCATCGCCACCGGCTGGCGGCTGAAGCGGGTGGCGCCGCCGCTGATCATCAACATGGGCGCGCAGACGCCCGAGCAGATTTGCGCGCCCAAGCGCCTCTCGCCCGATCAGCGCGCGCAGGCCCGCGATCTGGGCGCGGCGCTGGGCGCGGGGCTGGCGCTGGGCATCTTCTGAGCGCAAGCGGCGGGCCCAAGGCGCGGTGAGACTCGACGCAGCGCCGGCGCGATGGCATACCCCCGCGCAGTTTGGCCTAGGGGCGGTTATATTAGTCACATGACGGCAGAATATGCGCCGCCCCGGGCAGGGGCCTCGGCGGTCCTCCTGTTGTTTTCGGCCGGCCGGCGCGCGGATGCCGAGGCGGTGGCGCAGCTGTTGGCCAGCCAGCCCGGCGCTGCCCGCCACTTTGCTATCAGCCACCGCCCGCCCGCCGAAGAGGGCTGGCTGGAACTGCTGATCACCGGCCTTGCCTTCGATCTGGTGGGGCTGGCGCCGGCTGCCGCCCTGCCAACCCCTGCCGTGCGCCACCGCTTTGGCGTGGCCGGCCCCGATCCGGAGGCGCCGCTGGAAGCGGTGGTGCTGCGGCCCGGCGCCCATCTGGCGGGCGGCGAAAACCTGCTGCCGGTGGTGCGCGCGATGATGCAGCTGGCGGTCGATCTGGCCGGGCTGGGCGGGGTGGAAGCGGTGATCTGGGCGCCGGCGGCGACGATGATGGGGCGCGATTATTTCCTGCGCAATGTGGGCCGCTGGCTGGAGGGGGGGGCGTTTCCGGCGCTGGGCCTCACCGCCCTCCTGCGCGAGGCCGATGGCGCCATCTGCAGCGATGGGCTGGCCTTTTTCACTGGACAGGAATTGCGAATCGAACCAACGTCCCAAAATGGGGCAGGGGGCGATGGCAAGATCGCGATTCGGCTTATCCACAGTCTCGTCAGCGGCGGCGATATCTCGCCCCCCTGCCTGGTGGATGGGCCGGAAGGCGAGGTCTTGCGGATAGAGCCTGCTCGCAGTGGAGGCCTGTGGCGTGTATGGCGTGCAGCTGGATAAGTCTGCGGAATTTCTTTTTTCATGCCAGAATGACACAGGGCTCGGCGGCGCTTCCATCGTGAGCGCCATGGGGCCGGGCGCGCCGCGCCACCATGTGCTGCCGGCCGCGCTGCCGGCATGCGGGCTGTTTCTGCCGCTGTCGGCCGGGCAGGAGGCGGCCGGGCACGAGGCGGGGCAGGAAACGGCGCGCCGGCGGCTGCCATTCCGCGCGGTGAACCGGCGCGATGCGGCCGATTACGATCCCGGCCTGCAGCGCCACCACCTGTTGCCGCGCCAGCTGCTGCAGGGCCGCTGCTTTGGCACGCTGTTCGAGGCGATCGGGCGCGAGCGGCTGGGCTTTGATGATTTTCGCGCCAATGGCCTGCTGCTGCCGGCCACCGATGCGGGGGCGGCGCGCATTGGCCTGCCGCTGCACCGCGGCCCCCACCGCGACTATAACGCCATGGTGACAGAGCGCGTGGGGCAGGTGGAGGCGGATTGGTCGTGCCGGCGGCTGCGCGCGCCCGAAGTGGCGCTGAGCGAGGCGCTGGCGCGGCTGCGGCTGCTGCAAAGGGCGCTGCGCCGGCGGCTGCTCGATCCCGGGCGGCGGCCCTTGCGGCTGAACCGGGCGCAGCCGGTGCTGTATAATGCCGATTTCGCCGAGCTGGATGCGCTGGCCGACAGCCTGTGGGGCAGCACGCAGGAACTGGCCCCGGCCACGCTGGTGGTGGTCGGGGCCAGCTAGTGGTTCGTTAGCGCCCGATCAGCGAATTGGCCGCCGAGAGCACCGCCCGCACGCTGGCGGTGGCCACATCGGTATCCAGCCCCACGCCCCACACCGTCTGCCCATCGGGGCCGGTGCATTCGACATAGGCGGCCGCGCGGGCATCGGTGCCGGCGCCCATGGCGTGTTCGGAATAATCCTTCACGCTCAGCGCCACGCCGAAACTGTCGGCCAGCGTTGCCACCACCGAGGAGATGAGGCCATTGCCCCGGCCCGAGACCGACTGTTCCTGCCCATCCACGCCGATCTTGCCGGCAAAGATGCGGCTGCCATCGGCGCCCCTGGCCTCGTCCCAGTCCAGCAGCTGCAGGTGCTGCGGGTCGTTCACCCGATAGGTGCGCTGGAACACGTCCCAGATGTCGGCGGCCTGCAGCTCGCGGCCCAGCTCGTCGGCCAGCTGCTGCACATGGCGGCTGAAATGGGCCTGCATGCGCTTGGGCAGCTTCAGCCCCTGGTCCTGCTCCAGCACCCAGGCGAAACCGCCCTTGCCGCTTTGCGAATTGACGCGGATCACCGCTTCATAGCTGCGGCCCAGATCCGCCGGGTCGATCGGCAGATAGGGCACCGCCCAGAGCTGGTCGTTCCTCTGTTCCTGCGCGGCAAAGCCCTTCTTGATGGCATCCTGATGGCTGCCGGAGAAGGCGGTGAACACCAGCTCGCCGCCATAGGGGTGGCGCTGGTGAACGGGCAGCTGGTTGCAATATTCCACCGTCTGGATCACCTCGTCGATATCCGAGAAGTCCAGCTCGGGGTTCACCCCTTGCGTGTAGAGGTTCAGCGCCACGGTCACCAGGCAGCAATTGCCGGTGCGCTCGCCATTGCCGAACAGGCAGCCTTCCACGCGGTCGGCGCCGGCCATCAGGCCCAGCTCGGCCGCGGCAACGCCGGTGCCGCGGTCGTTATGGGTGTGCAGGCTGATGATCGCCCGGTCGCGCCCCGGCAGGTTGCGGCAGAAATACTCGATCTGGTCGGCATAGATGTTGGGGGTGGAAGCTTCCACCGTGGCCGGCAGGTTGAGGATGATCGGATGCTCGGCCGTGGGCTGCAGGATCTCCATCACCGCCTCGCAGCATTCGATCGAGAAATCGAGCTCGGCGGTGGAGAAGGTCTCCGGGCTATATTCGAAATGCCACTTCGTCTGCGGGAAGCGGGCGGCATTGTCGCGCAGCAGCCTGGCGCCGTTGCGGGCGATTTCCTTGATCTCGGGCTTTTCCATGCCAAACACCACCTGGCGCCACAGCGGCGAGACGGCGTTATACACATGGACGATGGCCGCAGGCGCGCCGGCCAGCGATTCAAAGCTTGTGCGGATGAGGTCTTCGCGGCTTTGCGTCAGCACCTGGACCAGCACATCATCGGGCACCCGGCCATTATCGACCAGGCCGCGGATGAAGTCGAATTCGGTGGCGCCGGCCGACGGGAAGCCGACCTCGATCTCCTTCAGCCCCACCTTCACCAGCAGGTCGAAGAAGCGGGTCTTCTTCTCGGCGCCCATCGGGTCGATCAGGCTCTGGTTGCCATCGCGCAGGTCCGTCGACAGCCAGCGCGGCGCCTTGGTGATGGTGCGCGAAGGCCATTGCCGATCCGGAATGTTGACCTGCGGGAAGGGGCGATATTTGACGGAAGGGTCGTTCAGCATGCTCATGGCGTTATCTCGAAAACCTGCGATTGTGGCCGGGGTTGCGAAGTTTCACCCTTGGACGCGTGGCGCGCCCCAACGGCAGGCACGCCCGTTCACGCCCAAGGGCGGATAAGTCGCAGGGTAAGGCCAAGGCGCGTGTGCATGGCATTGGCTATGGGGATGGATGGGCGCTGTGTAAAGGGGGTAAAGCGGCTTTCTTCGCCTTGGGCCGCTGCCATGCGGCTCAGCGGCGGGCCGCCGCCATGCGGCTCAGCGGCGGGCCACCGCCATGCGATCAAACCAGGCCAGATAGCCTTGCGCGCACACGCGCGGATCGAGATGATCGATCAGCGCATGGAGCGCTGCCGGATCGCGCCGCCCTTCCGACACCGTGCTGAGCAGCGCCGAGGCCAGATCGGGCGCATAGCGCGAGGGCACGATCCGCCCGGCCAGCGGCACGCGCATGATATCGCGCAGGAAATGCGAGCAATCGGTGGAAACCACTGGCACGCCATGGGCCAGCGCTTCCACCGCCACCGCCGGCCCGCCCTCGAAATGCGAGGTGATGAGCAGCGCATCGGCGCGCCGCAGCCAGGGATCGATGCCCGGCACATAGCCGGGCGCGGCGATGATATCTGTCAGCCCCATGCGCTTGATGGCGCGCAAGGTGGCCGGATAGAGCCGCCCGTCGCCCACCATGGTGAGGCGGGCGGGCACGATCTCGTTCAGCGCCTCGATCACCTTCAGCGCCAGCAGCGTGTCCTTCTGCGGCTCGAAGCGGCCGGCCCACAGGATCTCCAGCCGCTCGTCGGTTGGGGCAAGATGGTCGTCGGGGGCCAGATCGTGGTGGAGGTAGACCGGATCGAACAGCGTTTCCACATGGGCGCCCGGCAGGATCGCGTGCAATTCGCGCTCCAGCCCGGAATTCATCGCCGCCCAGCCATCCACGCAGGGGCCAAAGCGGCGCAGCAGCCAGCGCACCGGGGCCGCGGCCAGCCCATCGGGCACCGAGGGGTTGGAGATCTTCGCCATGATCGCCCCCCAGCCTTCCTCGACGCGGCCGGGAATGCGGGCGAAGGCGGGGGCCAGCGGCAGGTGGAAATTGCCGGGCAGGAAGATGATGTCTGGCTTGAGGCGGGCGATTTCGGCGGCCATCGCCTTGCCCAGCTTCAGCCGCGAGGTGAGGCTGCGGCGCACGGGCGGATCCAGCTCCACCACCTGCACGCGGGCATCCACCGTGGCCCTGAGGCCGCCCTCTGTGGTGCCGCACAGGATGGTGACGCGCCGGCCCTGCTCGGCCCAGTGGCGGGCCAGGCCAATGGCGATGCGTTCTGTGCCGCCGCGCGAGAAATCGTGGAAACAGATGAGAATGTGGTCGGCGCGATGCGGCATGGGCGCTGCTGTGGGCGCGTTCGGCGGCCAAGGCAAGAGCGGATCGGCCTTCATGCAAAACCGCCGGCGGGCGCGGGGCCCACCGGCGGCTTGGTTGTTCCCGGGCGCAAGATGCCTTGCGCCGGGGATCAATTCTTGGACTTGTCGACCAGGGCGTTGGCGCCGATCCAGGGCATCATCGCGCGCAGCTTGGCGCCGGTTTCCTCGATCGGGTGGCGCTTGGCGGCGATGCGGCTGGCCTTCAGCTCGGGCTGGCCGGCGCGGTTGTCGAGCACGAAGTTCTTCACGAAGCGGCCCGACTGGATGTCGGCCAGAACGCGCTTCATTTCCTTCTTGGTCTCTTCGGTGATGATGCGCGGGCCGGTCACGATGTCGCCATATTCGGCGGTGTTCGAGATCGAGTAGCGCATGTTGGCGATGCCGCCCTCATACATCAGGTCAACGATCAGCTTCAGCTCGTGCAGGCACTCGAAATAGGCCATCTCGGGGGCATAGCCGGCTTCCACCAGCGTTTCGAAGCCGGCCTGCACCAGCGCGGTGGTGCCGCCGCACAGCACGGCCTGCTCGCCGAACAGGTCGGTTTCGCATTCCTCGCGGAAGTTGGTCTCGATGATGCCCGAACGGCCGCCACCCACGCCCGAGGCATAGGCCAGCGCGATGTCATGGGCGTTGCCGGTCACATCCTGGTGGATGGCGATCAGGCAGGGCACGCCGCCGCCGCGCTGATATTCGCCGCGCACGGTGTGGCCCGGGCCCTTGGGGGCGATCATGATCACGTCGATGTCGGCGCGCGCCTCGATCAGGCCGAAGTGGATGTTGAGGCCATGGGCAAAGGCCAGCGCCGCGCCGGGCTTCATGTTGGCATGCAGGTCCGCGGCATAGATGGCGGCCTGGTGCTCGTCGGGCGCCAGGATCATCAGCACGTCGGCCCAGGCGGCGGCTTCGGCGTTGCTCAGCACCTTGAAGCCGGCAGCTTCGGCCTTCTTCGCCGTGGCCGAACCCTCGCGCAGGGCGATCGCCACGTCCTTCACGCCGCTGTCGCGCAGGTTCTGCGCATGGGCATGGCCCTGCGAGCCATAGCCCAGGATGGCGATCTTCTTGCCGGTGATCAGGTTCAGGTCGGCATCGGCGTCGTAATAGACTTTCACGGTCGTTCCCCTTTGCTGCTCCCGCCCGAGGGCCAAGGGGAGCCAGGATGGTTGGGCCTTGCCTGCCATGGGGCAGGGCAAAAGCCCCGTTGGTGGCGCCCCCTGCACTATCAGGGGGCCATGATCAAGTTTGGATGGCGGCCGGGGCGCTATTCGCGCCTCAGGCGGGTTGGCCGCCGCGGGTCATGCCGACAATGCCGGTGCGCCCCACTTCGACCAGCCCCAGCTCGCGCATCAGGGCAATGAAACTGTCGATCTTGTCGGGCGTTCCCGTCAGCTCGAAAATGAAGCTGCTGGTCGAGGTATCGACCACCTTGGCGCGGAACAGATCGGCGATGCGCAGCGCCTCCACCCGGTTCTCGCCCTTGCCGGCCACCTTGATGAGCGCCAGCTCGCGCTCCACATGGGGGCCCACCTCGGTGAGGTCGATCACCTTGTGCACCGGCACCAGCCGGTCGAGCTGGGCGCGGATCTGGTCGATCACCGCCGGCGGCCCGTGCGTGACGATGGTGATCCGGCTGACATCGTGGTTGTCGGTGATGTCGGCCACGGTCAGGCTGTCGATATTATAGCCGCGGGCGGTGAACAGCCCGGCGATCTTGGCGAGAATGCCCGCCTCATTGTCGACCAGGACAGTGAGGACATGGCGCTCCTCGGCGGCATGCTTGATCTTCATCATCTCGTAGGTTCCTCAGACCAGCGCCTTGGCTTCATCGTCCATCGTGCCGGCCACCACGTCGCCGGGCAGCAGCATTTCGGTGTGGGCGGCGCCCGAAGGGATCATCGGGAAGCAATTGGCGGCCTTGGCCACCCGGCAATCAACGATCACCGGCCCGTCATGGTCGATCATCGCCTGGATGCCGGCATCCAGCTCCGCCTCGCTGGTAATGGCAATGCCCTTCCAGCCATAGGCCTCGGCCAGCCGCACGAAATCGGGCAGGCTGTCCGAATAGGAGTTCGAATAGCGGCTCTCATAGGTCAGCTCCTGCCACTGGCGGACCATGCCCATCCATTCATTGTTGAGGATGAAGACCTTGACCGGCAGGCGATACTGGCTGGCCGTGCCCAGTTCCTGGATGTTCATCTGAATGGAGGCCTCGCCGGCAATGTCGATGACCAGCCGGCCGGGATTGCCAACCTGCGCGCCGATCGCCGCCGGCAGGCCATAGCCCATCGTGCCCAGCCCGCCCGAGGTGAGCCAGCGGTTGGGCTCTTCCATGCCGAAATACTGCGCCGCCCACATCTGGTGCTGGCCAACCTCGGTGCTGATGATCGGGTCCACCGCATGGGTCAGCGCATGCAGCCGCTCGATCGCGCGCTGGGGGGCAATCTCGCTGCCATAGGCGGGATAGGCGAGGCACTTCTTGGCCCGCCAGCCATCAACGCGCGCCTTCCACTCGGCAAGGTCCTGCGGCTTGCGGTTGCCCCAGGCGGTGATCAGCTGCTCCAGCACCTCGGCGCAATCGCCGATGATCGGCAGGTCCACCGGCACCGTCTTGTTGATGCTGGCGCGGTCGATGTCGATGTGGATCTTGGTGGAATTGGGGGCAAAGGCATCCAGCCGCCCGGTCACCCGGTCGTCGAAGCGGGCGCCCACGCACAGGATGAGATCGGCCTGGTTCATCGCCCAGTTCGCCTCATAGGTGCCATGCATGCCCAGCATGCCCAGCCAGTCGGCATGGGTGGCGGGGAAGGCGCCCAGGCCCATCAGCGTGGAAGTGACCGGCGCGCCGATGATCGCCTGCAGCTGGCGCAGCAGTTCGGTGGCGCGCGGGCCGGAATTGATGACGCCGCCGCCGGTGTAGAACACCGGTGCCTTGGCATGGGCCAGCAGCTCGATCGCGGCGGCAATGTCCTTGTCGGCGCCGCGGGTCTGCGGGGCATAGCGCTGGCGGCGCTGCACCGGCGCATCGGAAAGCACCGCGCTGGCGATCTGCACATCCTTGGGGATGTCGATGACGACAGGGCCCGGCCGGCCGCTGGTGGCCACCTGGAAGGCCTCGTCGATAGTGGCGGCAAGGTCTGCCGGGTCCTTCACCAGATAGTTGTGCTTGGTGCAGTGGCGGGTGATGCCGATCGTGTCGGCTTCCTGGAAGGCGTCGGAGCCGATCAGCGCGGTTGGCACCTGGCCGGTGATGACGACCATCGGGATCGAATCGAGGAAGGCATCGGCAATGCCGGTGACAGCGTTGGTTGCCCCGGGCCCCGAGGTGACCAGCACCACGCCCGGCCGCCCGGTGGAGCGGGCATAGCCTTCGGCCGCATGGGCCGCGGCCGCCTCGTGGCGCACGAGGATATGGCGCAGGCGCTCATCGCCAAACAGGGCGTCATAGATCGGCAGCACCGCGCCGCCGGGATAGCCGAACACATGTTCGACCCCCTGGCGGACCAGGCTTTCGACAAGAATTTGGGCGCCGCTACGCTCGTCGCTCACGGGGAATATCCTTTGTTGCCTCGGGTGTGCCGACACAGGGCCTGACGCCTGGCGAAGGGAAGGGCACTGGGCCATCCCGGCCGGGAAAAGGATGGCCCGATACGGTGTGAACCGCACCGGGCCTCCTCTCCAACTCGCGCAAGACCTGCCTCGGCAGGTGATGGCCTGTCTCTATGGATCTAAAAGTTCACCGTCAACGGGATTTAAGGTAATAATATTTCAAAATACGGAGAAAAATCGATGTCAGATGAAGTTTGACGCGGCCAATCTTGCGGCGGCTGGTGCCGAAGCCATGTATATTGCCGCTTGGCGTAATTTCGTGTCGCCTGCTGGCCGCGGGCGATCGCCGTTGCCAGATCCGAATCGCCGGCAAGGTGGGCGGCAATCTCGGCCACGCCGATGGCGCGCATCACCGGCAGATCGGCCGCCAGCCCGCGCGCCAGCAGGGCGGCCACTTCCGCCACGGCGCCTGCCTCCACCATGCGTTCGAAACGCCGGTCGCAGCGGGCATAGAGCCAGCCGCGTTCGGGCAGCAGCACCACCGGCGCCAGCGCCACCCTGTGGCCGATGCCGCCTTCCTTGCGCGCCTGCCAGCTGGCCAGCGGCAGGCCGGTGGCGCGCACCACTTCCAGCGCGCGGGCCACGCGGGTGGTGTCGGCCGGGTGCAGGCGCCGGGCGGCGGCGGGGTCTTCCCTGGCCAGCGCGGCATGGGCCTGGGCCACGGGCAGGGCGCGCACGGCCGCGCGCACGGCCGGGTCTATCGCCGGCACAGGGGCAATGCCATCGAGCAGCGTGCGGATGTAAAGCCCGGTGCCGCCCACCAGAATGGGCACCATGCCGGCCTTGTGCGCCACGTCGATCTCATCGCGCGCGCGGGCGGCCCAATCGGCGGCAGAGCAGCCCTCGGCCCCATCCCACGCGCCATAGAGCCGGTGCGGCACTTCGGCCTGTTCCGCCGGCGAGGGCGCGGCCGAAAGCACCGGCAGATCGGCATAGAGCTGGGCGCTGTCGGCATTGACGATCACCGCCTGGCGCCCGCGCGCGGCCAGCCAGCGGGCCAGCGCCAGCGCACAATCGCTCTTGCCGCTGGCCGTGGGCCCTGCAATGAGCGCCAGCGGCGGCCGCCCCGGGCCGCGATCGGTTTCAGGGATGGTGTTGGTGGTCATTGCGCGCGTGATAGCAGATTCGGATGGGCTTTCGGCAAGGGTGGAAGCGTTGCGCGCCACATTGCGCAGCCAGGGCCGCGACAGCGCGGCGCGCGTGCTGGAAAATGGCCCGGCAGCCCTGCTGGAGCTGGAGAGCGATGCCGGCGCCGATGCCCTGCGCTCTGCCATTGAGGCGCATCTGGGGCAGACGGATGCGCTGATCGGCGCGGGCGTGCCGCAGCTGCCGGCGCTGTTCGTCTCGGACATGGATTCCACCATGATCTCGGCCGAATGCATTGACGAACTGGCTGATTTTGCCAACCTCAAGCCCCAGATCGCCGCCATCACCGAGCGCGCCATGCAGGGCGAGCTGGATTTCCGCGCGGCGCTGGCAGAGCGTGTGGCGCTGCTGAAGGGCCTGTCGGAAGGGGCCATTGCCCGCTGCCTGGCAGAGCGCATCCACCCGATGCAGGGCGCCCGCACGCTGGTGCAGACGCTGAAGGCCAAGGGCAGCCGCACCGTGCTGGTGACCGGCGGCTTCCACCAGTTCGCCGATCCGGTGGCCGAGGCGCTGGGCTTTGAACGGGTGGTGGGCAACCGGCTGGGCGTGGAAGGCGGCGTGCTGACCGGCGGCCTGGTTGGCCCGATCAGCGATTCGGCCACCAAGAAGGCCACGCTGCTGGAGGAACTGGCCGCGCTGGGCGAGGGCGCTCATACGCTGGCCACCGGCGATGGCGCCAATGATATCCCGATGATGGAAGCGGCGACCTATGGCATTGCCTTTGCCGCCAAGCCCAAGGCGCGCGCCGCGGCCAATGGCTGGATCGACCGGGGGGACCTCACCGCCGTGCTGCGCCTGCTGGGCGTGGGCGAAAGCGAGTGGGTGAAGGGCTGAACCAAAGGCGGCGCGAGGGGGCGGGCCCTCTCGCGCCGGGCCTTGATCAGGCTTCCATCCAATCCTTGAAGAAGGCCTCGTTAGCCGCCTTCAGCCGGGTCACTTCCACGCCCGCCACGCTGGCACCGCCCACGCGGCCCAGGCGGATCGCCCCTTCCAGCACGATATCGGCAGGGGTCGTCAGCACATAGCGGCTCTGGTCCTCGCCAAAGGCGGTGGCGGCGGTGAAGCTGCCGTCCAGCTCGGCGCCAAGGCCGCTGGCCATCGCCATTTCGGCAATCGCCACCAGCAACCCGCCATCGGCCACATCATGCACCGCCGTGGCAATGCCATCGTGGATCAGCTGGCGCACGGTCTCGCCATTGCGGCGCTCCAGCTCCAGATCGACGGCAGGGGCAGGGCCTTCCTCGCGCCCGGCAATCTCGCGCAGCCACAGCGATTGGCCCAGATGCGTGCCCTCGGGCCCGATCAGCCAGATCGTCTCGCCCGGGGCCTTGAAGCGGATGGTGGCCATTTTCGTGTGGTCCAGCATCAGGCCCACGCCGCCGATGGCAGGGGTGGGCAGGATGGCGCTGCCGCCACCGGTCGCCTTCGATTCGTTGTAGAGCGAGACATTGCCCGAGACGATGGGGTAATCCAGCGCGCGGCAGGCATCGCCCATGCCTTCCAGGCACCCGACGATCTGGCCCATGATCTCCGGGCGCTGGGGGTTGGCAAAGTTCAGGCAGTTGGTGATGGCCAGGGGCGTTGCGCCCACCGCGCAGATGTTGCGGAAGGTTTCCGCCACGGCCTGCTTGCCGCCCTCATAGGGATCGGCAAAGCAATAGCGCGGCGTGCAATCGGTGCTGATGGCCAGCGCCTTGTCGGTGCCATGCACGCGCACCACAGCCGCATCGCCGCCGCTCTTCTGCAGCGTGTCGCCGCCCACCTGGCTGTCATACTGCTCGAAGATCCAGCGGCGCGAGGCCAGATCCGGGCTGCCGATCAGCTTGAGCAGATCGCCGGCAATATCCGCGCTTGCGGGCGCATCGGCCAGCGGCGCGGGCTTGGGGGCGGGCACATGCGGGCGATCATAGAGCGGGGCTTCGTCGGCCAGCGGCGCCAGCGGAATGTCGCAAACCACTTCGCCATCGAATTCCAGCACCATATGGCCGGTGTCGGTCACTTCGCCGATCACGGCAAAGTCCAGCTCCCACTTCTTGAAGATCGCCTCGGCCATCGGCTCCTTGCCGGGCTGGAGCACCATGAGCATGCGCTCCTGGCTTTCGCTCAGCATCATCTCATAGGGCGTCATGCCGGTTTCGCGGCAGGGCACATTGTTCATGTTGAGGCGGATGCCCGCGCCGCCCTTGCTGGCCATTTCCACGCTGGAAGACGTAAGCCCGGCCGCGCCCATATCCTGAATGGCGACGATGGCGTCAGTCGCCATCAGTTCCAGGCAGGCCTCGATCAGCAGCTTTTCGGTGAAGGGATCGCCCACCTGCACGGTGGGGCGCTTTTCCTCCGACTTCTCGTCGAAATCGGCAGACGCCATGGTGGCGCCGTGGATGCCGTCACGCCCGGTCTTCGATCCGACATAGACGATGGGATTGCCCAGGCCCGTGGCCGCCGAATAGAAGATCTTGTCGGTGTCGGCCACGCCAACCGTCATGGCGTTCACAAGGATATTGCCGTCGTACGCCTTGTGGAAGTTGGTCTCGCCGCCAACGGTGGGCACGCCCACGCAATTGCCATAGCCGCCGATGCCGGCAATCACGCCCTGCACCAGATGCTTCATCTTGGGGTGATCGGGCCGGCCGAAGCGCAGCGCGTTCATGTTGGCCACGGGCCGCGCGCCCATGGTGAACACATCGCGCAGAATGCCGCCAACGCCGGTCGCCGCGCCCTGATAGGGCTCGATGTAAGACGGGTGGTTGTGCGATTCCATCTTGAAGATCGCGGCCTGGCCATCACCAATGTCGATCACGCCGGCATTCTCGCCCGGGCCGCAGATCACCCAGGGCGCCTCGGTCGGCAGCTTCTTCAGGTGCAGGCGGCTGGATTTATACGAGCAATGTTCCGACCACATCACCGAAAAGATGCCCAGTTCTACCAGATTGGGCGTGCGGCCCAGCGCATGGAGAACCTTGGCATATTCCTCTTCGGAAAGCCCGTGGGCGGCGACGACGTCTGGCGTGATGGCGGAATCTTGCGTGCTCATGGGCCAGCGCCTTAGCCGCCTTGGGGGCAGAAGGCTAGAGTGGCCTGATCCTCGCGCGCCACCGCGTCCTCGCGCTTGACCGCGGCCGCGCGGCCGGCCATTGCAGGCGCGATGACACAGGATGCTGCCGATATGGCCGCGCGGATCGCGGCGCTGAGTTTCGAGGAGGCGCTGCGCGCGCTGGAGGATGTGGTGCGCCGGCTGGAAAGCGGCGAAGTGCCGCTGGATGAGTCGATCAGCCTCTACGAGCGCGGCGAGGCGCTGCGCCTGGCCTGCCAGGCCCGCCTCGATGCCGCCGCCGCCCGGATCGAGAAGATTGTGGCCGCCCCGCCGGGCGGCGCCCCCCAAGCCACCCGCCCGTTCGACCAGGACGCCTGATCGCGCTGCCGGCTCCCACTTGCTTTAAGGATATTTTGTGGCCGCCCAACCTCCCAGCCTGCTCGCCGAAAGCCTGAAGCGCGTTCAGCGCGAGATCGATGCTGCCTTCGACGCGCTGCTGCCCGAAACCGATGATCCGCGCGCGCGCCTCATCGCCGCCATGCGCTATGCCGCGATTGGCGGCGGCAAGCGGGTGCGCCCGCTGCTGGTGGCGGCCACGGCCGAACTGTTCGGCGTGGACCGCGAGGCGGCGATCCGCGTGGGCGTGGCGCTGGAATCGGTGCATGTCTATTCGCTGATCCACGACGACCTGCCCTGCATGGACAATGACGACCTGCGCCACGGCAAGCCCACCGTGCACAAGGCCTTCGACGATGCCACCGCCGTGCTGGCCGGCGACAGCCTGTTGACCTTCGCCTTCGAGGTGCTGACTGATCCTGCCACCAGCGGCGATCCTTTCACCCGCGTGGAACTGGTGCAGACGCTGGCGCTGGCCAGCGGCCACCATGGCATGGCCGGCGGGCAGATGATGGATATCGTCGCCGAGACGAGCACCTTCGATCTGGCCACCATCACCCGCCTGCAGCAGCTGAAGACCGGCGCGCTGCTGAGCGCGGGCGTGGAAATGGGCGCCATCCTCGGCCATGTGCCGCCCGAGGGGCGCACCCATCTGCGCGGCTATGCCCGCGATATTGGCCTGGCTTTCCAGATCGCCGACGACCTGCTCGATTACGAGGGCAATGAGGAAGCGGCCGGCAAGGCCCTGCGCAAGGACGAGGCCAAGGGCAAGGAAACCTTCGTCTCGCTGCTGGGGCCCGAGCGCGCGCGCGAACAGGCGCGGCTGCTGCTGGATCAGTCCATCGCCCATCTGGCGCAATATGGCCCCGAGGCCGACCTGCTGCGCGAACTGGCGCGCTTCATCGTGGAAAGGGATCGCTAAATGGCCGAAAGGGTTGGCGTCTATCCGGGCACATTCGATCCCATCACGCTGGGCCATGCCGATATCATCCGGCGCGGCGCCAAGCTGGTCGACCGGCTGATCGTCGGCGTGACGACCAACCCTTCCAAGAACCCCCTGTTCCCGCCGGTCGAGCGCATCGCCATGGTGGAGCGTGAAGTGGCCGCGATGGGGCTGGAGAATGTCTCGGTGGTGGGCTTCAACGCGCTGCTCATGAAATTTGCCGAGAAGCAGGGGGCCAGCGTCATCGTCAGGGGCCTGCGGGCGGTGGCCGATTTCGAATATGAGTATCAGATGGCCGGCATGAACCAGCAGCTGAACGCCCGCATCGAGACGGTGTTCCTGATGGCCGATGTCTCGCTGCAGCCGATCGCCTCCAAGCTGGTCAAGGAAATCGCCCTGTTCGGCGGCGAGATCGGCAAATTCGTCAGCCCCGCGGTGCGCACCGATGTGATCGAGCGGATCGTGGCCACAGGCGGCGTGCAGGGGGATTGACCTGGCCGGCGCCGGCGGTGCGGCCGGTGCCCCTGTGCCAACCACTACGCTCCGCCCCCCACGCTCCGCATTGCCACAGAAGGCCCGCGCGGCTATCGCCGTGCACCGGAACCTTTCGTTTCTTTCGCCCCCGGGCAACCGCCCCCGGGCCCACCGCATGAGAGTTGCATGAACCGACATCCGCTTGCCAGAATCGCGCTGGGCCTCTCGATGGGCCTCGTGCTCCTGTCGACCAGCGCCTGCGGCCACAAGACCGCCACCCTGCATCTGGCGAAGGCGGGGCCAGCCCCCACCGGCAAGCTGCTCTCGGCCCAGGTCGATACCGATATCGCCCATGATCCCGACAATGTCCTGCTGCTGGATCTGTCGAACGGCGGGCGCGTGGCAATCCGCCTGATGCCGGAATGGGCGCCCCACCATGTGGAACGCATCAAGGAACTGGCGCGCCAGGGCTTTTACAACGGCATCATCTTCCACCGCGTGATCGATGGCTTCATGGCGCAGACGGGCGATCCCACCGGCACCGGCGGCGGCGGCTCGAAGCTGCCCAACCTGAAGGCGGAGTTCAACACCGTGCCGCATGTGCGCGGCTCTGTGTCGATGGCGCGCACGGATGATGCCGATTCGGCCAACAGCCAGTTCTTCATCGTCTTCTATCCGCATATGGCGCTGGATCGGCACTACACCAATTTCGGCCGGGTGATCGCCGGCATGGATGTGGTCGATGGCATCGAGCGGGGCGAGCCGCCGGCCAACCCCACCCGGATCGTCCAGGCCTCGGTGGCCAGCCAGCATCTGGCCCCGCCCCCGCCGACGGCGATCAAGGCCGTCGCGCCGATCAGCATCGATCAGCTCAACCACTCCAAGTCGAACTGATCCGGCCGCTGTTCACCGATGCAGGTTGATCTGTTCGATTTCGATTTGCCGGCCGAACGCATCGCGCTGAGGCCCGCCCGCCCGCGCGATGCCGCCCGCCTGCTGCTGGTGGATGGCGCCGGGGGCGGCGGGCTGGACGATCTGCGCGTGCGCGATCTGCCCGCCCTGCTGCGCGCCGGCGATGTGCTGGTGTTCAACGACACCCGCGTTATCCCCGCCCAGCTGGAAGGCCGGCGCGGCGAGGCGAAGATTGGCGCCACGCTGCACAAGCGGATCGATCTCAGGCGCTGGCAGGCCTTCGTGAAGAACGGCAAGCGCCTGCACGAGGGCGATGTCATCGCCTTTCCCGCCGGCGTGGAAGCGCTGGCCGAAGCGCGCCATGCAGATGGCAGCTGGACCCTGGCCTTTGCCGGCGAGGAACCGGTGGAACTGCTGCTGGAGCGCGCCGGCACCATGCCGCTGCCCCCCTATATCGCCGGCAAGCGCCCCACCGACGAGGCCGACCGCGCCGATTACCAGACGATGTTCGCCGCCCGCGATGGCGCTGTGGCCGCGCCCACGGCGGCGCTGCATTTCACGCCGGAACTGATTGCCGCGCTGGATGGCGCCGGCATCGCGCGCGAATGCCTGACACTGCATGTGGGCGCCGGCACCTTCCTGCCGGTGAAGGCCGAGAACACCGAAGACCACGCCATGCACGCCGAATGGGGCACGCTGCCCGCCGATGTGGCCGAGCGGCTGAATGCGGCGCGGGCGGCCGGCGGGCGGGTGATCGCCGTGGGCACCACCAGCCTGCGCCTGCTGGAAAGCGCCACCGGCGAGGATGGCGTGATCCGCCCCTTTGCCGGCGACACCTCGATCTTCATCACGCCCGGCTATCGCTTCCGCGCGATCGACGGGCTGATGACCAACTTCCACCTGCCGCGCTCCACCCTGTTCATGCTGGTGTCGGCGCTGATGGGGCTGGAGCGGATGCAGGGCGCCTATGCCCACGCTATCGCCGAGGGCTACCGCTTCTATTCCTATGGCGATTCCAGCCTGCTGCTGCCGGGCGGCCGGGGCTGATCCTCAGCCGGCAAACCAGTTCCACAGCAGCCTTGCCGTCATCCCCAGGCTGCACACCACCAGCAGCGGGCGGATCAGCTTGGCGCCAAAGCGGGTGGCGGTGTGGGCGCCGATCCAGTTGCCGGTCATGGCGCCGGCGCCCATGCACAGGCCCAGCAGCCAGATCACATGCCCGCCCGCGGCAAAGACGAGGATGCTGGCGATGTTGCTGGTGACGTTGAACAGCTTGGTGAGGCCCGTTGCCCGGGTCAGCCCCAGCCCGCGCAGCGATACCAGCGCGGTGGCATAGAATTGCCCCGCGCCGGGGCCAAAGAAGCCATCATAGAAGCCCAGCGCGCCGCCCACCGGCAGGAAGCCCTTCTGGCTCATGTGGCCGTGGCTGTCCTCGTCGTGCATGCGCGGCGAGAACAGCGTGTAGAGCGAGACCATCATCAGCAGCACCGGCACCACCAGCTTCAGCACATTGGCGTTGAAGCTCTGGATCACCGCCGCGCCAATGGCGGCGCCGGCAAAGATCGCCGCCACCGCCGGCAGGTTGGGCTTCAGGGCAAACAGGCCGGCGCGGTGATAGCGCCAGGTGGCCATCGCCGTGCCGCAGGCCGATTGCACCTTGTTGGTGCCCAGAAGCATGGTGGGCGGAACGCCCGCATAGATCAGCGCGGGCATCATGATCAGCCCGCCGCCACCGGCCACGGAATCGACGAAACCTGTAAAAACCGCCGTCGCCGTCAGCGCGGGATAGATCCATGGGTCAAGCATTTGCGTGGATTGCCCAAAAGGCGTATGGGCCGCAACCCATCATGACCCGATTTTCTTTCCAGATTCACGCGCGCGACGGCAAGGCGCGCACCGGCGCCATCCAGATGCTGCGAGGTGACATCCGCACGCCTGCCTTCATGCCTGTGGGCACGGCAGCCACGGTGAAGGCGATGAAGCCCGAAACCGTGCGTGGCACCGGCGCCGACATCATCCTGGGCAACACCTATCACCTGATGCTGCGCCCGGGGGCAGAGCGGGTGGCGCGGCTGGGCGGCCTGCACAAGTTCATGAACTGGCCGCGCCCGATCCTCACCGATTCCGGCGGCTATCAGGTGATGAGCCTGTCCGATCTGCGCAAGATCACCGAGGAAGGCGTCACTTTTGCCAGCCATATCGATGGCAGCCGCCACATGCTCAGCCCCGAACGCAGCATGGAAATCCAGCGCCTGCTGGGCAGCGACATCGTCATGTGCTTCGATGAATGCCCGCGGGCGGATCAATCGCGCGATGTCATCGCCGCGTCCATGGAAATGAGCATGCGCTGGGCCGCGCGCAGCCGCGCCGCCTTCAACGCCGGCGGCGAACATGCCGAGCGCGCCGCCCTGTTCGGCATCCAGCAGGGCGCGCTGCACGAGGATCTGCGCCGCATCTCGGCCGAGAAGCTGACCGAGATCGGCTTTGATGGCTATGCCATCGGCGGGCTGGCCGTGGGCGAGGGGCAGGAGGCGATGTTCGCCACGCTGGATTTTGCCCCCGGCATGCTGCCCGATGACAAGCCGCGCTATCTGATGGGCGTGGGCAAGCCGGATGATCTGGTGGGCGGGGTGGAACGCGGCGTCGACATGTTCGATTGCGTGCTGCCCTCGCGCTCGGGCCGCAACGGGCAGGCCTTCACCTGGAACGGCCCGCTCAACATCCGCAACGCCCGCCATGCCGAGGATACCGGCCCGATCGACGAGCGCTGCAGCTGCCATGTCTGCCAGACCTACAGCCGCGCCTATCTCCACCACCTCAACAAGGCCGGCGAGATCCTCGGCGCCATGCTGATGACCGAGCACAACATCAGCTTCTATCAGCAGTTGATGGCGGCCATGCGCGGCGCCATCGCCGAGCAGCGCTTCGCCGCCTTTGCTGCCGATTTCCGCCGGGATTACTTCGCCGGGAAATGACCCGGAGGGAAGTGCCCGGCGGGCTGGGGGGCGCGCATCCGTCGGCGGATGACGCGCCCATCGGGCAGCAGCACTTCCAGCCGCGTGCCCAGATAAGCGCAGAACTGCCCGCTCTTTTCCGCCAGAAAGCCTGCGCCAATCTTGCAGGCAAAGCGCTGGGCGGTCGCCAGATCGGGATACCATTTGCCGGCCCTTTGGGCCCCCACATATCGGTAGAGCATTTTCATGCCTGTATAACGGGCTGAATTTGCTTGGGGTTCCAGCGCAAAGGGGCAAGCCGTGCGCCGCGCGCGGCCACTTGCCCGGGCCACACAAAAAAGGCGGGAGGCCAAAGCCACCCGCCTTTTTGCGTTCCCGAGGGAGCCGGCCTTAGCGCGAGTAGAACTCGACGACCAGGTTCGGTTCCATCTTCACGGGGTAGGGCACCTCGTCCAGCGTCGGCACGCGCACGAAGGTCACCTTGTCGGTGCTGTCCTGCGCCACATAGTCGGGCACTTCACGCTCGGGCAGGGCCTGCGCCTCGGCGATCAGGGCCATTTCCTTGGCCTTGTTGCCCAGGCTGATGATGTCGCCGGGGCGCACGCGGCGGCTGGCGATGTTGCACTTCACGCCGTTCACGCGGATGTGGCCGTGGCTGACGATCTGGCGGGCCGAGAAGATGGTCGGCGCGAACTTGGCGCGATAGACGACCATGTCGAGGCGCTGTTCCAGCAGGCCGATCAGGTTCTGACCGGTGTCGCCTTTCATCTTCGAGGCTTCCTGGTAGGTGCGCTTGAACTGCTTCTCGGTCACATCGCCGTAGTAGCCCTTGAGCTTCTGCTTGGCGCGCAGCTGGATGCCGAAGTCCGAGATCTTGCCCTTGCGGCGCTGGCCGTGCTGGCCGGGGCCATAGCTGCGGCGGTTGACCGAGCTCTTCGGGCGGCCCCAGATGTTCTCGCCCATGCGGCGGTCAATCTTGTACTTCGATGCGTGGCGCTTCGACATGCGCTGGTAACTCCAATTTGCGTTCGGATGGGGCAAGGCGGTTGCCCTGCCACAGGTGATCCCGGGTTCCGCACCGCCCGGCCTATTGTGCCGGGCGCGACCGCCGCTTCACCGGGGTGCGCGGTCCATTGCGAAGGCGGCGCTTTGGCGGCCTTGCGGGCGAAAGTCAAGCCTGATCGTCGGCTTTCGGCGCGGGCCGGGGCCGGGGCGGGGGCACTTCGCCCGGGCGGCGCACAAGCGCTGCCAGAACGCCGCGCATGGTGCGCACTTCCAGATGGTTCCACGCCGGCTTGGTGAACAGGCCGCGCAGCGTCAGGCGGGTGGCCTCGGCGCGGTGGGGCGGGAAGAAATAGTCGCGCTCGGCCAGCAGGGTTTCGGCATGGGCGATCATGCCTTCCAGCTCTGCCTGGGGGGCAGGGGGCAGCAGTTCTTCCTGCGTGGGCTGCGCCAGCGTGCCTGCGGCCCGGTTCACCCCCTTGGACCATTCATAGGCCGCCAGGATCACCGCCTGCGCCAGGTTCAGCGAGGCAAATTCCGGGTTCACCGGCACGGTGACGATCGCCCGGGCCAGCGCCACATCCTCTGTCTCCAGCCCGGCGCGCTCTGGCCCGAACACCAGCGCCGAGCGGCCAAGGTCGGCGCCATCATGGGCGTGGATCTCGCGCGCGGCTTCCTCGGGCGTCAGCACTGGCTTGGTCACGCCGCGCTTCCTCACCGTGGTGGCATAGACATGGGCGCAATCGCCCACCGCCTCTGCCAGCGTGGCAAACACCTGCGCCTTTTCCAGCACGATGTCGGCGCCCGCCGCGGCAGGGCCCGCAGAGGGGTTGGGCCAGCCATCGCGCGGCGCCACCAGGCGCATGTCGGCCAAGCCAAAGTTCAGCATGGCGCGGGCCGCCTTGCCGATATTCTCGCCCAGCTGCGGCCGCACGAGAACGATGACGGGGGGCTGGCTCATGCAGGTTCCTTTCCGGCGCCGGCATCCCTGATCGCGCTGGCGAATTCCTCGAAATCTTCCGGCGCGGCAAAATCGCGATAGACCGAGGCGAAGCGGATATAGGCCACGCTGTCCAGCCCGCGCAGCCCATCCATCACCATCTCGCCGATCACGCGCGAGGGCACCTCGCTTTCGCCCAGCGTCTCGATCTGGCGCTGGATGCCGGAGACGAGCTGGTCCAGCCGTTCCTGCGCAAGGCCGCGCTTGCGGCAGGCCAGCGCCACCGATTGCTCGATCTTCTCGCGCACGAAAGGTTCGCGCCTTGCCTCGCCCGATTCCGGGTCGCAGGCCTTGATTACGGTGATCTCGCGCAGCTGCACCCGCTCGAAGGTCGTGAAGCGGGCGCCGCAGCTTTCGCACTGCCGCCGCCGACGGATGGCGGTATTGTCCTCCGTCGGCCGCGAATCCTTAACCTGCGTATTGTCGAAGGCGCAGAAAGGGCAGCGCAATCCTCAGTACCTCAGCGCGGGGTAGATCGGGAAGCCGGCGCACAGCGCTTCCACCTCGGCGGCCACGCGGGCCTCGATCTGGGCATCGCCCTCGGCGCCGTTCTTGCGCAGGCCATCGACGACCTGGGCAATCCACTTGCCGATCTGGGTGAATTCCGCCGGGCCAAAGCCGCGGGTGGTGCCCGCCGGCGTGCCCAGACGAATGCCCGAGGTCAGCATCGGCTTTTCTGGGTCGAAGGGGATCGAGTTCTTGTTGCAGGTGATGCTGGCCCGGTCGAGCGCATGCTCGGCATGGCGGCCCTTGGCGCCATAGGGGGTCAGGTCCACCAGCATCAGGTGGTTGTCGGTGCCGCCCGAGACGATGCCCAGCCCTTCGGCCTGCAGGCTGGCGGCAAGGGCGGCCGCATTGGCCTTCACCTGGGCGGCATAGGCCTTGAATTCCGGCGTCAGCGCCTCGGCCAGGGCCACCGCCTTGGCGGCGATGATGTGCATCAGCGGCCCGCCCTGCAGCCCCGGGAAGATGGCGCTGTTCAGCTTCTTGGCGATCGCCTCGTCATTCGAGAGGATGATGCCCGAACGGGGCCCACGCAGGCTCTTGTGGGTGGTGGTGGTGGTCACATGGGCATGGGGCACCGGCGAGGGGTGCACGCCGCCGGCCACCAGGCCCGAGATGTGGCTCATGTCGGCCAGCAGATAGGCGCCCACCTCGTCAGCGATCTCGCGGAAGCGCGCCCAGTCCCACTCGCGCGAATAGGCCGTGCCGCCGCAGATGATCAGCTTGGGGCTGCATTCGCGGGCGATGCGGGCCACTTCGTCCATATCGATGCGGTGATCGTCGGCGCGCACGCCATAGGGCACGGGGTGGAACCACTTGCCGCTCATGTTCACCGGCGAGCCATGGGTGAGGTGCCCGCCCGAATTGAGATCGAGGCCCATGAAGGTGTCGCCCGGCTGCAGCAGCGCCAGGAACACCGCCTGGTTCATCTGGCTGCCCGAATTGGGCTGCACATTGGCGAACTGGCTGCCAAACAGCTGCTTGGCGCGCTCGATGGCGATCGTTTCGATCTCGTCGACATATTCGCAGCCGCCATAGTAGCGCTTGCCGGGATAGCCCTCGGCATATTTGTTGGTGAGGATCGAGCCGGCCGCTTCCAGCACGGCGGTGGAGCAGATGTTCTCGCTGGCGATCAGCTCGATCTTGTCGCGCTGGCGGCCCAGCTCCTTGTTGATCCAGCCGGCAATGGCCGGGTCACGCTCGGCCAGCGTGCCGGTGAAGAAGCCCTGCGGGCGCACATCCGTGGTTGCGGTCATGGGTGGGGTCTCCTTCGGCTGGTTCAGAACGCGGGGTTGGACAGTTTTTCGACGCGGCCTTCATGGCGGCCGCCGCCGAATTCTGCGGAAAGGAAGGCATCGAGGCAGGCCTTGGCCATGTCGGGCCCGGTGAGGCGCGCGCCCATGGCAATGGCGTTGGCATTGTTGTGCTCACGCGCAAGGGCGGCCGAGAGCGGCTCGCTCACCAGCGCGCAGCGCAGCGCCGGGTGGCGGTTGACGGCGATGGAAATGCCAATGCCGCTGCCGCACAGCGCCACGCCAAAGCGCGCCACGCCCGAGGCCACCGCTTCTGCCAGCTTGTAGCCATAGTCGGGATAATCCACCCGGCTGTCATCGGCCGGCCCCAGATCGATGGGCGCATGGCCAAGCTGCGCCAAATAGGCGACCAGCTCGGCCTTCAGGGCCACGGCGGCATGATCGGATGCCAGCGCGATCGTCAGCGGGGCGGTGGTGTCGGGTGTCTGGGTCATGGGCCGGTGCGCCTACAATCTCTTGGGGGTGAATCGCAAGCCGCCCCCATAGGTCGTGTCGGCGCATCTGGCCAGAGGCGAGGTGCCCCTGGCCAGGGGATTGCTCAGCGCTCGGTAGTGCCGGCGGCCTGCGGATGGGGCGCGGCAGCCGGCTTGGCGGCGGCCTGGGCCTTGATGCGGGCCATCACATCCGGGTGCTTGGCGAGATAGTCCTTCACCTCGGCCACCACCAGCTGGGTCTGCTGCTGTTCGGCCTTGGCGGCCTCGGTCAGCGTGGCGTTGTTGGCGGCCACCACCATCGGATAACCATTGATCCGCCCGCTCGCCAGCACATAGTGCCTGCCCGCCGGCGTGGCCGAGAAGGCAACGATATCGGTCAGCTCGGCGGTCGTGAACTCGCGCGCATAGGCCTCGGCCAGCGCGTCATAGAGGTGCGGCAGGCCGGCGGCCACGATCGGCTGCAGCTTCTGCTGCATCTGCGGATAGCTGGCCTCCACCATCGCCTTAAGCGCCGGATCGTCCCACCCCTTGGGCAGGGCAACCGCGGCGCGATAGCGCGGCATCAGCCCGGCCACCGAATTGCGCACCACCGCTTCCTGCTGATCGGCCGGGAAGAAGATGGCCACGATCTTGCGCGCGAGGTCCAGCGAGGCGGCCGGCACCGGCGGCAGCGCCGGGGCGGCAGGCTGGGCCGGAGCGGCGGCGGCAGGGCTGGCCTGCGGGGCCGGCGCGGGCTTGGCCGCCTTGGCCAGCACGGGCGTTGCAATGGTGGCCGCAGCCACAGCGATCAGGGCCGCAAGGCGCGAAGCAGACGTGCGCATGGAAATACCGCCTTCATATGGGGGCAGCCGGGCTGCCGGGGGGATTACTGGTCGAGGAAGCTGCGCATCTTGCGGCTGCGGCTGGGGTGCTTCAGCTTGCGCAGCGCCTTGGCCTCGATCTGGCGGATACGTTCACGCGTCACCGAGAACTGCTGGCCGACTTCTTCCAGCGTGTGATCGGTGTTCATGCCGATGCCGAAGCGCATGCGCAGCACGCGCTCCTCACGCGGCGTCAGGCTGGCCAGAACGCGGGTGACGGTTTCCTTCAGGTTCGACTGGATCGCGGCATCCACCGGGATGATCGCGTTCTTGTCCTCGATGAAATCGCCCAGATGGCTATCTTCCTCGTCGCCGATCGGCGTTTCGAGGCTGATCGGCTCCTTGGCGATCTTCATCACCTTGCGCACCTTCTCCAAAGGCATGGAGAGGCGCTCGGCCATTTCCTCGGGCGTGGGCTCGCGGCCCTGCTCGTGGAGGAACTGGCGGCTGGTGCGCACCAGCTTGTTGATCGTCTCGATCATATGCACCGGGATACGGATGGTGCGCGCCTGATCGGCGATCGAGCGAGTGATGGCCTGACGGATCCACCAGGTGGCGTAGGTGCTGAACTTGTAGCCACGGCGATATTCGAACTTGTCGACCGCCTTCATCAGGCCGATGTTGCCTTCCTGAATGAGATCAAGGAATTGCAGGCCCCGGTTGGTGTATTTCTTGGCGATGGAGATCACCAGGCGCAGATTGGCCTCCACCATCTCCTTCTTGGCAATGCGCGCCTCGCGCTCGCCCTTCTGCACCATGTTCACGATGCGGCGGAACTCGGGCAGGGCCATGCCGGTCTGGCTGGCAATGTCCGACACCTCGGCGCGGATACGCTCCACCGAGGCGCCCTCATTGGCAGCGAAATTGCCCCACTTCTTGTCCTTGCCGGCCACCGAGGTCAGCCAGGCATCGTCCAGCTCGCGGCCCACATAGGCGTCGAGGAAGTCCTTGCGGCTCACCTTGTGGCGCTCGGCCAGGCGCAGCATCTGGCCGCCCAGCGTGGTCAGCCGGCGGTTGAAGGCATAGAGGTTGTCGACCAGATATTCGATCTTGCTGGCGTGGAACTGCACGCTTTCCACCTGCGCGGTCAGGTCCTCGCGCAGCTGCTGATACTGGCGCTCCTTGTCGGCGGCAAAATCATTGCCGATCGCCATCGCTTCCAGCCGCTCGGCCTGGATGCGCTCGAAAGCGTGGAACAGCTCGGTGATCTGGGCGAATTTCTCCAGCGCCTCGGGCTTCAGCGCCGCTTCCATCTGGGCCAGCGAGAGGGTGTTGTCGTCCTCGTCGTCCTCGGCCGGCGGGCGGGCGCGGCGCTCGATGCCGTCCTCATCCTCGCCATCGGCCGATTCTTCCTCCTCGATATCCTCTTCCTCCTTGTAGGAGGGGCCGGCGGTGGCCTCGGAAATCTCGCCGTCGCCATCGTCCTCGCCGTCTTCGGAGAGGTTCTCGGGCGCCGGGTCCTTGCTCAGCATGGCATCGAGATCGAGGATCTCGCGCAGCTGCATCTCGCCATTGTTGAGCGCTTCGGACCACTGGATGATCGCGTGGAAGGTGATCGGGCTTTCGCACAGGCCCAGGATCATCGTGTCGCGGCCGGCCTCGATGCGCTTGGCGATGGCGATCTCGCCCTCGCGGCTCAGCAGCTCGACCGCGCCCATCTCGCGCAGATACATGCGCACCGGATCATCGGTGCGCTCAATCGTCTCGCGCTTCTTCTCGGGCGCTGGCCGGTCCGAGACCATGGCATCGGAATCTTCGACATCGTCATTGCCGGCATCGTCGGGCTCGGCATTGTCCTCGTCGCTCTCGACGATGTTGACGCCCATTTCCGAGATCGCGGCCATGATGTCCTCGATCTGCTCGGAAGACATCTGGTCCTGCGGCAGGGCCTCGTTCAGCTCGTCATAGGTGATGATACCGCGGCGCTTGGCGCGGGCGATCAGCTTCTTGATCGAGGCTTCGTTCAGGTCGATCAGCGGTGCATCGCCGCCTTCGCCCTTGTCCACGCCGCCCATGTCCGTGCCAGAAATCTCTTCGTCCATCATTCCGCCATTTTGTTGCCCGCATCCGCGCCGGCGGCTTCGGGGCCTGTGCCTGTTGCGCGATCGGCATTGCCTGTTGCCATTTGGCCGAGTCGCGCGTTCAAATCCAGCTCTCTTTTCTGCAACGCCAACAAAAGCGTGCGCAGCCGGGTCACTTCCTCGCCGGCCTCCTCGGTCAGTTCCGCCTCGAAGCGGGCCTGGGCCTGGGCCAGTGCCTCCTCGATCGCGGGGCGTTCCACCAGCACCGCCACCACCTCGGCCAGCTCTGCCATGGCCGCCTCGCCGCTTTCGGCAACGAAGGCGAACACCGCCTCGCGCGGGCCGGGAAGGGAAGGTTCTGCCAGCGCCCGCCCGGCGAATATGGTGGCGATATCGGCGCCTTCAAGGGGCAGGCCGTAATCCAGCGCATCGAGCAGCGCATCGATCCGCGGCTCTTCAGGCGCCAGCCGGGCCAGCGGCTCTGCCAGCCGGGCCAGCGCGGCCGGATTGCGCATCAGCCCCAGCACCACCATGGTGATCGCCCGCGCCCGCCCGGCCACGCTGGCCGCCGGCCGGGCGAGGCGCGCCGCGGTTTCGGGCAAGGGCGCAGGGGGCGGCGCATCGCGCCAGGATCCGCGCCTGCCGCCACCGCTGCGCGCCTGCGGGCGGGGGGCAGGGGCGGGCCGCTCGGGCCGGGCAAAGGCGAATTCGCCATAGCGATCCAGCCACTCGCGGCGATAAAGCGCCTTGATATCGGGGTGGGCAATGGCATCGACATGGGCCATCAGCCGCGCCTTCAGCCCGGCCTTGTCTTCAGGGCCGGCCAGCGGCAGGGCATCGCGCTCATGCTGCCAGAGGGCGTCGGCCAGCCCTTGCGCGCCTTCCAGCAGCGCGTCCATCGCCTGGGGGCCGCGCGCCTTCAGCAATTCGTCGGGATCCTGCCCCGCCGGCAGGCTGAGCACGCGCAGCGAATGGCCCGGCCGCAGCAGCGGCAGCGCGCGCACCATCGCCTTGGCAGCGGCGCGCAGGCCGGCCTTGTCGCCATCGAAGCAGAGGATGGGGGCGGGCACCTGGCGCCACAGCAGCTCGATCTGGGTTTCCGTCAGCGCCGTGCCCAGCGGCGCCACGCAATCGCCAAAGCTCGCGGCCGACAGGGCAATGGCATCCATATAGCCTTCCACCACCAGCAGCCGCCCGCTCTGGCGGGCAATGGGGGCGGCGCGGTGCAGGTTGTAAAGCGTGCGGCCCTTGTCGAACAGCGGCGTGTCGGGCGAATTGAGATATTTGGGCGCGTCGGTCTTCTGGGCGCTGAGGATGCGCCCGCCAAAGGCGATCACCCGCCCGCGCGCATCCTGGATGGGCAGCATCAGCCGGCCGCGAAAGCGGTCGTAGGGCTCGCGCTCTTCCACCGCGATGCGCAGGCCCGCTTCCACCAGCATCGCCTCGGGAAAGCGGTCGAGCGCACCCTTCAGCGCCTGGCGCCCTTCCGGCGCATAGCCAAAGCCGAACTGCCGGCACACCTCTGCCGAAAAGCCGCGCGTGGCCAGATAGGCGCGCGCCTCTGCCCCTTCGGGCCCGGCCAGATTGGCGGCAAACCAGTCCTGCGCGGCGGCCATCACATCGTGCAGGGTCTTGGCCTGTTCGGCGCGCTGGGCCGAGAGGCGGGCGGTGTGCGGATCGGCGGCGGGCACTTCCATGCCCGCTTCCTCGGCCAGCTGCTTCACCGCATCCATGAAGCTGAGGCCGCGCTGGTCGGTCATCCAGCGGATGACATCGCCATGCGCGCCGCAGCCGAAACAGTGATAGAACCCCTTCTCGTCGTTGATGGTGAAGGAAGGGGACTTCTCGTTGTGGAACGGGCAGCAGGCCTTGAACTCGCGCCCCGCCTTCTGGATGCGCGTCGTCCGCCCGATCACGCCCGACAGCGTGATGCGGCTGCGCAGTTCATCCAGCCATTGGGGCGTGAGCGCCATCGGGTTTACGCCAGCGCGGCCTTCACCAGCGCGCTGGCCTTGCCCATGTCGATCACCGTGCCGTGGCGGGCCTTCAGCTCGGCGATCACGCGGCCCATGTCCTTGGGGCCGGCCGCGCCCAGCTCGGCCTTGATCGCCTCGATCGCGGCCTTCACTTCGTCCTCGCCCATCTGCGCGGGCAGGAAATCCTCGATCACGGCCACTTCTGCCGCTTCTGCCGCGGCCAGTTCGGGGCGGCCGCCCTGTTCATACATGGCGATGGATTCGCGCCGCTGCTTCATCATCTTCTGCAGCACGTCGGTCACCAGCGTATCGTCGTCGGGCAGGCTGGCGGCGGTGCGCAGTTCGATGTCCTTGTCCTTCAGCTTGGCCAGGATCAGCCGCACGGCGGCAAGGCGGGCCTTGTCGCCCGATTTCATGGCAGCCACCTGCGCGGCCTTGATGGTGTCGCGGATCATTTTTTCGTTCCCGTGGATGATGAGGCGCCGCGCGCCGAAAGCGTTACAGACTAGCGGCAATTGGCCGGGCTGCCTAGGCGAGGGGGGCTCCCTGTGTCCACCTGTCCCGGCAATTATCCCCCGCCAGGGGTTGACGGGCAGGGGCATGGGGTCTAGCGGGCGGGCCTTAGCACACATATCTGTCAACCCTTCCAAACGGAGCGCCTTTCCATGGTAGACCCCGCCCCTTTGCTTGCGCCCAAACCTGCGGGAGCAACCGCTGTTCTGGTGCTAGCCGATGGGCATGTCGCCTGGGGCCGCGGCTTTGGCGCGGTCGGCAGCGCGGTGGGCGAGGTGTGCTTTAACACCGCCATCACCGGCTATCAGGAGATCATGACCGATCCCTCCTATGCCGGCCAGATCGTCACCTTCACCTTCCCGCACATCGGCAATGTCGGCGTGAACGAGGAAGACCTGGAGAGCCATGTCGATGGCGCGGTTGGCTGCGTGGTGCGCGAGGATGTGACTGCCCCGTCCAACTTCCGCGCTGAGAGCGATTTTTCCGCCTGGCTGGAAGCCCGGGGCAAGATCGGCATCGCCGGCATCGACACCCGCGCGCTCACCCGCCGCATCCGCCTGTCGGGCGCGCCCAATGCGGTGATCGCGCATAATCCGGTCGGCAATTTCGACATCCCCGCGCTGCTCGCCAAGGCGCGCGCCTGGCCGGGGCTGGAAGGCATGGATCTGGCCAAGGTCGTCACCCGCGAGGGCGCAGAGGACTGGCACGGCGGCACCTGGGCGCTGGGCGAGGGCTATGCCCAGCCGGCCGAGGATGGCCGGCCGCATGTGGTGGCCATGGATTTCGGCGCGAAGGACAATATCTTCCGCAATCTGGTGGCCGCTGGCGCGCGCGTCACCGTGGTGCCGGCCGAAACCGGCCTTGAGGCCATTCTGGCGCTGAAGCCGGCGGGCGTGTTCCTGTCGAACGGCCCGGGCGATCCGGCGGCCACCGGCGTTTATGCGGTGCCGGTGATCCGCGCGCTGCTTGATGCCGGCGTGCCGATCTTCGGCATCTGCCTTGGCCACCAGTTGCTGGCGCTGGCCGCCGGCGGCAAGACCATCAAGATGCATCAGGGCCACCGCGGCGCCAACCACCCGGTGAAGCGCCTGGCCGAGGGCGTGGTGGAAATCACCAGCATGAACCACGGCTTCGCGGTGGATGCCGCCAGCCTGCCGGCAGGGGTTGTCGAAACGCATGTGTCGCTTTTCGATGGCAGCAATTGCGGCCTGGAAATCGCCGGCAAGCAGGCCTTCAGCGTGCAATATCACCCCGAAGCCTCGCCCGGCCCGCAAGACAGCCTCTACCTGTTCACGAAATTCATTGAGAGCCTCGCCTGATGCCCAAGCGCACTGACATCTCCTCGATCCTCGTCATCGGTGCGGGGCCCATCATCATCGGCCAGGCTTGCGAGTTCGACTATTCGGGCACGCAGGCGATCAAGGCGCTGAAGGAAGAGGGCTACCGGGTGATCCTGGTGAACTCGAACCCGGCCACGATCATGACCGATCCGGAAATGGCCGATGCCACCTATATCGAGCCGATCACCCCCGAGATCGTCGCCAAGATCATCGAGAAGGAGCGCCCCGATGCGCTGCTGCCCACCATGGGCGGGCAGACCGCGCTGAACACCGCGCTTGCGCTCTTCAACGATGGCACGCTGGCCAAATTTGGCGTGCAGATGATCGGCGCTGATGCCGATGCCATCGACAAGGCCGAGGATCGCCAGCGCTTCCGCGAGGCGATGGACAAGATCGGCCTGGAAAGCGCGCGCAGCGGCGTGGCGCACACGGTGGAGGAAGCCTTCGCGGTGCTGGAGACGACGGGCCTGCCCTCGATCATCCGCCCCTCCTTCACGCTGGGCGGCACTGGCGGCGGCGTGGCCTACAACAAGGCCGAGTTCGAGAAGATCGTGCGTTCGGGCCTGGAAGCCAGCCCCACCACCGAGGTGCTGATCGAGGAATCGCTGCTCGGCTGGAAGGAATATGAGATGGAGGTCGTGCGCGACCGCCACGACAATTCCATCATCATCTGCTCGATCGAGAATGTCGATCCGATGGGCGTCCACACGGGCGATTCCATCACTGTCGCGCCGGCCCTCACGCTGACCGACAAGGAATATCAGATCATGCGCAACGCCAGCCTCGCGGTGCTGCGCGAGATCGGCGTGGAAACCGGCGGCTCCAACGTGCAGTTCGCGGTGAACCCGGCCGATGGCCGCCTGATCGTCATCGAGATGAACCCGCGCGTGTCGCGCTCCTCGGCGCTGGCCTCGAAGGCGACGGGCTTCCCCATCGCCCGCGTGGCGGCAAAGCTGGCCATCGGCTACACGCTGGACGAGATCACCAACGAGATCACCGGCGCAACGCCGGCCTCCTTCGAGCCCACCATCGACTATGTGGTGACGAAGATCCCGCGCTTCGCCTTTGAAAAGTTCAAGGGCGCCGAGCCGATCCTCTCCACCGCCATGAAGAGCGTGGGCGAGGTGATGGCGATTGGCCGCAACATCAAGGAATCGATGCAGAAGGCCCTGCGCGGGCTGGAAACCGGCCTTGATGGCTTCAACCGCGTCGATCATCTGGTGGGCGCCAGCCGCGACGAGATTACCGCTGCCCTTTCGCGCGCCACGCCCGATCGCCTGCTGGTGGTGGCCCAGGCCCTGCGCGCGGGGCTGAGCGTGGACGATGTCCACGCCATCACCCATTACGACCCGTGGTTCCTGCGCCAGATCGCCGAGATCATCGCCGAGGAAGCCAAGATCATCGCCGATGGCCTGCCCAATGATGCCGCCGGCCTCCGGCGCCTGAAGGCCATGGGCTTCTCGGACAAGCGGCTGGCCAAGCTGGCGGTGGAATCGGTGCATATGGTGGGCAGCGCCAATGTGGCGCGCGCAGGGCTGGTGCATGATGTGGTGGAAGCCATGGCCGGCGCCACCAGCGAGGCCGAAGTGCGCGCGCTGCGCCACAAGCTGGGCGTGCATCCGGTGTTCAAGCGCATCGACAGCTGCGCGGCCGAGTTCGAGGCGGTGACGCCCTACATGTATTCGACCTATGAGGCCCCGCTGTTCGGCGAGGCCGAGAATGAGGCCGAACCTTCCGAGCGCAGGAAGATCGTGATCCTGGGCGGCGGGCCCAACCGCATCGGCCAGGGCATCGAGTTCGACTATTGCTGCTGCCATGCCTGTTTCGCGCTGGCCGATGCCGGCTATGAAACGATCATGGTCAACTGCAACCCGGAGACGGTGTCGACCGACTATGACACCTCGGACCGCCTCTATTTCGAGCCGCTGACCGCCGAGGACGTGCTGGAGATCCTGCGCGTCGAGCAGTCGAAGGGCGATCTGGTGGGCGTGATCGTGCAGTTTGGCGGGCAGACCCCGCTGAAGCTGGCGCAGGCGCTGGAAGATGCCGGCATCCCCATTCTGGGCACCAGCCCCGATGCCATCGATCTGGCCGAAGACCGCGAGCGCTTTGCCGATCTGGTGGAGAAGCTGGGCCTCAGCCAGCCTGCCAACGGCATTGCCCGCAGCCGCGACGAGGCGGTGGCGGTGGCCAATCGCATCGGCTTCCCGGTGCTGATGCGCCCCTCTTACGTGCTGGGCGGCCGGGCGATGGAAATCGTCGACAGCGTGGCGCAGCTGGACGATTATATCGCCACGGCGGTGCAGGTCTCGGGCGACAGCCCGGTGCTGATCGACCAGTATCTGCGCGATGCGATCGAATGCGATGTCGATGCGCTGTGCGATGGCGAGGATGTCGTCGTCGCCGGCGTGATGCAGCACATCGAGGAAGCGGGCATCCACTCGGGCGACAGCGCCTGCACCCTGCCGCCCTATTCGCTGGGCGCCGACATCATCGCCGAGATGGAGCGCCAGGCGCGCGCGCTGGCGCTGGCGCTGGGCGTGAAGGGGCTGATGAACATCCAGTTCGCGGTGAAGGAGGGCGAAGTCTACCTCATCGAGGTGAACCCGCGCGCCAGCCGCACCGTGCCGTTTGTCGCCAAGGCCATCGGCCAGCCGGTGGCCAAGATCGCCTCGCGGGTGATGGCGGGCGAAAAGCTGGCCAGCTTCCCGCCGTTCAAGCGCGATCTGCCCTATATGGCGGTGAAGGAGGCGGTGTTCCCCTTCGCGCGCTTCCCTGGTGTCGATCCGGTGCTCAGCCCCGAGATGAAGTCCACCGGCGAGGTGATGGGCATCGACAAGGGCTTTGCCACCGCCTTTGCCAAGGCCCAGCTGGGCGCCGGCACCAAGCTGCCGCAGGGGGGCGTGGCCTTCCTCTCGGTGAAGGACACGGACAAGGCGGTGATCCTGCCGGCCGCGCGCCAGCTGGTGGAGCTGGGCTTCCAGCTGGTGGCCACCGGCGGCACGGCAAAGTTCCTGGCGGCCGAGGGCGTGCCGGTGCAGCAGGTGAACAAGGTGGCCGAAGGGCGCCCGCATATCGTTGACCGGATCATCGATGGCGATGTGGCGCTGGTGGTCAACACCACCGAGGGCTGGCAGAGCCTGAAGGATTCGCAAAGCATCCGTCAGGCGGCGCTGGCCGGCAAGGTGCCCTATTTCACCACTGCCAGCGCCAGCGTGGCCGCCGCCCAGGCGATTGCCGCCCTGCGGGCGACCAGTCTTGAAGTGTCTCCGTTGCAGGCTTATTATAACTGAACGATCACGCCTTCCCCACAGCTGCGGTCGGTTTCCCAGCCCTTCTTGCGGATTGCCGCAAGAAGGGGCGAGGGGGCCGCAGCCTTAAGGCAAGGCCAGGAGGACAAAAGACACGATGGCGAGTGTGGAAAAGCTGCCGATGCTGGCGGAAGGCTATGAAAAGCTGATCGCCGAGCTGAAGGTGCTGCGCGAGGAACGGCCGAAGATTGTCGAGGCGATCGAGGAAGCGCGCGCGCATGGCGATCTTTCCGAAAATGCCGAATATCATGCCGCCAAGGAGCGCCAGGGCCAGGTGGAAGCCTCGATCGGCGATCTGGAAGACAAGGTGGGCCGCGCGCAGATCATCGACCCCACCACGCTTTCGGGCGACAGGGTGGTGTTCGGCGCGACCGTGACCCTGCTCGACGACGACGACAAGCCGGTGCGCTATCAGATCGTTGGCCCCTATGAGGCCGATGCCAAGGTGGGCCGCATCAGCTATAATTCGCCGCTGGGCCGGGCGCTGATCGGCAAGCGCATCGAGGATGAGATCGAAGTGAGCGTGCCGGCCGGCGAGCGCTTCTACGTGGTCGAGAAGATCGAATTCATCTGAGGGCAGGGGCTGCCGCGCTCGCGCGCAGGCAGCTTGCCCTTAACAGAAAGGCCCCGCCTTGGCGGGGCCTTTGTCATTTCAGCTAGGTCGGCCGGCTTATTCGGCGTCCGGCTCGAGCAGCTTGTGCAGATGCACGATGACGTATTTCATCTCGGCATCATCCACGCTGCGCTGGGCAGCGCCGCGCCAGGCTTCCACAGCGGCCGCGTAATCGGGGAAAACGCCGACCAGATCGAGCGCCTTCAGATCCACGAATTCAAGCCCTTGCGGGTCCGCCACGCGCCCGCCCATAACCAGATGTAGTTTTTGCATATCAGTCGCCATGTCTGGGAAGAGGAGGCTTCGCCATAGCACCGGCGGCTTGCGAACGGCAAGCATTACCCTGTCTTTTCTGTCAGGTCTTTGGTGCAAAAACTGCGGTTTTCCGCCAGCCTTGCGCAACTGCCCCTAGCGCGCGCCGGGCAGGCGCAGGCGCTTCCACAAGCGCCAGGCCCGCGGCCCCCACAGCGACACCTGCCGCGCCAGCCGCTTCCCCCGGGCGCCCTGCAACGCCTGCGGCCCCAGCGATTTGGCCAGCGCCGCATAGCGTTCCACCGGCAGATGCCTTGTGGCCAGCTTGCCGATCTGCTTGCGCCCCAGCCACATCAGCGTGGCCGACACGGTGGCGACCAGTATGCCGCGATGATCGGTGGCGATTTCCAGCGCCTGCCCGGCGATATCCTGCGCGCGGGCGCCGGCCTCGCGCTTCAGCCGGCCGGCAAGGCGCGCCGGATGCACGGCCGCGCGGGCCTGGCCCAGCCTGGCCGTCAGCTCTGCCTGGGCCGCATCGCGCGCGGCGCGGGCGGCGGCAAGGTCCTTTTCCAGCCGGCTCATCCGCGCAGGCCTCCACCGAAGATCACCCGGGCGATGCGCCGGCCCATGCGCCCGGCCAGCACCAGCACCAGCGCCAGCAGCAGCAGCAGGCCCAGCGCCACCGCGCCCATCGCCCCCCACGCCCCCAGCCTGGCCGTGAGCGCCCAGACCAGCCCCACCGATACCGCCACCAGCAAGGCCAGCGCCAATATCACCGCCGCCACCAGCAAGGCAGCGATCATGCCGATCATGCCGGCCAGCGCCCGGGCGCGGGCGCGCTGATAGGCGATCTCGGCCTGCCACAGCTGGCCGAGGGCGGCGATCAGGCCGCGCAGCAGCGCGCCAAGGCTGTCTTCCCCGGCATCGGCCCCGGCATCAGCCTGGCTGCCGGGATGGGGCTCGCCCTCTTCCGCATCATGCGGCGGGCGCGCGCTGAACAGGTTGCGCATCTCGTGTTCCTGAGGAGGGGCAGGCGCTTGGATTACTTCGAGGACTTGCCGCCGAACAGCCTTGCCAGCACGAAGCCGCCCGCCGCCGCAAGGCCCACCGCCAGCGCCGGCTTCTCGCGCACGAAGGTACGGGCATCCTCGCCCAGCTCGCCCAGATCCTTGGCCTCGATCCTGGCGGCGGCATCGTTGATGTGCTGGGCCGCGGTGCGGAAATACTCGCCATATTTGCCGCCCAGCTTCTCTTCCACCAGGGCGGCGTTTTCTTCCACCAGCTTGCCCAGGCTCACCAGCGCCTCGCTTGCCCGCACCTTGCCTTCGTCGGCCAGGGTGGCGGCGCGGTCCTTCGCTTCCTCGGTCAGCGCCTTGGCATCGTCGAGCAGGTCGTGGCCCTTGGCCCCCAGCCTGTCGGCATAGGCGCCGGCCTTGCCCTGCACATCCTTGCCCAGCGCCACAGCGCCCGCGCGCGCCTCGTCCAGCGCCTTGGAGAAGCGCGCCTTGGCATCGCCTTCTGCGGGCCCTTCCGCAGGGCTTGCAACGGCAACGGCGTCGGTCACAGCGGTGATGGTTTCGGGCTCGGACATGGCATGTCCCTTTCGCGCAAGAGGTTCAACGGTTTGGCATCGGCCATGGCCGATATCTCGCAGCTGCACAATAGCAGGCCTCCGGCTTCCTTCCTATGGCCAACCGCATATTGCTGCAATGCGGCTTGCCTGCCAAGGCGTGCCTGCTAAGAGCGGCCCCGATGGCCCCGATTTCTGGCCGAGAGGAGATGAACCCGCCATGACCGCGATAATCGATATCCACGCCCGCGAAATCCTCGACAGCCGCGGCAATCCCACGGTTGAGGTCGATGTGCTGCTGGAAGATGGCAGCTTCGGCCGCGCCGCCGTGCCCTCGGGCGCCAGCACCGGCGCGCATGAGGCGGTGGAGCTGCGCGATGGCGACAAGGCGCGCTATCTGGGCAAGGGCGTGCTGAAGGCGGTGGAAGCGGTGAACACCGAGATCCACGAAGCGCTCGTCGGCCTCGACGCCGAGGACCAGCGCGATATCGACCTCGCCATGATCGAGCTGGACGGCACCGAGAACAAGGGCCGCATCGGCGCCAACGCCATTCTGGGCACCAGCTTGGCCATCGCCAAGGCCGCTGCCGATGCGCGCGGCCTGCCGCTGTATGCCTATGTGGGCGGCGTTGCCGCGCATGTGCTGCCGGTGCCGATGATGAACATCATCAACGGCGGCGAGCATGCCGACAACCCGATCGATTTCCAGGAATTCATGATCATGCCGGTGGGCGCCGACAGCATCGCCGAGGGCGTGCGCTGGGGCGCGGAAATCTTCCACACGCTGAAGAAGGGCCTGCACGAGAAGGGCCTGGCGACGGCCGTTGGCGATGAGGGCGGCTTTGCCCCCAACATCGCCAGCACCCGCGCTGCGCTCGATTTCGTCTCGGCCTCGATCGAGAAGGCCGGCTTCAAGCTGGGCACCGATATCCTGCTGGCGCTGGATTGCGCCTCGACCGAGTTCTTCAAGAACGGCAAGTATGAGATCTCGGGCGAAGGCCTGTCGCTCTCGCCGGTGGAATTTGCCGAATATCTCGCCAGGCTGGCGGCCGACTATCCGATCATCTCGATCGAGGATGGCATGAGCGAGGATGATTTCGAGGGCTGGAAGGCGCTGACCGACCTCATCGGCGACAAGGTGCAGCTGGTGGGCGACGATCTGTTCGTCACCAACCCCAAGCGCCTCACCATGGGCATCGAGCAGGGCCTGGCCAATTCGCTGCTGGTGAAGGTGAACCAGATCGGCAGCCTGACCGAGACGCTGGAAGCGGTGAGCATTGCCCAGCGCGCCGGCTACACCGCGGTGATGAGCCACCGTTCGGGCGAGACCGAGGATGCGACCATCGCCGACTTGGCCGTTGCCACCAACTGCGGCCAGATCAAGACCGGCTCGCTGGCCCGTTCGGACCGGCTTGCCAAGTATAACCAGCTGATCCGCATTGAGGAGCAGCTGGGCGCGGCGTCGCGCTATGCCGGCAAGGCGGCCTTCGGGCGCCTGCTGCGCTGATCCGTCAGCGGGGGCCATGGCGCCCCCGTTTCAGGTATACAGGAATGGCCGGCGGGGGTTCTCGCCGGTTATTTCTGTTCGGGGTGGAAATAATCGACCATCAGGTCGTAGGCGCCGGGCGACAGGCGCAGGAAGGTGCGGCGGGCATCGTCCGGGTCTTCCTCGCGCAGGATCAGGCCCTTCTCCTCCAGGATCTTCAGCCAGCGCAGCGCCGTGGTGGTGGGCACGGCAGAGCCGATGCAGGCGCTGGTGACCGCCACCCGCTTGTGCTTGATGGCCGCCACGAACAGATCAAGCAGAATATCCCACGCCGGCTCGCCAAACAGCGTTTCATCGCCAAACAATTCGGTGCGCCGCCGCCGGTCCCGATAGGCCTGGCCGGCGATCTTGGCCAGTTGTTCTGCCGAGGGGGGCAGTTCCCGGCGTGCGCTGGCCTGCTTCAGTACGGGCCGATTTTGTCCCGCAATGGAATGAAGTTGGCTGGCAAGCACATCGAGAGACTGGGTGATCCCCAGAAGTTGGGTGGCCACTTCGGTGGAAGTGTAGCTGCTGGCGATCTCTTGTGTCATGGCGTCCCGCTTTGAAACAAGGGTGAAAATAATACAATTCTAGTACAACTACATAAAATTCTTCGCTGTTTTCTCGTTCATCGAAGAACGGCGACATGTGTAATAATATTTAGTCCGATTTGGCTATGTCAAGGTTGCGGCGGCGGCGGTGTATATCCATATCGGATATGTTTCCATCCATAATGAATGTTTCACGCAGGGAATCGAGGCAAGCCGCCAGATGCGCCGCGGCCAGCTGCTCTCCCAGCATATCCAGACGGTTCAGGCAGTCTGTAAGCGTGTTGAAAACCATGTTTCTTTCGGGAAATACCGCAGATGCGAGACGGGGCATGGGGGCTGCGGAGGGGAGAGAGAGATCGTTCATCGCCGATTTCCTGTCCTGGTTGTTGTATTTACGGTACAAGCAATAATACTTATTTTTGCCGATAAAGCCAGAGTAGCAGGCATGAATATCGGTTAACGCTTAGCGCTGCCTCCGAAAAAGCCCGTAATTTGGCCCCGCCCGGGCCGAATCGCGCATCATGGCCCATGCCGGGCAGCCCCATGCAAAAAGGCCGGCTCCCGCTGGGGGAGCCGGCCTTCTGGCTGTCGCACACCCCCGCCGGGGGCGCAGGATCAGGCGCCGAAACGCTCGCGCAGGGCAAGCAGGGCAAGCGCCGCCTTGGCCGCCTCGCCGCCCTTGTCTTTCTGGGCGGGGTCTGCGCGCACGATCGCCTGCGCCTCGTTCTCCACCGTGAGGATGCCGTTGCCGATCGCCAGCCCGTCCATCGACAGCGCCATCACGCCGCGCGCGCTTTCGCCGGCAACGATCTCGAAATGGTAGGTCTCGCCGCGGATCACCACGCCGATCGCCACATAGCCATCATATTCGCCCGCCTGATCGGCCAGGGCAATGGCCCCGGGGATCTCCAGCGCGCCGGGCACGGTGATGACATCGGCCTTGTGGCCGGCCGCCTTCAGCGCCGCTTTGGCGCCGGCCACCAGCATGTCGTTCAGGTGGTCGTAGAAGCGGGCTTCGACAATGAGGAATTTGGCCATGGGATGAGGTGCCTTCAATCGATGCGCTGTTCGCCCGAGATCGACAGGCCATAGCCTTCGAGCGCGACGAGCGTGTGGGAAGTGTTGGTGAGCAGGATCATGTCATGCACGCCCAGCTCTGTCAGAATCTGCGCGCCCACGCCATAGTCGCGCAGCTCTTCCATGGCTTGCGTGTTGCCGGTGCGCAGCTGCTCCTTGATCTCGATCGCGCGGGAGAAGGAACGCGGCAGCGGCTTGTTGATCAGCACGATCACGCCCGCGCCCGCCTCGGCGATGATCTCCATCGAGCGGTGCAGCAGTTCGGCCCGCTCGCTCACCTCGCCCAGAATGTCGGAGAAGACCGAGAGCACATGCATGCGCACCAGCGTTGGCTGGTCGGGGTCGATGCGGCCCTTCACCAGCGCCAGATTGTCCTCGCCGGTGGCGCGGTTGCGATAGGAACGGGCCAGCCATTCGCCGCCATGCCGGCTGGTGAAGGTGATCTCGCGGCTCAGCTCCACCATGCGGTCATGCTGGCGGCGATAGGCGATGAGATCGCGGATGGTGCCGATCTTCAGTCCATGGCGGCGGGCAAAGCCGATGAGGTCGTCGAGCCGGGCCATGGTGCCATCCTCGCGCATCACCTCGCAGATCACGCCCGAGGGGTTGAGCCCGGCCAGCCGCGAGATATCCACCGCCGCCTCCGTGTGCCCGGCGCGCACCAGCACGCCGCCCGGCCGCGCGCGCAGCGGAAACACATGGCCCGGGCTGACGATATCGGCCTGCCCCTTGCTGCCGTCGATGGCGACGGACACGGTGCGCGCCCGGTCGCCTGCGGAAATGCCGGTGGTGATGCCTTCCTTGGCCTCGATGGAAACGGTGAAGGCGGTGCCCAGCGGAGTGCCGTTGCGCCGGCTCATCGGCTCCAGCCCCAGCTGCTCCACCCGCTCGGCCGACAGGGCCAGGCAGACCAGGCCCCGGCCATGGGTGGCCATGAAGTTGATCGCCTGGGGCGTGGCCATCTGCGCGGGGATGATGAGGTCGCCCTCATTCTCGCGGTCCTCGTCGTCCACCAGGATATACATGCGCCCGTTGCGCGCTTCCTCGATGATCTCCTCGATGCCGACCAGCACCGGCCGCTCGTCCGTCTCGGCCAGAAAGCGCTCCAGCTTGGCGAGGGTTTCGGCGGTGGGGTTCCAGTCCGGCTCGGTGCAATCGCGCAGCGTGTTGGCGTGAAGACCGGCGGCGCGGGCGATGCCGGCCTTGGTCAGCTGTCCATCGGCCACCAGCTGGCGGACCTGTTCGATGATTCGGTTGCTCATGATGGGCCTCATCACACAGGAATGTGATGGTGGCAATATATCACATTCAGATCACATCACGAGCCCGTAAATCGGGCAGGCCGCTTGGCCAGAAAGGCATCCACCGCCTCGGCATGGTCGTTAGTCGCATGGGCCAGCGATTGCATGGCGCCGGCCATTTCAAGGATGGTGGCCAGGTCTGCCCGCCGCGCTTCCCACAGCAGGCGCTTGGTCATCCGCACGGCATGGGGCGGATTGGCGGCAATGCGCCGGGCCAGCGCCAGGGCCGCCTGCGGCAGATCGGCATCGGGCACCACCTGGCTGACAAGGCCGCAGGCCAGCGCCGTGGGCGCATCCACCGGATCGCCCGTCAACGCCATTTCGGCCGCCTTGGCAAAGCCCACCACGCGCGGCAGCAGCCAGGCCCCGCCATCGCCCGAGATCAGCCCGATCTTGACGAAGCTTTCGATGAACAGCGCGCTTTGGCCGGCGATGCGCAGATCCGCCATGCAGGCCAGATCGCAGCCCGCGCCCGCCGCCGGGCCCGCAACGGCGGCAATCACCGGCACTTCCAGCCGCGCCATCAGCAGCGGCAGGCGGTGGATGCCATGGCGATAGTTCTGCCGCGTGCCCACCGGCGCTGCATCGATCAGCCCGGCGCCGGGGCGCATGGCGTTAAGATTGCCGCCGCTGGAAAAGGCCCCGCCGGCGCCGGTGAGGATGATGACGCGCGTGGCCGGATCGGCATCGGCATCGGCCAGCGCCGCCAGCAGCGCCTCCAGCATGTCGGGGTCGGAAATGGGGTTGCGCAGGGCCGGGCGGTTCAGCGTGAGAAGGGTGATGCCGCCTTCCTCGCGGGTGATCAACACAGGCTCTGTCATGCGGCGGTTCCCTTTCTTGCGGCCAGCCATGCCAGGATGCAGGCGCCGCTCACGCCCACCGCCAGCACCGCTGCGGCCGCCGGCCAATAGCCCCAGCTCTGATCGTGGAAGCCTTGCAGGATCGGCATCTGGAAGGCAAACAGCGGAAATGCCAGCTGGCCGGCCAGCGTGGACCAGCGGGCCGGTGCCCCTTGTGGCGCCAGGCGCAGCGCGCCGGCGATCATCAGCGGGCCCACCAGCAGCACAAAGGCCACATCGGGCCACCAGCTCCAGATGCGCAGGGCAAACAGCAGCGGCAGCAGCGCCGGCATCAGCGCAATGGCCAGCAGCGGCGGCACCGGCAGCACCGGCACATCGCGCCACCAACGATAGAGCGCCACGCCGATGAGATAGGCAAAGCCCACCCGCAGCCCGCCCAGCAGGAAGGTTTCCGGCCGGGCGCCCACATCCAGCCCGTTGTTGCGCAAGGCCATCCCCACCACCACCGGCAGCAGCGCCGCCAGCACCAGCGCCAGCCAGCCCCCGCGCAGCCGCCAGAACAGCAGCACATGCAGGGCGTTCATCACCAGCTCGAAAAAGATCGTCCACGCCGGGATGTTGATGGGGAAGGCGAAATAGGTCTGCATGTCGGGCAGCAGCAGCAGGTTGAGCGTGGCGGTGAGGGCATAGCGCCACCACACCGCCGCGCTCACCACGCCCAGCGCCAGCGCCTGCACCCAAACGCCCGGCAGGCTGCCCAGCGCCATCAACGGCCACAGCCGGCCATAGCGCCGCAGCAGAAACCCCCAGGGGCTGGCGCCGGCGGCCAGGCGCGCTTCCTGCGTGCGGGCCATCAGATAGCCCGACAGCATCAGGAAGAAATCCACCCCCAGATAGCCCCGGCCGAACACATAGCGCCCGCCAAACACCGCCCGCAAATGCAGCGCCAGCACGCATAGCGCCGCCACGCAGCGCAGCGCTTCCAGGCCCGGCAGGCGGCGCCTTGTGGCAGAAGGGAGGGGCAATGGGTCCTGTTGCCCCGGTCGCATGCCGGGGGCAGGCAGTAATATATCCGTCTCTTCCACGTCGCGTCGCACTGCTGATGGATTAAGTATTTGGAATAAAATTGTAAATTATTGTTGCCCATCCTAGGGGCAGATCGCCCCCGGGGCAAGGGGGCAATCAGGCCGACAATCAGGCTGGTAAGGCGGCGTTCAATGCCGCGTCAAAGCCGAGGAAGGCCACCTGATCGTCCAGCGCCACCCGTTCGCGGGCAAAGGCGTTGACCGGCGCTTGCTCGTCGCGCCAGCCGATGGCCAGGCCGCAGAACAGCATCGTCTCGTCCGAAAGGCCCAGCTGGGCTTTGATGGTGCGGCCATAATTGCCCATATATTCCTGCGGGCAGCTATCCAGCCCCTCGCCGCGCAGTAGCAGCATGATCGATTGCAGCCACATGCCGACATCCGACCATTGCGGCTCTTTCATGAATTTGGGGAAGTGGCACAGCAGCAGCACCGGCGCGCCAAACGAGGTCATGTTGGCGCGGGCGAAGGCCTCGCGCTGGCCGGGCGCATCGCGGGCAACGCCCAGCGCGCCATACATCGCCGCGCCCACCGCCTGCAGCCGCGCCTGATAGCGGGCATGCTTGCCGGGGGCGGCCCAATCATATTCCAGCGGATCGTCGGGCTGGGCGGCCAGCAGCTTTTCCTGCAGCGCCTGCAGCGGCGCGCCGGTCAGCACGGTGGCTTCCCAGGGCTGGTAGTTGCAGCCCGATGGCGCCCAGCGCGCCAGATCCAGCACCCGGCGGATCGTTTCCAGCGGCACCGGGCGATCCAGATAGGCGCGCACGGAGCGGCGGGTGGCAATGGCTTCGGCAATGTGCATGTTGGCTCCTCTCGTCAGGGCTGCTGGCTGGTGCGGCCGCGAAATTCGGCCACCAGCGCCGCTTTCAGCAATTTGCCGGTGGGCTCACGCGGCAGTTCGGCGCGAAATTCGAAGCGGCGAGGGGTTTTCACGCCGCCCAGCCGCGCGCGCAGGAAATCGCGGATGTCGGCGGTGGTGTGGGGCCCGGCCACGGCTTCGGGGGCCAGCTGGATCACCGCCACCGCGCACTCGCCCATTTCGGGGTCGGGGCAGCCCACCACGGCGGCATCGGCCACCAGCGGATGGGTCAGCAGGCAGTTCTCGATCTCCTGCGGATAGATGTTGACGCCCCCCGAGATGATCATGAAATTCTTGCGGTCGGTCAGATAGAGATAGCCCGCCTCGTCCACCTTGCCGATATCGCCCAGCGTTGCCCAGCCCTTTTCATTGTGGGCGGCGGCGGTCTTGGCCGGATCCCGGTGATAGGCAAAGGCCGGGCCATCGGAAAAATAGACATTGCCCGGCGTGCCGCAGGGCAGTTCGCGCCCGTCGTCATCAAGGATATGCAGCCGGCCCAGCACCGCCTTGCCGACAGAGCCCGGCCGCTCCAGCCATTCGCGCGCGTCAAGGGCGGTGATGCCGCACATTTCCGTGCCGGAATAATATTCGTCGATGATCGGCCCCCACCAGTCGATCATCGCCTGTTTCACCGGCACCGGGCAGGGCGCGCCGGCATGGATGGCGCGGGCCAGCGAGGACAGGTCATGGCGCCGGCGCACCGCTTCGGGCAGGGCCAGCAGGCGCACGAAATGGGTGGGCACCCAGGTGCCATGGGTCACCCGGTAGCGCGCGATCAGGCGCAGGGCGGCCTCGGCGTCGAATTTTTCCATGACGATGACGGTGCCGCCCAGCCGCATCACCGTCATCGCCCAGCGCAGCGGCGCGGCGTGATAGAGCGGCGAGGTGGAGAGATAGACCGTCTCCTCGCCCATGCCATACAGCTGCCGGCCCATGGCCACCAGCGGCGTGGGCGCGCCGGGATCGCCGGTGGGCAGGGCCGGCTTCACTCCCTTGGGCCGCCCGGTGGTGCCCGAGGAATAGAGCATGTCGGTGCCGCTGCTTTCATCGGCGATGGGGGTTGTGGGCAGGGGGGCGATGGCGGCCATCCAGCTGGCAAGGCCGGCGGCCGGCGCGCCCAGCGTGAAGGCGGGCAGGCCGGGCCGTGTGCGCGCTACATCGGCGCCAAAGCCGGCCAGCCTGTCCGACACGACGAGCGCCTGCGCCTCGCAATCGGCCAGGATATAGGCGGCATCGGCCAGGCTGAGGCGGGTGGAGATGCTGGTGAGATAGAGGCCGGCGCGCTCTGCCGCCCAGGCGATGGCAAAGGCGGCGCAGTCGTTGTCGAGCATCACCGCCAGCACATCGCCCCGCGCCAGCCCCAGCGCGCGCAGCAGGTGGGCGCCCTGGTTGGCCAGCCGGTCCAGCCCGGCATAGGTGAGCGTGTGGCCGCTTTCGGCGCTGA
>DASRYE010000118.1:0-6625 GCA_035653915.1 Novosphingobium sp. | reverse complement strand
ATCAACCACCTGCCCGACACGCCGCCCAGCGCGGCGGTGGTCGCCTCTGCGGGCCAGCCGGCATGAGGCGCGCGCCCTTCACGCCCGCATCGCTCCGCCACGGCCCTGCGCCCGCCTGGAAACCGGAAGGCTGCGCCGATTGCGGCCTCCTCCACCCCTCCTGGAGCCGCAACGGCGCCGCCGGCCCCTGGCGCTGCCGCGATTGCCACGAAGCGGCAGCAACCTCACCCCCGTGCCTCGGAAATGAACGTACCTATGCCTAAGCCGATCACTTTTGGCCCTGTCACCCTGTGGCCGGGCGATGCCTATGCCATCCGGCCCCGGCTGGGCTGGATGGATGCCGATGTGCTCGATCCGCCCTACCTGATCCGCGCCACCGGTGCCGGCCGCTATCGCAAGCGCCGCCCGAACATGGACCAGCTCATCACGGATGGGCTGAACCGCGGGTTCGATATGGGCATCATCAACCCGCTGCTCTGCGGCGCGGCCGTGGTCTTTGCCCATAACGATCAGCTGGCCGAGCTGCTCACCCGGCTGCAGGGCGGCTTCCACCGGCAGGCGCTGTGCATCTGGGAAAAGACCAACCCGCAGCCCATCGCCAACCGCCACTACCGGGCCGATGTGGAATTCTATGTGCACGCCTGGCAGCGCGGCTGGCACCCCACCGGCAGCATTGCCGATCGGCTGCGCGTGCGCCGGCTCTCCTCCCCGCGCGGCGCCGATCGGCACGGCCACCCCTGCCCCAAGCCCGTGCCGCTGATGGAACGCATCATGCGCAACGTGGCGGGGCAATCCGTGTGCGATCCGTTCATGGGGGTGGGCACCACCGGCATCGCCGCCTTGCGCGCCGGCAAGCGCTTTGTGGGCATAGAGCACAACCCGCGCCACTTCGCCGTGGCCGAAGCGCGCCTGCGCGCCGAACTCGCCCGCCTCGAGGCAGGCGTGGAAATCGCCGCGTGAAAACGCTGGAGATCCGCTGCGGCAAGTGCCAGCGCCGGGAAGGATCGGTCATGTGCGCGCCCTGCGCCAATGCCGATCCGCTGGCGGTGGCCTGCCCCAAATGCGGCGCGCCGGCCGGCATGCCCTGCCAGCGCCACAGCGCCGCGCTGAACGCCGAGCATCACGTGCGCAGCCGCCGCGCGGCCTTCCCGCCGGCAGCGCGCCCTGCTGCCGCCAGCCCCGGCCGCCGCCCGGCCTGCGCGGGCTGCGCCGGCCTGCTGGCCGAAGCGCTGGAACTTTCGCGCCGGGCCAAAGCGCTGGATGCAGATGTGAACCGCGCCGTGTCTGCCAGCCGCGGCCGCTGCGCCACGCCAGCCGCGGCGATCCTCACCCAATACGATCAGGATCTGGCCGCTTGGGAGGCCCGCTCCCGCCAGCACCTTCAACAGGGATGTTTCGCATGACGCATGCGCTTGTTTTGACTGCGGCCGACACGGCCATTCGGCTTGCAAAAGTGTGTCCCGCGCTTTGCCCGCCGCAACAGGTGACCGCTGCGACCGTTGAAAGCTGGCTGCCCATTGAAGGGTTTCCAGAGTATGCCGTCAGCACCGAAGGTCGAGTATATAGTCATCTGTCTCACCGCGTGCTGCGGCAGGGCCGTGCTCACAACACTGACCTAGCTGGCGGCCAGTCATATCGGTCCGTCGTTTTACGCCGAAATGGCCGGTCGTTTACAAAGTCAGTTCATCGCCTTGTCGGTCTAGCATTTCTCCCGAATCCCACCGGTGAGCATTTGCAGATTCGGCATCTAAATGGTGATCCTTCTGACAATCGCATGGTAAATTTAGCTTGGGGCACCGCATCGCAAAATGCGATGGACAGGCGTGCCCATGGCAACGAGACAGCCGCCAAAATCACCCCTGAAATCGCTGCTGAAATTCGTCAGCTATGTAAATTGGGAGCAGATCGCCAATTGCTTTCGCAACGCTATGGCGTGACCACCAAACACATAAGCCGAATTTTACGTGGCGACCGTTGGAGGATAGCTTGATGCACAGGCTATCCTTGACAACTTGGCTGCGTAGGAGCAGTTCCAATGCTGCCCTCACACAAAAGGTGGGGGCGCGGATTTGCAGCCGCACCAGATCCCTGCCGACAAGGCGCGCCGTTGGATGTTTCCCGGCGCGCTTTCCTATGGTCGGATATGTCGGAGGCTTCGGCCTGCCGGCACCGCAGGGTTCTACCGGTCTGCAAACCGGCATATCCGGCCACCAAATTTGCAGTTGGGGGTCGGGTTCATCGAAAGGAACCCTGCCCATGAGCGACCCAGCTTTTGGCGCCGCCTTCGCGCGCCAGCCGGATCCGACGCAAGAGACGCATTACGCCCTCTCGGAACTGGCGAAATACGAGCTCGACACACTGTTTGCCGCCATGAACACCATGGGCGGCATCCTGGCCGAAGCCCCGCCCGATCTCGATCCCCTGCAGGTGGCCCCCTTCTTCGCGGCCATGGGCGCCTATGGCGCGCGGATCCTCGCAGATGCCCCCGCCATCTTTCCGCGCAGGGCCGCCGCATGAGCACCCCCGCCCCGCCGCCAGCCGCACAGGCGCTGCCCATCATCCGCGATTGGGCTACGCAGCGCGGCCTCTCCTTCCTCGGCGGCACCAAGGCCGGCGCCGTGCTCAGCCCCTGCGGGCGCTATCGCTATCTGCTGTGGCGCGAGGCGGGCATGGCCGCCCCGTTCATGGGCTTTGCCCTGCTCAACCCCTCCACCGCCGATGCCACCAGCAACGATGCCACCATCCGCCGCTGCCTCAGCGTGATGCGGCGGGGCATTCCCGGCTGCGGGCCGCTCGATGGGATGCTGGTGTGGAACCTGTTTGCCCTGCGCGCCCGCGATCCCGCCGAGTTGCTGGAAGCGGAAAACCCCATCGGCCCCCACAATGATGCGGCGATCGCCCTGGCAATGGCGCTGGCCGGCGGCACGATCGCCGGCTGGGGCCAGCAGGGGCACTTCTTCCAGCGCGATCTCACCGTGCGCCTGGCCTGCGCCAAGGCCGGCCTGCAACTGCACAGCCTGCGCCGCAACCGCGATGGCACGCCGGCCCACCCGCTCTACCTGCCCGGCGCCCTCATCCCCATGCTGTGGGAGTTCGACTGGTGAGCGGCCCCTGATCGCGCGCCGGTGCCGATCGGCCCCCCCCCACCAGCCCTCCCCGCATTTCAAGTGCCGAGACCTGCCGATGCCGAAACCCATGCCCTGCCCGCCGCCAGTTCCGCAGGCCCCCGGACGCCTCATGTCCATCAAGGAAATCCGCGCGGAAACGAGCCTCCACACAGCCACGATCTATCGGCGAATCAAAGCGGGCAATTTTCCCGCGCCGCGCCCCATCGGCGGCGGCCGCGTGGCCTGGCTGCAGAGCGAAATCGAAGCCTGGAAGCAGGAAATTCTCAGCAATCCACCGATTTGATTTGGGGGCCTCCAAGGGGGCCTTTCAACCGCAAATCCAGATATTATGATTATATATAAGGCGCTTAGCTATGGTTCGATCGCTGCTACTCAGGGAGCCATTTCGTATACTAAGACACTCATTTTGCAGTGTTTTCCTTTCGAGTTAGACGCCTTTCCCTTTTGCGGTTAGACACGTCTGCCTTTGCAATGCGGGCGATAGACTGCTTGCCGAGCCGCCTTTGCTCGGCCGCCGCCACGTAAATTGCAACCTCATCATCCCTACTGTGCAGCGTAACGGCCTTAATCCCGGCGTTGCCGATTCCTGCCTCTGCCATGCGCCGGTCTTCCCCGCCAGCCCCATGCCCGGCAGCGCCCCCTCTCCCACCAAAGGCCAATAGGTTTTCTACTGGCCCCAAACCTCAACAAATCTTTCCACGCCCCTCTGTACGCATGGCCACAAACCGCAATGGCCATGCTGCCGATAGGGACGCTTTCATGCTTAAATCATTTACAATGCTGCGCTCTGTCAAAGCCAAGATCGCCGTGACAGCAGGAGCTTGTATTGTCGTCGCCTTTGCCATCATGGTTGCATACAGCACCTTTGCGACCGTTCGCACCCACGGATATGTGAATGGCCGCGTTTCGGAAATGATTAACCAGCAGGTCAATGAGAACCTGCAGAACCGCGCCAATGCGGAAGCCCGTTTCATCAAATCCGAACTCGACACCGCCTTCGACGCCGCCCGCAACACCGCCAACAGCTTCGAGCAGATGGCCGCCCCCGGTGCCGGCGGCACGCCTGCCGGCAGCCGGCGCACGCAGTTCACCGCTGTCCTGCGCAATATCCTTGAGCAGAACCCCCGCTTCAACGGCACCTATTCCGCCTGGGAGCCCAATGGCCTGGACGGCAACGACAACGCCTTCCGCAATCTGGCGGCGATGGGATCGGACGGCACCGGGCGCTTTCTTCCCTATTGGACGCGGGGCACCAACGGCAAAATCGCCATCCAGCCGCTGGTGGAATATGACAGCAGCGCGCGCCATCCCAACGGGCTGGTGAAAGGCGCGTGGTATATCAACCCCCACAACACCCACCACGAGAACCTGCTGGGCCCGCTGCCCTATATCGTGCAGGGCAAGCAGGTCTATCTGGCCACCATGTCGGTGCCGATCATGATCAACGGCGTGTTCCACGGCGTGGCCGGGGCAGACTACAACCTCGATTTCCTGCAAACGCTGGCCAGCCAGGTCAGCAAGTCGCTCTATAACGGCAAAAGCACCGTGGCGGTGATCAACGACAGCGGCCTGATCGTCGCCAACAGCGCGGATCCGGCCACCATCGGCGGCGCGGCGGCCAGGGCCAATGCGGCCTGGGCGAACAGCGCCAACATCATCGCCGAGGGCAAATCAGTGGTGCTCGACGACCCGAAGAGCCCGGATCTGCAGATCTATTCGCCGATCCGCATCGGCCGGGTCGACACCTCGTGGGCGGTGCTGATTTCCGTCCCCCGGGCGATGGTGATGGCCGATGCCACGCTGCTGTCCGATCAGCTGGGCCGGCGTTCCGGCGTCGATGCGATGCTGCAACTGCTGATCGGCGTGGGGATCGCGGTGGCGGCCATCGTCATGACCTGGCGGATGGCCGGCACGGTATCCCGCCCCATCAGCCGCTGCGCCGAATTTGCCGAAGGCATCGCGCAGGAAAAGCTCAACCAGCAGCTGGCCATCGCGCAGGATGACGAGGTTGGCACGCTGGCGGAGGCCCTGCGCAAGATGCAGAAGGACCTGCGCACCAACCTGGAGCAGCGCGAACACGACCAGGCCAGCACCCAGCTGGTGGTCGACACCGTGTCCAAAAGCCTTGAGCGCCTGGCCAACGGCGACCTGACCTCGCAGATCACCGAGAATTTCTCGGCCGAATATGCCGATGTGAAGCGGCATTTCAATGCGGCGATCGGCTCGCTGCACAAGATCATCCTGTCGGTGGAGGACAGCAGCAAGACGATCAACATCGGCGCCGGCGAGATCAGCCAGGCCTCGGTTGATCTGGCCAGCCGCACCGAAACCGGCGCTGCCCGCCTGGAGCAGACCGCCTCGGCCATGAATTCGGTGACCGCCATCGTGCGCCAGACCGCCGAGAACGCCGCCGATGCGCGCCGCTCCATCATCTCCACCGATCAGCAGGCGGTCGAGGGCGGCTCGATCGTGAGCAATGCGGTGATGGCGATGGGCGAAATCGAGAAATCCTCCGAGCAGATCAGCCAGATCATCTCGCTGATCGATGGCATCGCCTTCCAGACCAACCTGCTGGCCCTGAACGCCGGGGTGGAAGCCGCACGCGCGGGCGATGCCGGCAAGGGCTTTGCGGTGGTGGCCAGCGAGGTGCGCTCGCTGGCCATGCGCAGCGCCGAGGCCGCGCAGGACATCAAGAAGCTGATCAACGCCAGTTCCGGGCAGGTGGCGCAAGGGGTGGCGCTGGTGGGCGAAACCGGCACCGCGCTGAAACATATCATCGAGCAGATCGGCCAGCTGCGCGAGACCATCGACGAGATCGCGAACTCGGCCGAGATCCAGGCGACCGACCTTGTGCGCATCAACGAGGCGGTGGGCGAAATGGAGCGCATGACCCAGCAAAATGCCGCCATGGTAGAGGAAAGCACCGCCGCCGCACGCAGCCTGAGCGACCAGGCCCGCACGCTGGAGGCCGCCGTTGGCCAGTTCAACCTGAACAGCCATTTCCACCATGCCCGCGATCGCTACGCGGCATAAGGCAGCTCATTCCAACGCCTGCGCCTTATGGCGCGCGCCGGCCCAAGCTGCTAGAGGCGCGCGCCCATCCACGCAGGAATTTGCAATATGCTGGCTCTCATTCAACCCGGTGCATCGTTCAAGGATAATCTGCAGCGCCTGCCGCCCATCGCCGATGTGCAGCGCATCGATCTGGTAGACGCGCAGGGCGCCGTGTGCGCCACCATCGAGAACCAGCCGGGCAAGCAGGGATCGCTGGCGGTTTATCAGTATCTGCGGCAAGCCTTTGGCCAGCTGGATGCACAGGCCGCCGCACATGGCCTGGCCGTGTTTGCCGAACACACCGCAGATGCCCGCGCCCGCCCCGGCGCCCATCCCAATATCGACCGCCTGCTGGCCATCGCGGCCGGCGCTGCGCCACTGGCCATCGAGATCATCCCCGCCAGCTTCTAGGCTGCTCAATCGGCGGGGCGGCCATCGCCCCC
>DASRYE010000117.1:0-14361 GCA_035653915.1 Novosphingobium sp. | reverse complement strand
CGAAGGGAAAATCCCTTCCGAATCGAAGCCATCCAGCGTGTAGGCATCGGTGTGGCACACGCCCGTCGCCATGATCTCCACCAGAACCTCGCCGGCCTTCGGCCCTTCCAGATCCACCTCCACGATCTCCAGAGGGGTCTTCGGCGCAAAGGCCACGGCAGCGCGGGTTTTCATCGGCAGGAACTCCTCAACAGGGCGCACATGCAATCCGGGCGGCAGGCTGCGGCACGCAGGCGCCCCGATTGCTATACCTGACGTGCATGCGGCGGCGCGCCGCGCTTGGCAAGAGGGCGGCAGGCGCCCCGCCAGCCCCCGCCCCGCCGATTTGCGCGCACCCTTGCGATAAAGCCCATTGCCATGGGCGGCGCCCTCGGCTAGGGGCTGCCGCTCTCACCACCGGATGGCCCGATGGCGGAGTGGTGACGCAGCGGACTGCAAATCCGTATACGCCGGTTCGATTCCGGCTCGGGCCTCCATCCTTCCGGCAAAATCTGGCAAAGCCCGGCGCGCTGGCGCGGGGTCTTTGCGCGCCGCTGCCGGCCCGATCAGATTTTCTGATAGAAGAAATAATATTATCGCGATGCTTTCCCGGGCCATCGCCGCCCCCTCCCCTTGCCTATTGCGCGCCATCGCCTAGAGACCTGCGTTGAGGAGTTCGGCAGGCGGTGTCTGCCGGGAAAATGGAGAGCAACCCCATGCGCAAGTCTCTTGCGTGGCCGCTGGCGCTTGCCGGCGCGGCCGCGCCCACGCTCGCCCGCGCGGCAGATGCGGTGAATGCCGCCCATCAGGCCAATGGCGTCGACACGATCTGGATCCTTATATCCTCGACGCTGGTGCTGCTGATGTGCATGCCGGGCCTGGGGCTGTTCTATGGCGGGCTGGTGCGCACCAAGAACTTCCTCTCGGTGCTGGTGCAGGTGGGGGCGATCGCGGCGGTGGGCTCGCTGCTGTGGATCGTGTGCGGCTACACGATCGCTTTCGGCACGGTGACGAACGGCTGGTTCGGCGCCACCAACGCGCTGATGCTGGCGGGCCTTGCTCCCTTGCGCGCGGGGCTTGCGCTGCCGGAAAACAGCTTTGCCCTGTTCCAGATGTGCTTTGCCGCGATCACCCCGGCGCTGATGGCCGGCGCCTGGGTGGACCGGGCGCGCTTTGGCTGGGTGATCGGCTTTTGCGCGCTGTGGGGGCTGGTGGTCTATGCGCCGGCCGCGCACTGGATCTGGGGCGGCGGCTGGCTGGCCACCCGGCTGGGCACGCAGGATTTTGCCGGCGGCATCGTTGTGCACACCACGGCGGGCGTTTCGGCGCTGGTGGTGGCGGCCATGCTGGGCAAGCGCCAGGGCTTCCCCAAAACGCTGATGCTGCCCCATTCGCCGGCCCTCACGATGGTGGGCGCGGCGCTGCTGTGGGTGGGCTGGTTCGGCTTCAACGGCGGCTCGGCGCTGGCGGGCAATGGCACGGCGGTGAATGCCATCATCAACACCCATGTGGCGGCCTCTGCCGCGGCGATGGTGTGGCTGGGGATCGAGCGCTTCGTGGTGGGCAAGCCCACCAGCGTGGGCTTTGCCACCGGCGCCATCGCGGGCCTGGCCACGGTAACGCCGGCGGCCGGCTTCATTGCTCCGGGCGCGGCGCTGCTGCTGGGCTGCACGGGCGCGGCGGTCTGTTTCCCGATGATCCAGCTGGTGAAGCAGAAGTGGCGGATCGACGATTCGCTCGATGTGTTTGCCGTGCATGGCGTGGGCGGCATGACCGGCTCTGTGCTGCTGGCGCTGTTCCTCTCGCCGGCGCTGGGCGGGGCCGGCTATTCACAGGACATGGATCTGGCCCGGCAGGCGCTGGCGCAGCTGGCCGGCGTGGGCGTGGTGGCGCTGTGGTCGGCGGCGGCCAGCGTGGCGATCGCGCTGGCGGTGGCCCAGATCGTGCCGATGCGCGTGGGCGAGGATGACGAACGCGAGGGCCTGGACCTTGCCTCGCACGGCGAACGCGCCTGGGAAATGGACTGAAACGCCTGCCAAAGCTTGCCGCCGGGCCCGCCCGGCGCTAGCGCTGGGGCATGATCCTGCGCCCCAAACCCGGTCTGGCTGAAGTGCTGTTTGCCGTGCGCGGCACGATCCTGCCGCGCATCGCCGGGCGCATGGTGCTGATCGCCGCCGTATCGGTGGGCGCGGTGCTGGCGGCCGGCGCCTATCGTGGCATTTTCGCCCAGATCGGCGCCATTCCGCTCACGCTGATCGGCCTTGCCCTGTCGATCTTCATGAGCTTTCGCAACAACGCCTGCTACGATCGCTGGTGGGAAGGGCGCAAGCAGTGGGGCGCGCTGGTGATCGCCGCGCGCAGCCTTGCCCGCCAGGCCGCCCTGCTGGGCCCGGCAGAGCGCGAGGGGCTGCTGCGCGGCGTGGCCGGTTTTGCCGGCGGCCTGGCCGCCCGCCTGCGCGGGCGCGACGAGGCCGCCGCCCTCGCCCCCTGGATGCCCGCGCCCGATCCCTGCGCGCCCAACCCCACCGATGCCGCGCTGCGGCTGCTGGGGGCAGAAACCCAGCGCCTGCTGGCCCAGGGGCAGATCGATGGCTGGCGCTGGCACGCGCTGGAAGAGCAGCTGGGCGCCCTTTCCGGCGTGCAGGCCGCCTGCGAGCGGATTGCCGCAACGCCGGTGCCCTTTGCCTATTCGCTGCTGCTGCACCGCACGGCGCATGTCTTCTGCCTGTGCCTGCCGCTGGCGCTGGCCGGCACGATGGGCTGGTGGACCCTGCTGCCGGCGCTGCTGGTGGGCTACACCTTCTTCGGCCTCGATGCGCTGGGCGACCAGCTGGAAGACCCCTTCGGCACCGAACCCAACGACCTGCCGATCGACGCCATCGTGCGCACGGTGGAGCGCGAGATGCTGGCCGCGCTGGGCGTGGCCGATCTGCCGCCGCCGCTGGCCCCGGTGGGCGGGGTGCTGCTCTAGGCCGATGGCCACCCGCGCGCTTCGCCAGACGCTGCGCCAGTCAGGGATCAACGCCCGGCGCTGGCTGCGCGGCAGCGAGGCGGTGTTCATCCTGCTGGCGATGTTGACCGGCGCTGCGGCCGGCATCGCCACGCTGGCCCAGGGCTGGCTGGCGCACGAACTGCAACACCTGCTCTATGGCGTGACGATCAACCGGCTGAGCGCGCTGGGCTCCATCCACCACCCCTGGCGCCTGCTGGCGCTGCCGCTGGGCGGGCTGGTGCTGGTGGGGCTGGGCCGGCTGCAGGCGCGCCGGGCCCGCCCGCCGATCGACGTGGTGGAGGCCAATGCCCTGCATGGCGGCCGCGTGCCGCCGATCGACACCGCGCTGATCGCCGCGCAAACGCTGGTGTCGAACGGCTGCGGCGCCTCTGTCGGGCTGGAGGCGACCTATGCGCAGATGGGCGGCGGCATCGGCTCGCTCTTGGGCCAGTGGCTGAAGCTGCGGCGGGCGGATCTGCGCACGCTGGTGGGCGCGGGCGCAGGGGCGGGCGTGGGGGCGGCGTTTGGCGCGCCGCTGGCCGGCGCCTTCTATGCCTTCGAGATCGTCATCGGCACCTACAGCACGGCGGCGGTGGCGCCGGTCATCGCGGCAACGCTGGCCGCCGTGGTGCTGATGCGCCAGCTGGGGGCAGAACCCTACCTCATCGCCACCACCGCCAACCGGGCGATCACGCTGGTGGATTATGCCTGCTATGCCGGGCTGGGGCTGCTGTCGGCGCTGGTGGGCATTGCCATCATGCGCCTGGTCACCTTTGCCGAGCGGGGCCTGCAGTGGGCCACGCGCGCCAGCCGCTGGCGGCCGCTGCTGGGCGGGCTGCTGCTGATGCCGATCGCCTGGGCCTCGCCGCAAACGCTGTCGGCCGGGCATGGCGCGCTGCACCTCGATCTGGTGCTGCACCCGCCGATTGCCTTCCTGCTGGTGGTGCTCGGGCTGAAGATCGCCGCTTCGGTCATCTCGCTGGCCAGCGGCTATCGCGGGGGGCTGTTCTTTGCCTCGCTGTTTCTGGGCTCGCTGCTGGGCCAGGCCTATGGCGAGATCGTCAACCTCAACCCCTGGGGCCTGGCGATAGACCCCAATGACGCGGCGCTGGTGGGCATGGCCGGGCTGGCGGTGTCGATCGTCGGCGGGCCGATGACGCTGGCGCTGCTGATGCTGGAGACGACGCATGATTTCGCGCTGATGGGCGTGGTGCTGACCGCCGCGCTGCTCTCCAGCCTGGTCACGCGTGAGGCCTTTGGCTATTCCTTCTCCACCTGGCGGCTGCATGTGCGCGGATCGGATATCCGCTCGCCGCGCGATATCGGCTGGATGCTCTCGCTCAACGCCGGGCGGATGATGCGGCGCGACTGGGTGGCGGTGCCGGCCCTTGCCTCGGTGGCGCAATTTCGCCAGGCGGTGCCGCTAGGCTCGGCCAGCAAGGCGATCCTCACCGATGAGCAGGGGCATTACCATGGCATCGTGCCGACAGCGGCCGCCTATGCCCCCGCGCTCGATCCGCAAGGGGCGGTGGCGGCGCTGGCCCGGCTGGCCGACAGCACGCTCAACCCCTTCACCGGCATCAAGGAAACCCTGCGCGCCTTCGATGCCGCCATGGCCGACGAGCTGGCCGTGGTCGATCCCGAAGGGCGGGTGGTGGGCGTGCTGAGCGAGAAACACGCCCGCCGCCGCTATCTGGAAGAGATCGAGGCGGCGCAGCGGCAGATGTTCGGGGAAGGGTAATTCCCCTCACCCCAGCCAGTGGATCACCGCCAGCGCCCCGGCAAACAGCACCACCAGCGACAGCACCACCGCCGCGCTGACCCGGGGGCCTGCCGCGCGCAGCTGGCGCAGATCCACCCCCAGCCCCAGCCCGGCCATCGCCACCACCGTGCCGCCCATGCTGAGCCCATGGGCCAGCGCTGCCAGCCCATCGCCCACCAGCCCCAGCGAGCGCAGCCCCGCCAGCCCCAGAAACACCAGTATGAAGCCCGGCACCAGCCGCGCCAGATGCCCGCCAGCGCCCATGCCTTCCTGCGCCTGCGCCTTGCCGCCCAGCACCGACAGCACCGCCACCACCGGCGCCAGCATCAACACCCGCACCAGCTTCACCACCGCGCCCACCTGCACCGCCATGGCGCCCAGCGGCCCGGCCGCGGCCAGCACCTGCGGCACGGCATAAACGGTCATCCCTGCCAACATGCCGCCCTGCACCGGGCTGAGCTGCAGCGCCCAGGCCAGCGGCGCCACCGCCAGCACCACAACAATGCCCATCACCGCGGTGAAGCCCACAGCGGCAGCCACATCCTCGCCATCGGCATCGATGGCCGGCGCCACCGCGGCGATCGCCGAATTGCCGCAGATGGCATTGCCGCAAGCCACCAGCAGCGCCATGCGCACCGGCAGCCCCAACCACCGGCCAATGCGATAGCCGGCCAGGATCGTCAGCGCGATGGTGCCGGCAATGGCGCCGGCCAGCGCCAGCCCGGTATGCGCCAGCACGGCAAGGCTAACCGACGCGCCCATCAGCGCCACGGCCCCCTCCATCACCGGCTTGGCGGCAAAGCGGATGCCAGAGGCCGCCCGCACCGGCAGGCCGATCACCGTGCGCCACACAGCGCCCAGCAGGATCGCCACCACCAGCGCTTCCAGATAGGCCCGGCCCCAAAGCCTGATCTCCACCCATTCCACGCCATAGGCCAGCGCGCTGATGACCAGCGCCAGCGCAAGGCCAGGGAGCAAACGACGAGGGGAAAGCGGCTGTGTCATGCCGGCAAGCTGGGCTTTATGCGGCGCAAAATCCAATCGATTGATTGTGGATATTCGATAGAGTATTTCTATTGAATGACGCTCGACCAGTTGCGCATCTTCATCGCCGTTGCCGAAGCGCTGAACATGACCCGCGCGGCAGAAACGCTGCATCTCACCCAGCCCTCGGTCAGCGCCGCGGTGGCCGCGCTGGAAGGGCGCCACGGCCTGCTGCTGTTCAACCGGGTGGGGCGCGGGCTGGAACTATCGGAAGCGGGGCGGGCCTTCCTGCCCGAGGCGCGCGCGGTGCTGGCCCGCGCGGCAGAGGCGGCCGGCACGCTCGACGATCTGGCCGGGCTGAAGCGGGGGCAGCTGCGCCTGGCAGCCAGCCAGACGGTGGCGACCTACTGGCTGCCTGTGCGCATGGCCCGCTTTGCCGCGCGCTGGCCGGGGGTGGCGCTGTCGCTGGCGGTGGGCAACACGCAGGAGGCAGCCGCCCTGGTGCTGGCGGGCGAGGCGGATCTGGGCTTTGTCGAGGGCGAGACGGAGGCGCCCCTGCTGGCCCGCCGTCCCATCGGCGCAGACCGGCTGGGCCTCTATGCCCGGCCCGATCACCCGCTGGCCCTCCATGCCGAGGCCCGCCGGCCGCTGGCCCCGGCAGAGCTGGCCAGCGCGGCCTGGGTGCTGCGCGAGGCAGGATCAGGCACCCGCGCCCATTTCGAGGATGCGCTGGCCGCCGCAGGCCTTGCCCCGGCCGCACTCGACATCCGGCTGGAGCTGCCATCGAATGGCGCCGTGCTGGAAGCGCTGGCGGCCGGCGCGCTGGTGGGCGCCGTGTCGGAACTGGCGGCGGGCGCGCGGGTGGCGGCCGGGCAGATCGTCCGGCTGGACTGGCCCTTGCCCGCCCGTCGCTTCACCCTGCTGACCCATCGCGCGCGGCGGGCCAGCAGGGCCGTGCAGGCCTTTCAGGAACTGCTGGACTAGGCCTTACTTCACCGTGGGCACGGCCGGCGCCGGGGGCTCGTGGCGGTCGTGGTTGTTGCGCTCGTATTCGTCCTCGATCTGCTTGGGCACGTCGCGCCAGCTGGCCCAGGGCTCGTTGCGGTGCAGCTTGTCGGCCCAGCGCTCGATCCAGTCGATGCCATCCTTGCCCACATAGGGGTCGCCCAGGCGATAGGCCTCGTCCTTCATCGCCTTTTCCAGCGGCACCCCCTTCAGCTTGCGGCGCTGGAGAATGGCGGCCAGATCATCGATGCTGTCGGCATTGAGGCGGGTGTCGTGCAGCAGCATGACAAAGGCGATCTGCCGGCCGAACACCTCCTGCGAGGCGCGCTGATACCAGGCGATGGTGCGCTCGGTATAGTCCAGATACTGCCGGCGGATGCGGGCCACCCGCGCGGCATCGTGGCGCGAGATGGCATCGTCATAGGGTTCGGCAAATTCCCAGTCGTCGGCATCGATGGTGACCGGCGCCACGCGATAGCCATGGGCGGCCAGCCAGTCGTCGATCTGCTTCTTGGCGGCGGCGGGAAAGCCGGTTTCCAGATAGGGGTGGCGAAACCAGCCCAGCGGCTTGTGCTTTTCGGCCAGCAGCGCGCGCGTCACCGGCTCACCCCTAGCGATATCGGCGATATAGCCGGCCGCCCCCAGATCATTGGGCGATTCATGGCTGAAGGTGTGGTTGCCCAGGTTCTCGCCGGCATTCAGCCAGCGGCGCAGATTGGCGATCTGCCGCTCGCGCTGGATCTCGTCGAGCTTGCTTTCGTTGACGAAACCGATGGCGGGCAGATGGTGGCGCTTCAGCCCGCGCACCAGCATCTCGTTGAAATAATCGACATAGGGCTGATCGGCAAACAGGGTGAGGCCGGGCAGATCGTCGAAAGTCAGCGCCACCTGGCCCCAGGGGCGGTTCTCCTCCAGCTCCGGGGGCGCCGCCGGGCTGGCAGCGGCAACCCCGCCAGCAAGAGCCAGACCAGAGGCGGACAGGATGGCAAGCAGGCGGCGCGGCAGGCGCATGGGGGCAAGGGCTCCTTTCGAGGCGAGGCACGGGTCAACACCGGGCCTCCTTGCGCCTCGCCTTAGGGCCCGCCGCCCGGCTTGCAAGCCCCCTCAGCCCGGCAACACCACCGCCAGCCCGGGATCTTCGGCATGGCGCGCCGCACGCAAGGCCAGCGGTGCGGCCAGCCGCTGCCAGCCGCCCGCCACCCAGCGCTCCAGCGCCAGCGGCTCCACCGGCACGCGCAGCCAGATCTCCTCGCCCGGGGCCAGCTGCGCCTTGGCAAAGCCCACCAGCGCGCAATGGGGCGCATCGGCATACAGCTGCACCACCTCGCTGGCCGGCCGGGCGGTGGCATTGCGCAGCCGCACCGCCACCGCACCTGCCTCGGCCCGCGCCTCCAGCCAGTCCACCCGGGCATAGCCAAGGCCGCTGCCCAGCGGATGGCGCGCCTTCCGCCCGCGCGCGATCAGCCCGCGATAGCCCACCAGCAGCCCTTCGGCATAGGCCAGATGGCCGGCCGCATCGGGCGCCAGGCCAAGGGCGGGATAATCCGCCTCGGCCTCGGCAATGGTCAGCGGCAGGCGGCCGGCAGGCTCGGCATCGCCGGCCAGCACGGCGGCCAGCGCCGGGCCAAAGCCCTGCCCCGGATACCAGGCGACCAGATGGGCGGCGGCCAGCCCATCCCACCCGCAATCGAAGGCATGGCCCACGTTGGAGACCACCGCCACGCGCGGATTGGCCGCGCACACCGCCTCGATCAGGCGGATCTGCTCGGCGGGCAGCCGCGTGTCGGGCCGATCCTTCGATTCCACGCTGGAATCGGAGGTTTCGCCCACCACCAGCACCACCGCATCGGCCTCCCTTGCCGCCTCCACCGCGCGGGCGAACATCGCCTCGGCGCTGTCGGGCCGGCGGATGCCATACCACAGGCCATGCACCCGCGCCGCGCCATGGGTGAACTCCACCGTTATGCGCAGCTGCTGGCCGGCCGCCAGCATCACCGCCACATGATCGGCATCGCCCGCCTTCAGCTTGCCCATCACATCGCTGGCGGGCACCTCGCCGCCGGTGGCCAGCACTTCGGCGCCCTCCACCAGCAGCCGCGCCGCGCCGGTGGAACCGAGGTAGAACAGGTGGGCGCCGGCCTGTTCGGCGCGGAACAGCCCGCTGGCGCGCACCATGCCCGGCTGGTCGAACCCGCCCTCCTCATGCACGCCGACAAACCACACCAGCGAATTGGTCGCCCGCGTCTCGCGGAACAGCGGCGCAGCGCCAGGATCGACGAAATATTCCAGGCTCATGCCCGCAGTGCAGCCATCGCCGATATCCAGCGCCGGCACCACCGGCATCGCCGGCAAGCGCGGCTGCGGATCGACGCCAGCCTCGTAGACCACCTCGCACTGGCCGCCAAAGCGCGCGCGGATGCTGTCGATCGGCGTGGGCGTGCCCGGCGCCACGGCAATCTTGGCAAAGGTGCCGCCCTGATAGCAAGGCGCCGCCGCATTGGGGCCGATCACCGCCAGCCGCTTCAGCCCCGCCGGCGCCAGCGGCAACAGGCCGCCGGCATTCTTCACCAGCACCATGCCAGCCGCCGCCGCTTCCTCCAGCACCGCCTGCGCTGCGCCCGGGGCCAGTGGCGGCGCCTTGGGGCCGGTGGCCGCCCGCGCGGTGGCCGCCACGCGGGCCGCGGCATCGGCCACGCGCGCCAGGCCCACCGTGCCATCGGCCACCAGCGGCGCCAGCTTGCCGCCCATGAAGCGGGCCGGGCCCGGCATTTCCAGATCCAGCCCGGCGTTGATCGCGCCAGCGCTGCTGTGGGTGCCGAACCAGTCGCTCATGATGGCGCCGGCAAAGCCCCACTCGCCCTTGACGATATCGGTAAGCACCCGCCCCTGTTCGGAGCACCAGCTGCCGTTGACCTTGTTATAGGCCGCCAGCAGCCCCGCGCAGCCCGCCCTGACGGCGATCTGGAAGGGCCGCAGATAGACCTCGCGCAGGCTCGCCTCATCCACCTGCACATCGACCCGGTCGCGCTCTGTCTCGCTGTCGTTGCAGACAAGATGCTTGGCCACGGCGGCGGTGCCGGTGGATTGCAGGCCCGCGATCCAGCCCGCCCCGAGCAGGCCCGCCAGCACCGGATCCTCCGAGAAATATTCGAAGGCCCGGCCCGCCAGCGGGCTGCGCGCCAGATTGAGGTTGGGCGCCAGCACCGCATCCACGCCGCGCGCGGCCGCATCGCTGCCCACCACCGCGCCCACCCGTGCGCACAGATCCACATCCCAGCTGGCCCCCAGCGCTGCCGGGCAAGGCGTCAGCAGCGACACGTCGCGCTCGTCCACCTTGCCGCTGGCGATGCCCATTGGCCCGTCGCTCATGGTGAAGGCGCGAATGCCCGCTTCCGGCACCGCCAGGCTGGCCCACATGGCCGCGCCCGCGGTCAGCGCGCAGGTTTCCTCGATGGTTGGCTCTCGCATCGCTTGGCTCCCGATCTTTTCTCTGTTGTCCGGCCGGCAGGGTGGCTGGGCGCGCGAAGGGGCAGCCCCCGCGCGCCGCGCCCCTCAGCCCTTCAGCCCTTCAGCCCTTCAGCGCCGGCATCACCTGTTCCGACAGCAGCCGCAGCGTCTGGTTGCCCAGATCCAGCCGGCGCTGGGTGAGCGGCCCGGTGGTGGTGCCGCACAGGATATTGCCAATGCCCAGATCCTGATAGGCGCGCAGGTGCTCGCTCACGCTTTCGGGCGTGCCCCACAGGCACCAGGTGCCGATCCAGCCCTCGTCGGTGGCGCGGATGTTCACATCGCTCTTCCGGTTGGCCGCATCGCTTTCGGCGCGGGCGTTGAAGGCGTTCTCGCGGTCCACCGCTTCCTGATAGGCCGTCAGGATCTCGTGCAGCTCCTCGCGCGCCTGATCCTCGCTCTCGGCAATGTGGACGCATTGATAGGTGTGCGTCGTCCAGCCCAGCGCATCGGCCACCACGGTATCGGCATGCCCTTCGGCCAGGAGGTAGCCCTTGTAGATCTCGAACCACTTCTTCACATGGTCGAACGGCTCGGTGCCATAGATGGCAGGCGGCGTGAAGGCGGGGATGAAGGCCGGCCAGCCATGCTTGGCCGCGCGCCGGGCCGAAGCCTCCTTCAGGGCCACCGGCATCAGCCGGGCATGGCCGGGCGAATAGGGCGCCGGGGTGATGCGCTGCAGCACGCGGCCGTTATAGGGGCCATTGGCGATTTCCACGGCGGGATCGTCCATGCGCTTGGCCCACAGCTGCTCGGCGATTTCCAGATTGCGATCGGAAATGGCGCCGGCATCCTTGTAGTTCACGGCAAAGCCGATCATCTCCTCGGGCGTGGTGCCGCTGCCCACGCCCACCAGCAGCTTGCCCTGCGTCAGCTGGTCGAGCACGTTGATCCGCTCGGCAAAGCGCACCGGATGGTGCAGCGGCACCGAGACGACCGAGAAGCCGAAATGCATCTGCGGCATCTTGGCCGCCAGATAGGCCGCGAAGATGAAACTGTCAGACGCCACCGGCATATAGCCGTTGAAGTGGTGATCGGGCAGGAAGATCGCCTCATAACCAAGGTCTGCCGCCAGCAGCGCATGCGATTCCAGATCGAGCATGAGCTGGCGATCAGCCTCGGGTGCCATCGAACGGGCATTGAGGAACACGGAAAACTTCATTTTTCTCTCCCCGGCGCGATCCGCGTGATTGAGGCCGGCGCTTGGGCCGGTCATTAATTAGAATGATTGTTTTGGTTCATTAACGGGAAGCGCCCAACCCTGTCAACCGCCCCGCGCACGCAAAAGCCCCGCGCCCGGCCCATGCCAGGCGCGGGGCCCTGCCCGCAGATGCTTCAGGAAACGGCTAGGCGGCGGGCCGCGCCGCCAGGCCAAAGCTCACCACCGCGCCATAGCACAGCGCCGGCACCACCGGCGCCCAGCCCAGCCCGACCAGATCAGCCAGGCCGCCGGTGACCAGCGGCAGGATCGCCCCGCCCACAATCGCCATGCACAACAGCGCCGCGCCAATCGGCGCTTCCTCGCCCAGCTCCTCCAGCGACAGGGTGAACAGCGCCGGGAACATGATCGAATTGGCCAGCCCCACGCCGATCAGGCTGGCCGCCGCCAGCCAGCCGCTGCTCGCCAGCGACAGGCCGATCAGGCCGATCGCCGCCAGCCCATGGCCCGCCAGCTGCCGCCCCGCCGGCACCCGCCCCAGCGTGAAACTGCCGACAAACCGCCCCGCCATCGCCCCCAGCCAGTAGAGCGCGACGAAATGGCCCGCCTCGCCCATCGGCAGGGCCAGCACGCGCGGCAGGCCCAGATAGCTGATCAGCAGGCTGCCGATCGACACTTCGGCACCCACATAGCAGAAAATGGCCAGCGCCCCTGCCACCAGCCGCCGGTTGCGCCACACGCCCCAGCGCCAGGCCACCGGCGCCAGCATCGCCCCGCCAGCCCTGAGCGCGCGCGCGCCCACCGCCAGCACCGCGCCCGCCAGCACCACCAGCCCCAGCGCCAACCCCAGGAAGGGGCGCTGGATGATCTGCCCCTCGGCCAGCCGATAGGCCGCCAGCACCGCCGGCGGCGCATGGGCCGGATCAGGCAGCGCCATCGCCGAGGCCGACAGGATCAGCGCCGTGCCCACCAGCGGCCCCACCGCATAGCCCAGCGCGTTGAACGCCAGCCCCAGCGCCAGCCGCCCATGCGCGCCGCCAGCGCCGCCCAGCCGGGCAATCAGCGGATTGGCCGAGATCTGGAACAGGTTGGTGCCGGCCGACACCACGAACAGCGCGAAGAGAAAGGCCGGATAGCTGCCCAGCCAGGCCGCCGGCGCAAACAGCACGCAGCCCAGCGCCATGATCGCCACCCCCAGCGCCGTGCCCGTTACCGCGCCCAGCCGCGCCGCGATCCGCCCGGCCGGCAGCGAGAACACCAGATAGGCGAGGAAATAGCAGAACTGCGTCAGCATCGCCTCGGTGTAGTTCAGGGTGAACAGCGCCTTGAACTTGGGCACCAGTATATCCACCATGGCGGTGAGGATGCCGCCGAAGAAATAGATGCCGGTGATCATCCCCGCCAGCAGGCGCAGCGGCAGCACGGCGCCGCCCCCGATCCCGGCGACATCCGCCCCGCCCGGCGCCTGCTGCGGCCCCACCGCTCAGGCCACCGGGTTTTCAAGCGTGCCGATCGGCGCGATCGTCACCGCCACCACATCGCCCGCCTGCAGGAAGCGCGGCGGATCGAAACCGATGCCCACCCCGGCGCAAGTGCCAGTAGCGATGATGTCGCCCGGCTGCAGGGTCATGGTGGCCGAAAGGGTTTCGATCAGCGTCGGTATGTCGAAGATCAGCTGGGCCACCAGCGCCTCCTGCCGCTTCTCGCCGTTCACATGGGTGAGCAGGCGCAGCGCGGCCGGGTCGGGCACTTCATCGGCAGTGACCAGCGTGGGGCCCATGGGGCCGAAACCATCGATGTTCTTGCCGATGAACCACTGGCGGTGGCGGTTCTGCAGCGTGCGCGAGGTGACATCGTTGATGATCGTGTAGCCGAACACATGGTCCATCGCCTCGGCCTTGCCGATGCCGCGGCCGCCCTTGCCGATCACCACCGCCAGCTCGCCCTCGTAATCCACCGAGGCGGTGGGATCGAGATGGGCGGGAATGACAGCGCCGGGCGCGGCCACCGTGGTGTTGGCCTTGGTGAAGATAATCGGATGGTCGGGCTCGGCGCTGGCGCCGGCGCTGGCATCAAAGCCGCTGTCGTGGAATTCGCGGGCATGTTCGGAATAATTCTTGCCCACGCAGAAGATGTTGCGCAGCGGCGCCGGAATGGGGGCCAGCAGCGGCGTATCGGCCAGGGGCAGGCGTTCATCGCTGGCGGCCACATGGGCGGCGATGGCAGCCAGCGCCCCGGCACCGCCGGCGATCACCGCGTTCATCGTGCCCGGCACCGGCACGATGGCCGCGCCCTCCAGAACACCCAGGCAAGCGGCATCGCCCGCCAGATAGCTGACGAATTTCATGGCAGAACTCCTGTATGCGCGCCTTTGTGCAGGCGCTTGGTCAACCGAACAGGCGCCGGGCCGCATCAAGCAGGTGGCCGGGCCGTTCCATGGCAATGGAATGCGAACAGCCCCCCAGCAGCACCACATCGGCCTGGGGCAGATGGCGGGCCAGCGCCAGGCTCAGCGGTTCGGCGGGAAAGCCGCCATCCGCGCGCCCGTGCAGCAGGGTGACAGGGCAGGTGATGCGGGCCAGCTCGGCGGGCGGGATCACCGCCGCGTCGATATAGGCCTGCTTGTCGCCGCCGAACATCGTGTTGAAATAGGCGCCATAGCCGCTCTGGCGCAGCACCGCCTCGCGCGCGGCGACATAAGCCTCGTCGATCAGCGCCTCATCGGCGATGAGGGCGCGCGCCGCGCGCAGCAGATCCGCGCGCGTTTCGGGGTAAGTCCAGCACAGGCGCGTGCCTTCGGTGAGGGCAAAGGGCGCCCCCATCGTGCCGGTGGCCAGCACGCCGGCCACCCGCGGCTCGCTGGCGGCCAGCCGCAAGGCCAGCGCGCCCGAGATCGAATGGCCGATGATGCCGATCCGCTCGCCCGGCATGCGCGCGATCATCGCCCGGCACTGGCGCAGCCACAGCTCGAAA
>DASRYE010000116.1:0-7294 GCA_035653915.1 Novosphingobium sp. | reverse complement strand
AGGCTGGGCCGCCGCTCGGCCACCAGCCAGAGGATGATCGCCGGCACCAGCAGGATATGCTCGTAGGTGGAACTGCCCAGCCACTGGCCGGCCATCGCCAGCCATTCGGCCCGCGCCAGCATCACCAGCGCGCCGGCCGCTGCCGCCCACAGGCCCAGCGCCATGCGCCAATCCACACCGGCCGCTTGCGCAGGCACGCGGCCGGCCGCCTCTTTTGCGATCATGCGCCCGCTCGCGGTTCACGCGGGGGCGGCGGGGCAGAGGACAGCAGGCCGGCCAGCGGCGCCAGCACCCTTTGCCAGCCCTGATGCTCGATCACGAAGCGGCGCCCTTCCTGCCCCATGCGGAACATCAGATGCGGATCATGCGCCAGGCTCACTACCGCGGCGGCAATCGCCGTGTCATTATCGGCCACCATGAAGTGATGGCCGGCAATGGCGTTGATCCCCGTGGCGGCGGCATGGCTGGCCACCACCGGCAGGCCCATCGCCATGGCTTCCAGCACCTTGTTCTGCACGCCGCGGGCAATATCCAGCGGCACCACCGCCATATCCGCCGCGCGCAGCCAGGGGCGGATATCGGCCACCTCACCCCACACCTTGGTGCCATGCAGGCCATCCAGCGCCAGCACCTTCTCGCCCGCCTGCCGGCCCACCACATGGAAACTGGCCTCCGGGCATTGCGCGCGCACCAGCGGCATGATCCGCCGGGCCATGCGCATGGCCGCCTCGATGTTGGGCGGATAATCCATCTGCCCGGTGAAGATCAGCCGGGGCGCGCCATGGCCGGCCATCGGCGTTGCGGCGAATTGCTGGGCCGGATCATAGGCATCGGCATCCACGCCATTGCCCAGCACGCGCACCTGGGTGGCAGCGCCCGGGGGCATGCGGCTGGCAAACAGATCCGCCTCGGCATGGCTGACCAGCAGCACCGCATCGGCCCGGGCGGCCTGGCGCTGTTCCTCGGCGCTCAGCAGCCTGGCCTCGCGGGCATAGAGCCAGCCCATCGGCCCCCGGTGGCGGGCGGCATAGGCCTCGAACTTGGCCGAATCGACATCGACGAAATCGATCACCAGCCGCCCGGTGAAATCCGCCGGCACATATTGCGCCATCTGGCCGGAAAAAACGTAGATCGTGCGCACCCGCCCGGTGGCGAGCAGGCGCTTTACATAATCGGCCAAACCCGGATCGTGAAACGCCGTGAGGCTGACCGGCCGATGCATCAGCAGCGCCTGCGCGCCCGCCGTGAACAGCGATTTGGCCCGCCGGATCAGCCGATAGCTGTGAGCAACCGCGGCCAGCTCCACTTCCTCGGCGAGGTCAGCATCGGTATCGGCAAAGCAGGCCACATGCACCGGCGCCATGCGCACCAGCTTCTTCAGGATATGATGCGAGCGGATCTTGTCGCCCCGGTCGGGCGGGAAGGGAATGCGGTGCGCCAGCATCAGGATCTCGCCCGAGATCATCCCAGCCCCCGCGCGATGAAGGGCCCCAGCAGATTGGCCAGCGGCAGCGGCAGCCGCTTCCACAGGTCTATCCGCCGGGCATGGACGGCGCTGGTGGGATCGGCATCGCGCAGCGGCTGGCCGGGTGCCTGCCAGCTGGCATAGGCCAGCGGCGCCGGATCAAACCCCCAGTTGCGCTTGAAGGCAAAAGCGCCGCTGCCGGTCTTCGAGCGGCCGAAATCGAAACGGGTGCAGCCGCGCGCGCGGGCATGGCGCATCAGCTCGAAATACATGCGATCATTGGCGCGCAGGCCCCGCGCCGCCAGCGTGCCGCCGCCCCAATAGGGCAGCACGGCCCCCGCGTGATAGAAGGACAGCACGCTGGCCACCGGCACCCCCTGATGGCTGACGGTGAGGATATCGGCATCCGCACCAAAGCCATCGAGCATGGCGGCAAACAGCGCGCGCGGGAACACCGGCGTGCCCAGATTGCGCACGCTTTCGGCATAGACGGCATAATGCGCCGCCCGGTCCGCCGCGCTGCTGCCGATGGTGATGGCAAGATCAGCGGCAAGGCCCTTGCGCACCTCGGCGCGCTGCTTGCGGGGGATGGCCAGCAACTCGGCCTCGTCATCGGCGGCCAGCGGGCGGATGAAGCCGGCATGGGCATCGGCGCGGATGCGCCAGCCCGGCCGCCCCTCGGGCAGCGGGCCGCCGCGCAGTTCCACCCCCGGGCACGACCAGCGCGCCGCCAGTTCCTCCACCGCTGCCACCAGCGGCGCCACATCCACCCCCGGCAGCGCCAGCAGGCCGCCGCCCACGCCAAAGCCGCTGGAAGCGATCACCCGGCCGAAGATCGGCGAATGGATGAGGTTGACCGGCAGCAGCGCGGCGATCTCCTGCGCGCCTTCCAGCACCAGCATCGCCGCCCGGTGCCCCGCCCCGCGCGCCACCGCGCACAGCCAGGCGGGCCGGTGAAACAGCGTGCCCTCCGGATGGCTGGCCACGAAAGCCTCCAGCCGGGCGCCTTCAGCCCCGGCCGGATCGACCAGCCGCGCGCGGCCCCCCCGCGTGGAAAGCCAGGGCGCGTTCATGCCGCCGCGCTCACATCCTCGCCCGCCACCGGGCAGAACAATTCGTCCATCCGCCCCCAGCGGAAATCGCCCAGCAGGCGGCGCAGCTTGCCTTCCATCGCGCCAAGGCCGGTGTAATGGCGCAGGCGCGAGCGCAAGGGTGCCCCCGCCACGCGTGGCTGGCCGGGGTCGATCTCCCAGGGGTGGAAATAGGTGATGGCGGGCAGGCCATCATGGCCGTTCACCCGCCGGATCGCCCAGCGGCTGAAACCATAGGGCAGCACCCGGAAGAAGCCGCCGCCGCCTGCGGCAAAGCGCCGCCCGCCCAGCTCCACGCTGGTGACCGGCACTTCGAGCAGGGCCGAGCCCGCCACCGGCTGGAAGGCAAAACGCGGCGCCGCGCGCCAGCCATAATGATCATGCGCGATGGGCGAGACGCTGGAGGAATAGGCATAGCCCTGCTCGGCCAGCACCGGATGCGCCCAGGGCGTGCGCGCATCGATCGAGAAGCTGGGCGCGCGATAGCCGATCACCGCCACCCCGGCGGCATCTTCCAGCGCCTGGCGGGCGCGGCGCAGATCCTCGGCAAAGCGGGCGGCATCCAGCGTGAACACCCGGGCATGATCCCAGCCATGGCTGGCCAGCTCGTGCCCTTCCGAAACGATGCGCCGCATCAGCGCCGGCTGGCGCCGCGCCACCCAGCCCAGCGTGAAGAAGGTGGCCTTCACCCCGCATTCGGCAAACAGGTCGAGGATGCGCAGGCAATTGTTTTCCACGCGCGATTCCAGGCTCTCCCAGTCCGCCCGGTCAATCACCTGCTCGAAGGCGCCGACCTGGAACCAGTCCTCCACATCGACCGAGAGGGCGTTAATGACAGATGCGGGGGCCGGCCCGGTCATGCCGCCACGCGCTGGGCGTCGTCGCGCTCCATCCATTCGATCAGCATGGTCAGCGTGTGGCGCAAGGTGTGTTCCTGCTCGGAAAGGCGGTTTTCCAGCGCCGTCAGCCGCTCCTCGATGAGGCCGATGGCGCGCGCCACCTCGCCCTGCACCGGCTGGCCGCTGGCCTCGGCCGCGCTGGCCAGTTCGATCACCGCCTGCTGCAGTTCGGCGATCTGGGCATCGCGCTGGGCAATGGCGCCCTGCAGCGCCTGCAGGCCGGCCGCGGCCGCCGGCACCGGCGAAGGCTCTGCCACCGGGGACGCCACGCGGGTGTTATGATCGAGCGGGCGCAGGCCATCGCTGCCCAGATCCGCCAGCACCTGCTCCAGCATGGCGCAATCGATATAATCGGTGCGTTCCACCGCGCCGAAGATCAGCAGGCGATTGAGCACCTGGTTCACCCGCCGCGGAATGCCGCCCGTGGCCCGGTGCAGCGCGCCGAACAGATCGGCCGCAAAGCCCGGCCGCCCCTGCCAGCCCACCAGCCGCAGCCGGTGCTGCACATAGGGTTCCAGCTCCTCGGGCGCCATCGCCTCGAGGTGGTGCGCCGCGATCACCCGCTGGCGCAATTGTTCAAGGCGCGGATGGCCCTCCAGGCTCTCGCGGAATTCGGGCTGGCCCAGCAGCAGGATCTGCAGCAGCGGGTGGCTGCCCAGCTGGAAATTGGAGAGCATGCGCAGCTCTTCCAGCGCTTCCACCGAAAGGTTCTGGCTTTCATCCACCACCAGCAGGCAGCGCCGCCCGGCCCGCGCCTCGGCATGCAGGAAGGCCTCGATCGCGCCCAGCGCCGAGGCCTTGTCGTGCCCCGGCACTTTCAGCCCGAAGGCCTGGGCTGCCAGATGCACCATTTCCTCGCCATCGAGGCGGCTGGTGACGATCTGCCCGGCGGTCAGCCGCGCGCGGTCGATCGTCGCCATCAGATGGGCCACCAGCGTGGACTTGCCCGCCCCCACCTCGCCGGTGATGACGATGAAGCCTTCCCCCTGCGCCAGGCCAAAGCCCAGATAGGAGAGCGCCTTCCTGTGGGTGGTGCTTTCGAAATAGAAGGCCGGGTCCGGCGTCAGCTGGAACGGGCGGGCCGTAAAGCCATAGAAATCGTCGAACATCGCCGCGTCTCCCGGCCCCTAGAAGTTGTAGCGCATGGCCAAAGCGCCAGATGTGGCCCACAGATCATCCAGCGCCTCGCGCGACATGCCATTGATGGCCAGCGCCGCACTTGCCGTCAGATGGCGGGTGAGCATGTATTGATACACGCCGCTGACCCGGATTGCACTGACATTGCCGCTGCCTGCAAGCCCCGTTTCATAATGATAAAGATCCACCGTGCCCTGCACGCTGGCGCGGGCAGACAGGCGGTCGGCGATATAGGCGGCCACCCATTCATACTGGTCCACCTCGCCGTTGAGGCTGCCCAGCACGGTGCCGCTGCCGGTGAGATATTCGCGCCGGTCGTAGCCAGCGCCGATGCCGGCCTGTACGCGGCCGAAATTGATGCCCCAATTGGCCAGCACCCCGCGCCGCCGCCCGATCGCCGAGCTGAGCGAGCCCGAGGCCCCGGCGATGCAGGCCGTGCCCTGCACGCTGGCCGCGCAGCCCACCAGCGCGCCGCTGATCGCATCGCGGATGGCGGAAAAATCGGTGCTGGTGCCCACCAGGCCGGAAACCATCGCCCCGCCGGAACTGCCCACCTCGTTATAGACCACCAGGTTGAAGCTGTTGCGCGGATCGGGCTGATAGGAAAAGCTGCCATAGCCGCCCAGCGCCCCATAGCGCCGGCCCACATGCGCCTCGAGGCTGGTGCGCCGGCTGGGCCGCCAGATGAGCCCGGCATCCCACGTCAACCCGCTGGTATCGAAAGCGATGTGGCGCGGCGAGGACCAGTCCGTCTCCAGCCGGCCAGCACTGTCGTAAAGCACGTTGCCGCTGGCATCATAGAGGGCATCATGGGCGGAAACTTCCACATGCTCGTAGCCCAGCGCGCCGGTAAGGGCGAGATGCGGTGCCACCGGCACGGTGAGGCGGCCCTGCCCATAGGCATCGGTGAAGCGCTGGCCGAGGTTGGAGACATCCTCCTCGTGATAGCCGCCCTCCACGCTCAGCCCCACCGGCAGGCCCTCGCCGGGCCGGTTGCCCAGCGAGCCGCCCAGATCATGCACCTGCGCGTGCGAGAGCACATCGGTGCCCCCTGCCCCGCCCACGCCCGCCGTGCCGCCCGATACGGCGGTGTAGCCATAGTGGTAATGGTCCTCGAAGCGCAGCGCGCCCAGCTTGCCGGCAAAGGAAGGGCCGATGAAGGCGGAATAGAGCTGGGTGTCGGCCGCGGCGATGCCGGTGTCGGCCGTGGCCGCGCCGCCGGCATCAAGGTGCATGCGCTGGGCCATCGCGCCATAATCGAGGTGCAGCCCATCCGTGCCCAGCCGGCTGCGCCCGCGCAGCATGCCCGAAACGCCATCGCCATCGCCGGCATTGTGCTCGCCGATGCGGTGTTCATAGCGCACCGAGAAGGCCGCCTTGGTGTTACGCCCGTTCAGCTGGCCATCGGCGCCGGCAGCCAGGGTGGTGTAGGTATCCACCTCATGGTCGCCCGCCACATCGGCATCGAACACCTGCATCGCCTCGATATAGGGGCGGATGGTGAAGCGCCGGGCAGAGCGGCCCTGCTTGGGGTGGGCGGCATCGCTGGTGCTGGGACCATCCTGCCCTTCGGCGCCGCCCAGATCCTCGGCGCCATCGGCCTCGCCCAGGGGCGCGCCTTGTGCCGGGGCATAGGCGGGCTGCACCGGCTCTGTGGGCAGATAGGCCATGCGCGCGGGCGCTGCCTGCTGCAGGGCTGCCTGTTGGGCCAGGGCGGGGCCGGCCAGCACCAGGGCGATGGTGGCAACAGGGGCAATGGCCGCCAGGCGCGAAACTTTTTGCATCCCGCTCATCCCTGATAGCCGTAATAGGAGCCGAAGCGCCGCCCGCTGGGGCTGAAGCGCACCCCGTTGAGCAGCAGCTGGATATTGGGGCAGCCGGCCAGCAGCGAGGCGGCATCGTTGATAGCGCTGGCCGAGGTCTTGTCGGCCATCACCACCAGCACCACCTGGCCCACCAGCTTGGCCACTTCCGCCGGCAGCGAGGCGACCAGCGCCGGCGGCGTGTCGAACAGCACGATGCGGTTGGGGGCATCCTCAGTCAGCGTATCGAGCAGGCGATGGGCGCGGGCCGAGGCCAGATATTCGGTATCGAGCGCGGTGGCCCGCCCGCCCGGCAGCACCGACAGGCCGGGAATGTCGGTGGCGATCACACAGTCGCGCAGGTCTATCGCCGGGTCCGCCAGCGCATCCATCAGCCCCGGCTCACGCGGCAGGCCCAGCATCTCCAGCACCGAAAGCCGCGCCAGATCGAGATCGACCAGCAGCACCTCGCTGTCCTTTTCCGCCGCGATGGAAAGCGCCAGATTGACCGCGCAGAAGGTCTTGCCCTCGGCCGGGTGGGGCGAGCAGATCATCACCCGCTGCGCCGCCCCGCCGCCGCCCTGCCGGCGCAGGTCTTCCGCCTGCAGCAGCAACTGGCGCTTGACGATGCGGAACTCTTCCTGCTGCACGCTGGCGCCGCCAGCGCCGGGCAGCGCGCCCGCCTCGCCCAGCCGCTCACGATCCACCGCGTGGAAGCGCGTGGGCTGCCAGCGCCGGGCCGGGGCCGGCTGATCTGCCGGGATGGCCGCATATTCCGGGGCGGGTGCATCCTGCGCCACGGCCACCGGGGGCAGGTGCACCTCGGGCGCAGGGGCGGGCGGCGCCACCACTGCGGGCGCCGCCTCGATCCGGGGTTCGGCCACAGGTTCGGCCGCCGGT
>DASRYE010000115.1:0-14183 GCA_035653915.1 Novosphingobium sp. | reverse complement strand
TGGCGCAGCGGATCGGGGTTGGCGCGGATCGTCAGCGAGGGGCAGCCCGAGAGGCGGATGCAGGCATGATCGCCCGTGCAGGTATCGGCATCCACGCCGAAGCGTTCGCGCACCACCCGCTGGCCCGCCTTCAGCGCCGCGCCCTGCTGGCGCTTCACTCGCCGCTGCTTGTTGAGCATGCATTCCGACTGGGCGACGATGACCTTGGGGCCCTGCTCCTTGCTGGTCATCGCCGCGCGCAAGGTGTCGCGCATTTTGGCCACGTCATAGGTGCGCTCGACCAGCCGCACCCATTGGCCGCCCACCCCCTGCACCGCCTTGGCGATGGGGTTTTTCGTCACCCGCGCGGGGTTGTCGGCCCGGCTGGAGAGGATATCCTGCCCGCCGGTGGCGGCCGAATAGCCATTGTCGATGATGAGGGTGACGGTGTCGTCCTTGTTGAACACCGCATTGCCGATGCCGCTCGTCAACCCATTGTGCCAGAAGCCGCCATCGCCCATCACCGCGATGGCGCGCTTGTCCTTGGGCTTGAAGGCGCTGGCGCCGGCTGTGCCCAGGCCATAGCCCATGGTGGTGTTGCCAATGTCGAACGGCGGCAGGATGGAGAACAGGTGGCAGCCGATATCGGCCGAGACATGCGTCGGCCCGATCTCGCGTTCCACCAGCTTCATCGCGGCGAACACCGGGCGCTCCGGGCAGCCGGTGCAGAAACCGGCGGGGCGCTGGGGAATCTCGCGGGCAATGGCGGCAGGCAGCGGGGCGGCCGCCACATCGGCCGGCGCCAGCTGCGGCGCATAGGCGCGCAGGAAGGCGGCCAGCCCGTCGCGGATCACGGCGGCGGAATATTCGCCCGCGCGCGGCAGCATGTCCTTGCCGATGATGCGGGTGTTGAGATCGGCGCGGCGCACCAGCGTGTTCAGCTCATGCTCGATGAATTCGGGCTGGCCTTCCTCCAGCACCAGCACCGCCTGCTTGCCGGCGCAGAAATCGCGCACTTCCTCGGGGATCAGCGGATAGGTGACGTTGAGGCAATAGATGGCGAGGCGGCTGGCGCCAAAGGCATCGGCGAGGCCCATCAGCTCCATCGCGCGGTTCAAATTGTTGTAGAGCCCGCCCTGCACGATGATGCCGATATCGGGCGTGTCGGTGCTGTCGCCAAACCATTCGTTCAGGCGGTTGTGCTGCACATAGGCGATGCCGGCGGGCCAGCGCTGCTCGATCTTCTCGATCTCATGGGCGAAATTCGCCGGCGGCAGCACGATGCGCTGGGTGTCACGCATGGGGTTGGCGGCGGCATCGGCCACGGTCATCGCGGGCGCCACGTTGTCCTTGGCGGTGAAGCTGCCGGTCATGTGGCAGGAGCGCACGCGCATTTGCAGCATCACCGGCGTGTGCGAGGCTTCCGACAGGCGGAAACCCTGCTCCACCGCTTCCACAATGCTGGTGAGGTTGGGGCGCGGGTCCAGCAGCCACATCTGGCTTTTCATGGCAAAGGCATGGCTGCGCTCCTGCATGATCGAGGAGCCCTCGCCATAATCCTCGCCGACGATGATCATCGCCCCGCCGGTCACGCCGCCGCTGGCCACGTTCGACAGCGCATCGGAAGCGACATTGGTGCCCACCACCGATTTCCACGCCACCGCGCCGCGCAAGGGATAGTTGACGCTGGCCGCCAGCATCGCGGCGGCGGTGGCCTCGCTGGCGCTGGCCTCGAAATGCACGCCAAGGCTGGCGAGCAGATCATTGGCATCGGCAAACACATCCATGAGGTGGCTAATGGGCGAGCCCTGATAGCCGCCGACATAAGCCACGCCCGATTGCAGCAGCGCCTTGGTGACCGCCAGAATGCCCTCGCCGGTGAAGGTCTCGCCAGCGCCGGCGGTCAGCTTCTGCACTTCGCCCTTGAAGGAACGTTCCGCCATCGGTTCAGCCTTCCACCAGCGCCAGCACGCGCAAGGGGCTGCCAGACCCTTCGCGGATCTTCAGCGGCGCGGCGATGAGAAGCGCGCCTGTGGGCGGCAGCGCATCCAGGTTTTCCAGGCATTGCAGGCCATATTTGCCGGCGCCATGCAGCAGCGTGTGGGCCGGATAGGGCGGGTTCAGCAAATGGGCCTGGCCGGCATCGGTGCCGATCGTCTCCACGCCAAAGCCGATGATGCCACGCGCCAGCAGCGCTTCGATGGCGCTGGCATCGGGGCCGGGGGTGTGGGGGCCATCGGCGGTGCGGTTGGTGTAGGCGCTTCCGTCGCGCTTAGACCAGTCTGTGCGCAAGAGCACCCAGCTGCCGGCGGGAATGGCGCCATGGCTGGCTTCCCAGGCGGCGATATCGGCGGCGGTCAGCAGGAAATCGGGGTTGGCGGCGCAGGCGGCGGAAAAATCGAGCACGACGGCCGGCGCGATCAGCGGCTGCACGGGCACGCGGTCCACCGTATTGTCGGGCAGGTCCTTGCCGGTCACCCAATGCACCGGCGCGTCGAAATGGGTGCCGGTGTGTTCGCCCACGGTGAAATTGTGCCAGTGCCAGGCCACGCCGCGTTCATCATAGCGCGAGATTTCCTGGCGCGAGAAGGCGGCTGTCTGGCCGAAGGGTTCGGGCAGCACCAGCAGCGGCGTGTCTTCCGACAGCGTCTGCGTGAGATCGACGACGCGCACGGCGCCAGAGGCCAGGGAGGCGGCCAAAAGGCCCAGCGCATTGGCAGTGGACATGGGATCTCCTGCGAAGCATGTGAGGCGACAGGCTATCGATATAACTTGCATATGCAAGCAAAATGTTTAGGCGATGACAGCGTGATGGAAGAGCAAGATCTGCGCCCCCTTGGCGATCCCGGTTCGGCCGAATTCCGGCTGGATGCCTATCCCTTCTATCTGCTGAACCGCGCGGCCAGCCGCTACAACACGGTGATCGAGGCGATCCTGCGGCCGATCGGCCTGGAAATTCCCACCTGGCGGGTGCTGATGATCCTGGGCGAGCGATCGCCGCTGCCGATCGCCCAGGTGGCCAAATCGGCGGTGATCAACATTTCCACCATGACCCGCATCGTTGAACGGATGACCAAGGCCGGGCTGGTGAGCACCCTGCCCAGCGCCACCGACGGCCGCGTGACCGAGCTGGAGATGACCGCGGCCGGCCGCGCCCGCCTGGCCGCGGCGCGCTGTGCCACAGCGCCTGTCTACCAGCGCATCATCCAGGGCTTTTCCGCCGCGGAATTCAGCCAGATGCTCGATTTCCTCGGCCGCCTGCACGACAATCTCGCCTGACCGGGAGCGCCTTTGCCATGATCCCCTTTGCCACCACTGCCAAAGTGCGCTTTGCCCATGTCGATCCGGCCGGCATCGTCTTCTATCCGCGCTATTTCGAGATGTTGAACGGGGCGGTGGAAGACTGGTTCGCCCTGGGGCTGGGGCAGGATTTCCGCCACCTGCACCTCGATCGCAAGGTGGGCACGCCCACGGTGAAGCTGGAGGCCACCTTCAGCGCTCCCAGTTTCCTGGGCGATGATCTCGATATCACCATAACGCCGCTGTCGCTGGGGCGCAGCAGTTGCCCGCTGAGAGTGGTGTTTGCCTGCCGGGGCGAATTGCGGCTGACCGCCGAGGTGGTGCTGGTGTGCATGGATCTCAACAGCCATCAGGCGATGGCCTGGCCGGAGGATATCCGCGCCTGGATCACCCCGCAGCTGGCCGCCTAGGCACCGCGCAGCGGGCGCGGGCGTCCCTCGGCATCGATGCAGACCATGACGAAGCGCGCCGAGACGACCAGCGCCCGCCCCCCCGCCTCATCCTCGCGCCAGCCCGACAGGGCGAGCACCATGGACGTGCGCCCCTCGCTGGCGATGGCGGCCTCGATCAGCAGCGCATCGCCCACGCGCAAGGGGCCGTGAAACACCAGTTCCTGCACCGATTTGGTGACGCAGGGGCCCGCGTGGCGGCGCCCGGCCAGCCCTGCGGCCAGATCGCACTGGCCCATGATCCAGCCGCCAAAGGCGCCGCCGTGAAGGTTGGCCGCCTCGGGCAGCACCAGCGTGGCAATCACCGGGGTGGAAATCACCGGGCCGCTCATGCCGGATACTCCGTTTCTGGCAGCACGGCGGTTGCCTCGATCTCGATCTTGGCTTCCTCTTCCATCAGTGCTGCCACCTGCACCACCGCCATCGCCGGGAAATGCCGCCCCAGCACACGCCGATAGGCCGCGCCCAGCTCTTTCAGATGCGCCAGATATTCGGCCCTGTCGGTGATGTACCAGGTCAGCCGCACGAGATGTTCCGGGCGCCCGCCGGCCTCTGCCAGCACGGCGAGGATGTTGCGCAAGGTCTGCTCGAACTGGCCGACGAGATCGGCATGCTCGAATTCCTGCCGCGCGTTCCAGCCAATCAGGCCGCCCAGCGCCACCAGCCGGCCACGCGTGGCGATCATCCCGTTGGCATAGCCCTTGGGCGCGGCCCAGCCTTCGGGGTGGAGGAAAGTGTGGGGAGAGGTCATGTCGGGGGAAGGTCCTTTCAGATTTCGCCGCCGGAAAGGGCGATGGCCTGGCCTGTCACCAGCCCGGCGCCCGGCGCGCACAGCCACAGCAATGCTTCGGCCACATCGCCGGGGGGTACCAGCCGGCCCATCGGATTGGTGGCGGCAAGGGCGGCGCGGGCGTCTTCCTCGCTGCGCCCGGTTCTGGCGGCGATGCGGGCGGCGGATTGGGCGGTCATCGGCGTGTCCATAAAGCCCGGGCACAGGGCGTTGACGGTGATCTGCCGCGGCGCCAGTTCCAGCGCAGCCGAACGCACCAGCCCCAGCACCGCATGCTTGCTGGCGGCATAGGCGCCGGCATAGGCATAGCCCTTGAGCGCCGCGGTGGAGGCCACCGCCACAAAGCGCCCGCCATCGGGCATGCCGCGGGCCGCCTCGCGCAGGGGCAGGAACACGCCGCGCAGGTTCACCGCCAGCATCCGCTCCAGCGCATCGAGGCCGGTGCGGGCGATCGGCGCGCTTTCGGCGATGCCGGCATTGGCGACGACGATGTCGAACGGGCCATGATCGGCAAACAGCGCGGCAATGGCGGCCTCATCGGTCACATCGCAGGGGCAGGGGCGGATGGCGGGCGCGCCGGTGGGGGCTTCGGCGGCGATGGCGGCCAGCGGTTCTGCCCGCCGCCCGCAGATCACCACCTCGGCGCCAGCGCCAGCCAGCGCCAGCGCCATGGCCGCGCCCGCGCCGCTGCCGCCGCCGGTAACCAGCGCGCGGCGGCCGGCAAGGCTGGTGGGGGGGGGCGCGTTCATGGCGCGCGCGTGGCCAGCCGCTCGGCCTGATCGCGCCCGGCCAGATAGGGCAGCGGCCAGCCCTCGTCGCGCTCGCCCAGCGCCACGGCGGCATGCAGTGTCCAATAGGGATCGGCCAGATGCGGGCGGGCAATGCACACCAGATCGGCGCGGCCGGCCAGCAGGATCGAGTTCACATGGTCCGGCTCGGTGATATTGCCCACCGCCATGGTGGGAATGCCGCCCTGATTGCGGATGCGATCGGAAAACGGGGTCTGGAACATGCGGCCATAGACGGGGCGCGCAGCCGTGCTGGTCTGCCCGGCCGACACATCGACGATATCGGCCCCGGCGGCGCGGAAGGCAGCGGCGATCTGCACGGCTTCCTGCGGGGTCACGCCGTCCTCGCCCAGCCAGTCGGTGGCGGAAATGCGCACCGACATCGGCTTGGCCGGCGGCCAGGCGGCGCGCATGGCGGCAAACACGTCCAGCGGCCAGCGCAGGCGGTTCTCCAGGCTGCCCCCCCAGGCATCGGTGCGCTGGTTGGAGGCCGGCGACAGGAAGGCGGACAGCAGATAGCCATGGGCGGCATGCAGTTCCACCATGTCGAAGCCGGCGCGCTCTGCCATCTGCGTGGCCGCCACGAACTGCGCGGTGATCGCTTCCATCTGCGCGGCGGTGATTGCGGCAGGCGTGGCATTGTCCGCGCTCCACGGCAGGGCCGAGGCCGAGAGGAGCGGCCAGTTGCCCTCGGGCAGGGGCTTGTCCATGCCTTCCCAGCCGATGCGGGTGGAGCCCTTGCGCCCGGCATGGCCGATCTGGCAGCAGATCGCCGCGCCGGTTTCGGCATGCACGAAATCGGTGATGCGCCGCCACGCCGCTTCATGTTCGGGCGCATAAAGGCCCGGGCAGCCGGGCGTGATGCGGCCCTCGGCGCTGATGCAGGTCATCTCGGTCATCACCAGGCCGGCGCCGCCCTTGGCGCGTTCGGCATAATGCACCAGGTGCCAGTCTGTCGGCGTGCCATCCACCGCCTTGTATTGCGCCATGGGCGAGACGACGACGCGGTTCTTCAGCGTGAGATCGCGCAAGGTGAAGGGCGCGAACATCGGCCGGCGCTGGCTGTTCGATCCGGCGCGGCGCTGGAACCAGCCTTCCGCCTCTGCCAGCCAGGCCGGATCGCGCTGGCGCAGGTTCTCGTGGCTGATGCGCTGGCTGCGGGTGAGCAGCGAATAGTTGAACTGCATCATGTCGAGCCCGAGATAGCGCTCGACATCCTCGAACCATTCGGTGGAATTGCGCGCGGCCGATTGCAGGCGCAGCACATCCAGCGCGCGCTCGGCCTGATAGGCATCGAGCTGGGCGGCCAGATCGCCCGGCTGGTTCAGCCGCTCGGCCAGGGCAATGGCGCTTTCCATCCCCAGCTTGGAGCCCGAGCCGATGGAGAAATGCGCCGTGGCCGAGGCATCGCCCAGCAGCACCATGTTCTCGTGGTGCCACTTGCCGCACACCACGCGGGGAAAGTTGATCCACGCCGAGCCGCGGATGTGATGGGCATTCGACAGCAGCGCGTGGCCGCCTAGATGGCGCGCGAAGAGACGTTCGAGCGTGGCCTGGTTCTCCTCCTTGCTCATCGCGCCAAAGCCGAAGGCGGTCCAGGTTTTCTCGCTGCATTCGGCGATGAACGTCGCCGTTTCGGCATCGAACTGATAGGCATGGGCCCAGATCCAGCCATGCTCGGTCTGCTCGAAGAGGAAGGTGAAGGCGTTGGCGAAGGTTTGCCGCGTGCCCAGCCAGACGAATTTGTTGCGGCGGATCTCGACATCGGGGCAGAAGGCATCGGCAAAGCGGGTGCGCAGGCGGCTGTTCAGCCCGTCGGCCGCGATCACCAGATCGCTTTCGCGGCGCAGCCGGTCGCATTCGGCATCATCCACCGGGTGTTCATAGCGGATATCCACGCCCAGCTCTGCCGCGCGCGCCTGCAGCACCTGCAACAGCCGCAGCCGGCCGATGCCGCAAAAGCCGTGGCCGCTGGTCGTCACTTCCTCGTCGCCCCGCACCACGCGGATATCGTCCCAATAGGCGAAATGGCTGCGGATGGCCTCGGCGCTGGCGGGGTCGTTGCGGGCCAAGGCGGCCAGCGTCTCGTCGGAGAGAACCACGCCCCAGCCGAAGGTGTCGTCGGCGCGGTTGCGTTCGTAAACGGTGATCTGGTGCGCCGGATCGCGCAGCTTCATCGAAATGGCGAAATAGAGGCCGGTGGGCCCGCCGCCGAGCACGGATAGTTTCATCGCCTGCTCCTTCAGCCTGGGTGCTGTCGTTGCGGGCAGAGTACGCAGGGCGGGATTATACTTCAAGCTTGAAATATATTCGCCATGGCGATGGCCGCTGATGATGGATGAAAGCCTGTTCGCCGTGTGCGTCATGGCGCACGCATAAGCCATGGGCGGGCGGCGGGCATGCTGCCGGTGATGGGCATGGATATCCCGAATTATGGGTATTTTATGGGATATTCGTGCTATTTATCGGCAAAATCATGGGTCTTTGCCGGTTTGACATCTCAGCCGAATCATGAAACATTGTTCACAGATAGGAATAGTTGTTCACATATATGACCGACGAAATCAAATCCGCCGCCCGCGTCCTCGATATGCTGGAAATGTTCTCCACCCGTTGCGACGCGATGACGCTGAGCGAAGTGGCGCGCGGCCTCAGCCTGCCCAAGAGCAGCGCGCTGGGCCTGCTGCGCACGCTGCACAAGCGCGGCTACCTCGTGCGGGTGGACGATAACGACGCCTATCAGCTGAACGACATGATCCGCCGCGATGGCTTTGCCCGCCATGGCCGGCTGCTGCGGGTGGCGCCGCCCATCCTTACGCAGCTGGCGCAGGAATCGGGCGAGACGGTGCTGCTGGGCATGCAGGATGCGCCCGGCTATGTGCGGCTGATCGCCAAATATCCCTCGCCCAACGATCTGCGCTACGACATCGAGGTGCCGCGCAAGCTGCCGGCGTGGAATTCGGCGATCGGCCATGTGCTGCTGGGCCGCGCCGATGAGGCCGCGCTGGAGGCGGTGCTGGAAGCCGCGCCCTTCGGCCATCTGGGCACCGGCGTGCTGGCCAGCCGCGAGGCCGCCCGCGCGGCGATCCTGGCCGGGCGCGACAGCGGCACCGCGCGGCTGGTGGACGAGGCCAGCATGGGCGTGGCGCATCTGGCCGCGCTCATTCCGCTGGGGCCGGGCCAGCCGCTGGCGGCGGTGGAGCTGGCCTGTTTCAGCCAGCGCTATCACCAGGCGCCAGAACGGCTGTTCACCCTGCTGCGCCAGGCCGCCACCGGCATCGCCCAGGCCATTGCCGGGGAAGGCGCCGCCGCATGAGCATTTCCCGCAAGAACATGGCTGCCGCCCTGCCGCTGGCCGCCGCCCTGCTGCTGCCAACCCCCGCCGCCGCGCAGGACCACCCCTCCGTGCCGCTGACCGACCGCCGCCTGTGGGAAGCGCCCGGCACCAACACCGACGACACCCCCCGCCGCGTGCCCGAACGGCCGGTGGCCGGCGCCCAGCCCGTCACCGTGCTGCGCGGCGGCCTGGTGTTTGATAGCGAGAGCCTTGCCGTGCGCCCGCTCACCGTGGTGATCGCCGGCAAGCGCATCGCCCGCCTGCTGCCGCCCGGCGCCGCGGATTGGCCCGCCGATGCGCAGGTGATCGATGTGGCGGGGCAATTCGTCATGCCCGGCCTCATCGACATGCATGTGCACATCACCTACCCCGACAGCGACACGCCGATCGACGTGCAGGCCAGCGAGGCCGATGGCGTGCTGCGCGGCATCCGCAACCTGCGCTGGTTCATCGAGGCGGGCTTCACATCGGTGCGCGATCTCAACGGCGTGGGCGATGCGCCCTACCGGCTGGCCGATGCCGCCGCTGCCGATGCCATTCCTGCCCCGCGCGTGTTCACTGCCGGCCACATCATCACCGGCACCGGCGGCCATGCCACAGAGCGCCCCGTGGGCCCCACCCATGGCGACATGTATGCCTGGCAGCGCGATGGCGCCGATGCCTGGCGCGCGGCCGTGCGGCAAACCTTCCGCAAGGGCGCCACGGTGATCAAGCTGGCCAGCCATTTCGCGCCCGATGAAGTGCAGGCGGCGGTGGACGAGGCGCACCGGCTGGGCCTGAAGGTGACCTGCGACTGCGAGACGATCTACACGAAGATGGCGGTGGATGCCGGCATCGACATGATCGAGCACCCGCTGCCGCGCACCGACGAGACGATTGCCGCCATGGCCCGCCGCCACACGGCGGCCGTGCCCACGCTGCAGGTCTATCAGAATGTGATCGACCGGGCAGGGGGCTTCTGGGGCTCCACCTCGCGGCGCTTCACCATGACCTCGGACGACAATTTCGCCGTGTTCCGCAAGATGAAGGCGGCCGGCATCGTCATGGGCGTGGGCACCGACACGATCGGCGATGCCAACCGGATGACGCCCAACATCTATCTGGCCGAGCTGAAGTGGTTCGTGAAGGGCGGCTACACCATCCCGCAGGCGCTGCAGGCGGCCACGCTCACCAATGCCCGCCTGCTCGACATGGGCGACGAACTGGGCCGCATCGCGCCGGGCATGCTGGCCGATGTGCTGGTGGTGGCCGGCCGGCCCGATCAGGATATCGATGCGCTGCATCACGTGGCGCTGGTCGTCAAGGATGGGCAGGTGATGGTGCGCGGCGGGCAGGTGGTGATCATGCCGCATGTGCCGCGCCCGCTGCCGGGCCCCGTTTCGGGCCCCGCCCATGCCGCTGCTGCTGCCGAAAGCCACGCGCCATGAACGCGTCCATTCCTCGCCCCGTGCCCGGCCGGGCCGAACTGGCCCGCGCGCTGGGTTCGGCCATGGTGGGCAACTGGTTCGAACTGTTCGATTTCATCATCTATGGCTATTTCGCCGCGCAGATCGGCAAGGCGATGTTCCCCGCGGCCGATCCGCTCACCTCGGTGCTGTCCAGCTTTGCCACCTATGGCGTGGGCTTTCTGATGCGGCCGGTGGGCTCGATGGTGCTGGGCGGCATGGGCGACAGGCTGGGCCGCAAGTCGGCGCTGGTGCTCACCATGCTGATGATGGCCGGATCGACCTGCGCCACGGGGCTGGTGCCCGATTATGCCCGCATTGGCTTGGCCGCGCCCGCGCTGCTGTTGCTGTGCCGGCTGGTGCAGGGCTTTGCCGCCGGCGGCGAATGGGGCGGGGCCACTACCTTTCTGGTCGAATATGCGCCGGCCGGCCGGCGCGGCCTGTTCGGCGCGCTGCAGCAGATGAGCACCAATGTGGCGGTGGTGACGGCGGTGCTGGTGGCGCTGGGCCTCAATGCCGCGCTCAGTGCGCAGGCGATGCAGGCCTGGGGTTGGCGGGTGCCTTTCGTGCTGGGCGTGCTGATCGCGCCGCTGGGCTTCTATCTGCGCCGCAACGTGGCCGAAACCCCCGGCTTTGTTGCCGAAACCGCCGCCGAGCGCCCTTTGCACCCCTTGCGTGAGGCCTTCACCACCCAGCGCCGCACCATGCTGACGATCGGCGCGATGGTGATGGTGTGGACGGTGGCCGGCTACACCTATGGCACGTTCCTGGTCAGCTTTGCCGGGCAGGTGCTGCATCTGCCGGCGCGCGCGGCGCTTACCGGCACGCTGGTGGGCGCGCTGGTCAATATCGCCGTCATCCCGCTGGCCGGCGCCCTGTCCGACAAGGTGGGCCGCAAGCCTTTCATGGCGGCCAGCGCGGCCGGTTTCCTTATCTGCAGCCTGCCGCTGTTCGTGCTGATGGCCCAGGCCCGCAGCCCGGCCGCCGTGCTGGTGGCAACGGGCGTTGCCGGCCTGTTTTCCGGCCTGTTCTCGGGCACGGCACCCACCTATCTGTGCGAGCTACTGCCCACGCGCCTGCGCTACACGGCGCTGTCGGTTGGCTATAATGGCGCGGTGATGCTGTTTGGCGGCTTTGCCCCGTTCATCGGCACGCTGCTGGTGCATGCCACTGGCCTGGCCTTTGCCCCGGCCTTTTATGTGATGGGGGCGGCCGCCCTCTCGCTTGTCACCATCCTGCTGGTGCCCGCGCCAGATCCGCACACGGCGATAGATCGATGAACCGCACGCTTTTCCTGGCTGGCGCTGCCGCGCTGGCGCTTGCCCCCCTGCCGGCCCTGGCCAAGCCTGATGCCGGCCCCGCTGCCGCGCCCCTGCCCACGCCCCAGGCGGTGCTGGGCCACATGATGGGCGAGAACCATTATGTGCCCTCCTACGAGGACATGCTGCGTTACTGGCGCGCACTGGCGGCCCGTTCCGATCGCATCCGGCTGATCGACATTGGCCAGACGACCCAGGGGCGCCACCAGATCATGGCGGTCGTCTCCTCGCCCGAAAACCTGGCCCGGCTCGACCATTACCGCGAGATCAGCCGCCAGCTGGGCACCGCCGAGGGGATCGACGCGGCCGCCGCGCGCCAGCTGGCCGGCGAGGGCAGGGCGCTGGTGTGGGTGGATGGCGGCCTGCATGCCGCCGAGGTGGAAGCCCAGACCGCGCTGATCCAGCAAAGCTACGATCTGGTGGCCGCCGAGGATGCCGAGGCGCGCCGCATCCGCGATCAGGTGATCACCCTGCTGGTGCCAGACAACCCCGATGGCCAGCAATTCGTGGCCGACTGGTACATGCGCATTGCCGATCCCGACAAGCGCGAGCCCGATCTCACATCGCTGCCGCGCCTCTATCACCCCTATATCGGCCACGACAACAACCGCGATTTCTACATGGCCGAGATGGTCGAGACGCGGAACATGGCCGATGTGCTCTACAAGAGCTGGCGCCCGCAGATCATCTTCAACCAGCACCAGACCGGCCCCTCGGGCACGGTGGTGTTTCTGCCGCCGTTCCGCGATCCGTTCAACTATCACTACGAGCCGCTGGTGATCTCCAGCCTCGATGAAGTGGGCGCGGCGCTGCAAAGCCGCCTGCTGGCCGAGGGCAAGCCGGGCGCCACCACCCGCTCGGGCGCCCATTACGACACCTGGTATAACGGCAATCTGCGCACCTCGGCCTATTTCCACAATGCCATCGGCCTGCTGGTGGAGATCATCGGCAGCCCGGTGCCAGAGCGCATTCCCTTCGTGCCCGAGCGGCAGGTGCCCGGCAATGATCTGCCCGCCCCCGTGGCTCCGCAGATGTGGACGATGGCGCAATCCATCGCCTACAGCGTGAGCCTGGAACGCGCGGTGCTGGCCTATGCCGCCGGCAACCGGGAAAAGCTGCTCTACAACCGCTGGCAGATGGGCGCCGATGCCATCGCCCGGGGCAACACCGACCAGTGGACGATCTCGACCGACCGGATCGCGGCCGCCCATGCCGCCGCCGCCGCTGCCGGCGAGGCCCCCCGGCCCACCCGCACCACCGGCAGCAGCGAGATCGGCAAGGCCTATTACGACAGCGTGCTGCATGATCCGGCCCAGCGCGATCCGCGCGCCTTCATCGTGCCGGTGGCCCAGCATGATTTTCCCACCGCCGCGCGTTTCCTCACCGCGCTCACCCGGCTGGGGGTGGATGTGCGCCGCGCCCGTGCACCCTTTCAGGCGGCCGGGCGCAGCTGGCCTGCGGGCACCTATATCGTGCCGGCCGCGCAGGCCTATCGCGCCCATGTGCTCGACATGTTCGAGCCCCAGCACTACCCCAACAATTTCCAGTATCCCGGCGGCCCGCCAATCCCGCCGGCCGATGCCTCCGGCTATACGCCGGCCTTCCAGATGGGCGTGGAATTTGCCCGCGCGCTCGATGGCTTTGCGGCCGACAGCGTGCCGGTGGCCGGTGAGATCGCCCCCGATCCGGTGCCGGTGGCAGGCGCTGTGGCGCATCCGGCCGGCTGGCTGGTGTCGCATGCGCAGAACAACAGCTTCCTGCTCGTCAACCGCCTGCTGAAGGCCCATGTGGCGGTGGCGGAAATGCGCGCCAGCCTGCCTGTGGCGGGTGGGCCAGCGGCGCCGGGGGCGATCTGGGTGCCGGCTGGCGGCGCTGCCGGCGGCATCGTGGCCGAGGGGGCCCGCAGCCTTGGCATCGTGGCCGAGGCGCTGGCCACCGCGCCTTCCGGCCCGCGCATCGCGCTCAAGCCGCAGCGGGTGGCGCTGGTGGATCTCTATGGCGGGCTGCATCCCACCGGCTGGCTGCGCTGGATCTTCGATGGCTATGAGCTGCCCTATCGCATCGTCTATCCCCGGCAGCTGGATGCCGGCCATCTGAAGCGCGCCTTCGATGTGGTGATCCTGCCCGATGCGGCGATCCCCAATGCGCGCACCGGCGGGGCGGGCGGCATGTTCCGCGGCCGCTTCGAGAATGCCCAGCCCAAGCCGGCGGATATCCCGGCGCAATACCGCCCCTCGCTGGGCGCTATTTCGGCCGAACGCACGTTGCCGGCGCTGGCCGGTTTCGTGACGCAAGGGGGCGTGCTGGTGGCGATGGGCTCGTCCTCTGCCGGGCTGGCGAGGGCGATGGACCTGCCGGTGAGCGATCCGCTGAGCGAGGCGCCGAGCGGGTCTGGCGCCGATGGCCGCCCCCAGCCGCTGCCGCGCAGCCGCTTCTATATCCCCGGCGCCCTCCTCACCGCCACGGCCGACCAGCAGGACCCCATCGCCTGGGGCCTGGCCGCGCAGCCGGACCTGTTCTTTGATGCAAGCCCCGTGTTCCGCCTGAAGCCCGGCACGCCCGGCGCCAGCGTGCCGCTGGCCTTTGGCGCGGGGCCGCTGCTCCATTCCGGCTGGGCCTGGCATGCCGAATATCTGGCCGGCACGGGCGCGGTCGTCTCGCTGCCCCGGGGGCGCGGGCGGGTGGTGCTGGTGGGGCCGGAAATTGCCCTGCGCGGCCAGACCCAGGGCGCCTTCAAGATCCTGTTCAACGCCATCACCCTGCCGGCAGCGGCGGG
>DASRYE010000114.1:0-2478 GCA_035653915.1 Novosphingobium sp. | reverse complement strand
CGCCCTGCCGCTGTTGCGCCCGCGCCCGCTGCGCATCAGCGCGCGCAACATGCTGCCCGGCATCGTCACGGCGATTGTGCACGGGCCGATCAACGCCGAGGTGGGCCTGCTGGTGAACGACCGGCTGGTGATCGACGCGCTGATCACGAACAGCAGCGTGGAGGCGCTGCAACTGCGCCCCGGCGGCCGCGCGGTGGCGTTGATCAAGGCCAGCTTTGTCACCCTGCTGGAGGATGTGCCGGGGCTCAGACTGTCGGCGCGCAACCTCATCGGCGGCCGGGTCTGCGCGGTGCAGGAAGGGCCGGTGGAAAGCGAGGTGGTGCTCGATATCGGCGGCGGCTGCGAGATGGCGGCAATCGTCACCACCCATTCGCTGCACGAGATGCGGCTGGAAATCGGCAGCCACACGCTGGCTGCCTTCAAGGCCTCGCACATCATTCTGGCGGTGGAAGGCTGATAGCAAAAAGGGGCGGGCGCTGGCGCCGGCCCCTTTCTGGCGTGCGTGCGGCTTACTTGCCGATCAGCACATCGCTGGCCTTGATGATCACCGTTACGGCATCGCCCACGGCCAGGCCCAGCTCGGCGATGGCTTCCTCGGTGATCGAGGAAGTGATGGCATTGCCGCCACCGATATCCACCTTGATCTGCCCGTTCACCGCGCCGGGCGTGATGGCGGTGACGGTGCCGGAAATCTGGTTGCGCGCGCTGATCTTCATGTGCCTGTCTCCTGTGGTTGAAGCTTGTTACAGTCCGCCCAGCTGGACCAGCGGCATGCCGCCGGCCCGGCCAAGAATGGTATCCACTTTCTGGCGCACCGCCTCGATGCGCAGCGGCTTCACCAGCGCGCCATGGGCGCCGGCTGCAAGCGCGGCCAGGGCCAGCGGCTCGTCTTCCCGGCCGGTGGCCAGCAGCACCCGCGCGCGGGGGAACCTGTCGGCAATATCGGCGATGATACGCGTGCCGCCCGCTTTGACAAGGCCGATCCCCAGGATGACCAGATCGGGCATCAGCCAGTCGCTGGCCTTGGCATAGGCGCTGGCAAGGTCGGGCAGCTCATGCGTCTCGATCTCGTCGTGCAGCATGAATTGCAGGGCCGCGCGGGTGATCTCGTCGTCATCGACGACGAAGATGCGCCGCTGGTCCACCGCCTTTTCGGTTTCAACGCCAATCTGCATGGGAACACCCCTTTCGTGCCGGCCGGAAATGGCGGGGATAGGGCAGCAAGTTCCGTTCCAATCGCCCCTATGCCCGAAACCTGCCCGAAACCGCCGGAGATGGGCCGGGCCGGCGTGTGCTCTTTGCGACAAGAGGGTGCCTTTCCTGACAGGCGCCGGGCGAATGTCAGGAAAGGCACACCGCCGGTGCCGCTGCGCACAAGGCCTGCAAATGGCGGAAAACCGGGATCTGCATGGCGATGCCGGGCAATTGGCACGGGCTTTGCGAACAAGCCTGTGCAGCGGACGAGGGCCCCTGAGCCCCCGCGCCGACTGACCCGCCGCCCACAAGAAGCACCAGCGACGGGGGAGTGCCGCCAGGCCTGGCCAAGGCCTGGCGGGAAGTTCGCGTGACAACCAACGAGGAGCAGGCTTATGTCACTTCGTCAGATCGCCTTCTACGGCAAGGGCGGCATCGGCAAGTCCACCACATCGCAAAATACCCTCGCCGCGCTGGCTGATCTTGGCCAGCGCATCCTCATCGTCGGCTGCGATCCCAAGGCCGATTCCACCCGCCTGATGCTGCATGCCAAGGCGCAGGACACGATCCTCAGCCTGGCCGCCGAAGCCGGCTCGGTGGAAGACCTCGAGCTCGAGGATGTGATGAAGATCGGCTACAAGGACATCCGCTGCGTGGAAAGCGGCGGGCCAGAGCCGGGCGTGGGCTGCGCCGGGCGCGGGGTGATCACCTCGATCAACTTCCTGGAAGAGAACGGCGCCTACGACAACATCGACTATGTCTCGTATGACGTGCTGGGCGATGTGGTGTGCGGCGGCTTTGCCATGCCCATCCGCGAGAACAAGGCCCAGGAAATCTACATCGTCATGTCGGGCGAGATGATGGCCATGTATGCGGCCAACAACATCTCGAAGGGCATTCTCAAATACGCCAATTCGGGCGGTGTGCGCCTGGGCGGGCTGGTGTGCAACGAGCGCCAGACCGACAAGGAGCTGGAACTGGCTGAATCGCTGGCCAAGAAGCTGGGCACCAGCCTGATCCACTTCGTGCCGCGCGACAACATCGTGCAGCATGCCGAACTGCGCCGCATGACGGTGATCGAATATGCGCCGGAATCGAACCAGGCCGAGGAATACCGGCAGCTGGCGCACAAGATCCACAACAATGCCGGCAAGGGCATCATCCCCACGCCCATCACCATGGATGAGCTGGAGGACCTGCTGATGGAACACGGCATCATGAAGAGCATCGACGAGAGCCAGGTGGGCCTGACCGCCGCGCAACTGGCCTGATCCGCGGCCGCCC
>DASRYE010000113.1:0-21119 GCA_035653915.1 Novosphingobium sp. | reverse complement strand
GGTTTTCTGCACCAGCCGTTCCAGCGCCAGCGTGCCCAGCTGCGAATTGCCCCTGTCATTCAGCCCCGGCGACCATACCGCGATCGAGGCCACCCCGGGCGCAATCGCCAGAATGCCGCCGCCCACCCCCGATTTGCCGGGCAGCCCGGTGCGGAAGGCAAATTCGCCCGATCCATCGTAATGGCCGCAAGTGAGCATCAGCGCATTGATGCGCCGCGCCCGCTGGGGCGAAACCACCGAAAAGCCGGTGGCCGGATTGCGCCCGCCGGCCATCAGATAGCGGCCCGCGCGGGCCAGCTGCCGGCAGCTCATCGCCAGCGCGCATTGGTGGAAATAGAGGCCCAGCACCTTTTCCACCGGATGGCGGATATTGCCAAAGGCGCGCATGTAATTGGCCAGCGCCATGTTGCGAAAGCCGGTTTCCGCCTCGCCGCGGGCCACCACCTCGTCGATCACGATGCTGTCATCGCCCGCCCCCTCATTGCCGGCCAGCGCGCGCACGAAGCGCAGCAGCTCGCCGATCGCCTCGCGCGGTTCGTAGCGGCCCAGCAGGATATCGCACACAACGATAGCGCCGGCGTTGATGAAGGGGTTGCGCGGTATGCCATGCTCGCTTTCCAGCTGCACGATCGAGTTGAAGGCGCTGCCCGAAGGCTCGCGCCCCACCCGGCTCCACAGCGCATCGCCCACCGCGCCCAGCGCCATCGTCAGGCTGAAGACCTTGGAGATGCTCTGAATCGAGAAGGGCAGATCGGCCTCGCCGGCGGCATATTCGCGGCCATCGGCCAGCACCACGGCCATGCCGAAATGCGCCGGCGACACCTTGGCCAGCGCCGGAATATAATCCGCCACTTGCCCGCGATCGGGCGCATCCGCCATTTCCGCGGCGATTTGCGCGATGATCCCGGCAAGATCGGCCATCTGCTTTCCCCTTACGCCAGCAGATCCTCGTAGAAAGCGCCGAAGGGCCGGGTGGGGTGGCGGATCTGCATCTCCAAGATCCACAGGCCGGCAGACGGCGCCCCTTCCAGCGTGCCCAGCTGGCCGCCGGTTTTGGCCGAATGCGGATAATCGCCCACGCGGTGCCCCTTGATGTCGAGGTTGAGCACCCAGCCCAGCGCCGCCGCTTCTGCCTCGGCCACCTCATACAGCGCCCGGCCGGCCACCGCGCCGCCTGCCCAGATCGCCCGCACCTTGTCGAACAACACCTTCACGTCGCGCGCGCAGGCGGCCATTTCCGGGTCCGTGCCGGTAGTGAAAGTGGCGCCGGCATCGCCCTCATGGCCCAGAAACACCGGGCCCATGTCGATGAAGAAGATGTCATCCTCGCCCAGCACGGCATCGCCCGGCGTGCGATCGGAAAAGATCTTCAGCGTGTTGGCGCCAAAGCGCACCATCAGCGGATGCCAGGCCAGCTCCATGCCATGGGCGGCCAGCACCTGCTCGCCCATGGCCACTGCCTCTGCCTCGCGCATGCCCGGGCGCACCTGCGCGGCGATTTGCCCCAGCGCTTCCCAGCTTTTGGCCTGCGCTGCGCAGATCGCCTCCAGCGTGTAGGCAGGGCCCACGGCCTCGCGTTCGGCAAGCGGCAGGGACATGGGCTGTCAAACCTTTGAAAAGAAGCAGGAGCGCCCAGCCTAGCCCGCCTCTGCGCAAGGGGCAAGCGCGGCGCCCTGGCCGCGGCCGCCCAGCACGATCGCCAGCAGCCCTGCCGCCGATGTGGCCGCGCCCGCCAGCGCCACCGCCGGATAGCCCAGCCCCGCCGCGATCACCCCGCCGCCCAGCGCCGCGCCAAAGGCATTGCCCAGGTTGAACGCGCCGATATTGACCGAGGAGGCAAGGTTGGGCGCATCGGCAGCGGCGGTCATCACCCGCACCTGCAGCGGCGGCACCAGGGCAAAGCTGGCCACGCCCCACACGAACACCAGCACCGCCACTGGCGCCGCATGGCCCATCAGCAGGGCAAAGGCCACCAGCACCGCCGTCAACCCCGCCAGCGTGACGATCAGCGTGCGATCCACCGAACGATCCGCATAGCGCCCGCCCAGCCAGTTGCCCACCGTCAGCCCCAGCCCATAGGTGACGAGCATGGCGGTGATGAAGCCCAGCGAGGCATGAGTGGCATCGCGCAGGATCGGCGTGATGTAGGTGAAGACGGTGAACATCGCGCTCGATCCCACCACCGTCAGCGCCAGCGCCCCCAGCACCCGCCCGCGCGCCAGCACGCGCAGCTCGGCCAGCGCATTGCCGCCTTCCGGCGCCGGCTGATCGGGCAGGGTCAGCCGCAGGGCGGCCATCGTCAGGCCGCCGAGCGCGGCGATGCCCCAGAAGGAGGCCCGCCAGCCCATGTGCACGCCCGCCCATGTGGCCAGCGGCACGCCCACCACATTGGCGATCGTCAGCCCCATGAACATCGCCGCCACGGCGCCTGCCTGCCGCTGCGGCGGCACCAGCCCCGCCGCCACGATGGAGCCCACGCCAAAGAAGGCGCCATGATTGAACGAGGTGATCACCCGCGCCACCAGCAGCATCGCATAGCTGCCCGACAGCGCCGCCAGCAGATTGCCCGCCGTGAAGATGCCAGCGAGGCCAATCAACAGCGCGCGGCGCGGCACGCGGCCAGTGGTCAGCGTCATCAGCGGGGCGCCCAGCACCACGCCCAGCGCATAGGCGCTGATCAGCAGGCCGGCCGTGGGGATCGACACGCCCAGATCGCCGGCGATCACCGGCAGCAGGCCCATCGGCGCAAATTCGGTAACGCCAATGCCAAAGGCACCGACGGAAAGGGCAAGCAGGCCTGGGTTCAGTCTCATGGCGGGAAGGATCCTGGGATGGGCGGCAAGAGGGGGCTTTGCCGCTGCGATGGAGACGCATAGATAGGGGCGGGAAGCGCTTTGGAATATCACCCGCCCACGCGAAGGATTTTTGCAATGGACGCAAAGCTGGCTGGCGGCGCCGATCGCGCCCGCGCCCTGGCGCTGTTTGCGGCGGTGGCGCAGGCGGGCAGTTTTTCCGCTGCCGGGCGGCTGCTGGGCCTCAGCCCCTCGGCCGTCAGCCGGGCGGTTGACCGGATCGAGGCGCGGCTTGGCGTGCGGCTGCTGCTACGCTCCACCCGGGCGCTGGCGCTCACCGCCGAGGGGCGTTCCTATCTGCAGGCCGCGCGACGCATCCTGGCTGATCTCGACGATGCCGAGCAGCAGATCGCCGATCAGGCCGCCCCGCGCGGGCGCTTGCGGATCAGCGCGGCGCTGTCGCACGGGCGGCTGTGCGTGGTGCCGCTGCTGGGCGAATTTGCCGCGCTCTATCCGCATATCCTCACCGATATCGCGCTGACCGACACGCTGGTCGATGTGGCGGCGGGCGCGGCGGATGTGGCGATCCGCTTCGGCCCGCTGGCCGACAGCACGCTGACCGCGCGCCGGCTGGGCGAGACGCGCCGGGTGATCGTGGCAGCGCCCGCCTATCTGGCCCGCCATGGCACGCCCGCCGCGCCCGAGGACCTGCACCGCCTCAACTGCCTCAACTTCAACTTCCGCCGCGCCGAACCCGTCTGGCCCTTCCGCCGCGACGGGCAGGATTTCGCCCTCGCCTTTCGCGGCAACATCGAGGCGAACAATGGCGAAACGCTGGGCCAGCTGGCCGCGGCCGGCGTGGGGCTGGCGCGCGTGGGCCAGTTTTCGGTGGAGGCGGCGATCGCCAGCGGGGCGCTGGTGCCGGTGCTGGAGGCGTTCAACCCCGGCGATGTGGAAACGATCCACGCGGTGTTCGTGGGCGGCGCCAGCACGCCGGCACGGGTGCGCGTCTTCGTCGATTTCCTCGCCGCGCGCCTCAGATAGAAGGCGGGCCCGACGCAGCCCGGGCAAAACCGCAATGGCAGGGGAAACTGGTGCCCCAAGCCGGACGAATCCGGTGCATATGAAGCGCCGCTTTTGCTACGCTAGAACCGCAGCATACCGCCATGCACTGCCCATTACCGCCAGCCTCTGGATGCATGCCCTGCGCCCTTGGCGGCAATTTCCCATCGCCCGAGCCTTGCTTCTTAGGTATCGGACACAAAGGAGCGCCAAAACGACGGAAACTCAGCGCCAGGCTGCCTGATTAGCGGGCTTGATCGCATGCATGCGAATATCCTGCCTGATTGGCTTGATCCCGTCCGATGATTTCATCTCTTCCGATCGAAGTTCCATTTGAAGTATTTTTATGAAATCACGCTCTGAAGCATTCATATTTCGTTCGGATGAATGGATGGCAAAAAATTCCCTTTCGACGTTCCTGTCGGAAATCGGCAGAAAATCGAGTATCTTTTCGTTGATGTCCCGTCGGGCCGCGCTGACGGGAATGATCGTATACAGGGCGCGCCCCCGCAGCATTTGCAGCAGCAGAGGCATGGAATTGACTTCGAATTTGGGAGAAAAACGCACCCCTGCCCTTAAGGCAGCATCCTCGATGATCTGACGCAATCCACTTTGCCGGGTGGGAAGGATCAGCGGTAAATGGGCAATATCATCGAACGACAATTCTGTTTTGGCCGGCACGCATGCACCGGGATCGAAAACCACCGCAAGCGGTTCTGCCTTGGTCAGCCTTACGCGTGCCACATCGGGAATGCTGCGTTCCACCACGGCGAAGCTGACTGTCCCGGCCTTCACCATCGCCTGCAACGGATCGCTTTGCGCTTCGAAAAGCTGCAGGCGCATGGTCGGATAGCATGCCTGCCATTGCTCGATCGCCTGCGCCAGGCCTTGCAGCAAAAGGCTGCCAGGCCCCGCGCTTGGGATGACGCCCAATCGCAATGTACTGGCTTCTCCGCCGAAGAATTTCGTACTTTCGATATCGATGCGCCGCACGCGATCCTGCACGAAAGAACTGACCTGACGCAGACGCACTGCCGAGGCTGTCGGATCCAGCCCGCGTCGGGATCGGATGAACAGCGCGGCCCCCAAAGTCTGTTCCAGCTTCCGCAGTTGATCGGTCAACGCCGGTTGAGCCACAAGCAGCCGACGCGCAGCAGCCGTCACACTCCCCATTTCGTAAAGTGCCCGGTGGTAACGCATCTGACGCAGGCTGATAACGGGGCGGAAGATCAGGTTGCGTTCCGGCGCCTCCAACTGTTTGCGGATTTCCAGCGCCAGGGAACGCGCAACGTTATCACCCTTGCGGAAACGCGCCACAACCAGACTGTCCACCGGCGGTTCCATCGACTGGATAGAGATGTTCTGCAACCCCAGCCTGTCGGCGGCCATGCTGCGCGGCATCAGGAAACTGGCAGAGGGCTGTTCATGCAGCATGCGCGGCAAGGCCCCCGCAGGTTCGTCCGCCAGATGGACGCGGGCGCCCGCCCTGCTTTCGGAAATGGCGCCCAGTTGGCGCAGCAAGGCTTCGCCCAGCGCGGGAACGATAAAGGGCTCGTCGCCACCTTCGTAGTCCTGAACCCCATGTTTGCGCACGATCACCCAGGGATCGCGCTGCAATTCCATCTGCTCTATGCCCGGCTCCAGATCGCAAACCGTGCTCGCCACGGCATCGATCACCAGTGACACATGCCGATATGCGGTAATCGCCGGCATCGCAGCGGCCAGCTCATCGTCATCGCGCATATCCGCGAACCGTGGCTCCACGAAAATATCCGGATGGGTATGGGAAAAGGCCTGAATTCCGCATCCCACTGCCTTTGACACGCGGCCCAAGGCGAAGCTTAGCTTCACATCGACGGTAAGATGCGTCACCCGGGTATCAGGCCCCCTGGCACTAATCCATGAACGCGCGAATTCTTCCGCATGCAGAATCGGCAAAGCAGAACGGAACAGCCACAACCCCGCCCTGCTGGGATGCATGCGCCGGTGCACATGTTCGAACAGCGGTGTGCCAACCTCCTCGGCCAGAACCTTCAGCGCAGCGCTCAGAGTCGACTGGGTGATGTCAAGCTCAGCCGCCGCGGCAGCAAGTCCGCCCTGCTGCTGCGATGCCACTACGAAATAAGCCAAGCGTTTCAGATGCATGTGCGATACCCGATAAAGTGCGCGTTCCCGTTCGAACGACCCATCCGAGCACCATCTCCGTCATAATACTGACACATCCAATGGTGGGAGCAACCACCCTTGTCGGTTCTGCTACACCGTATGCCGCAATGCACGCATCCATGCACGCGCCCGTTCCATGTCAACGGCTGGCGGCAGGGCCCTTTCCATGCCAGGGCCGCGATCACCCACTTTCATCGTTGCATCAAAGCCCATTTTGGCAACCATGCCGTCGGCCTCCATCGGCTCGGATCGATCCGCACCAACCCCCGGCACAATCACGATATCACGCTCGTTGCGCATGCGGCTCAACCGGGCCCATTCCACCTGCTGCACATCCCAGGGATCGATATCCGCATCCACAATGGTGATCCGCTTGACGATCGAAACGGAACCCCATGCCGCGAACATCGCACGCCGCGCCTGACCAGGCTTGGGCTGATCGATCTGGATGACGATGTCTGTGCGCCCCCCGCCGGCCTCTGTCACCGCAACGTCACCGACATTGGGGATCACCCGCCCGATGGCCGCACGCAGGCTGGCCGCGATCGGCACCGCGCCAAGATAGATATGTTCCTTGTGAAAGCCCGGCAAGATCGCCTGAAACAAGGCATCTTCCCGTCGGGTCATGCATGTGAAGTCCACCCCCAAACCGGCGCCGTAATTTTCATACATGCCATGGTATTCGGAAATCAGCCCTTCATCGATCATGTCGGTGGGGTCAATCCGCCCTTCCAGCACGATCTCGGCCTCTGCCGGCACATCCAGATCGACCGTTTTGGCGCGCACGGTCCGTACCGGCTCGCCCAGAAAACGGCCGGCGCATTCCATCTCATCCTCACCCAGGCCAAGATAGAGGCATGCGGCAAGCTGGATCGCCGGATGCGCCCCCAACACCACCGCAATATCCAGCGTTTGGCCAAGAGCCGCCGCCGCCCGTGCGAATTGGGCCAGATGATGATTGGGGGCGATACCGATCATGCCCCGATGCTCGTCGAGAATGCCGATCCGCGCGAAAGAGGCGTTGCCGCTTCCAGTGCGCGGGTCGCGTGCCACGATCACCCCGGCGGTGATATAGGGCCGACCTTCCCGTGCGAAGAAAGTCGGCACCGGAAGGCCAGCCAGGGGCGCTGCCCGTTCAACCACCGCCTGCACCGGTGCCGTGTCGGCCTGCACCGGCGCAACAGGCCGCGCGATGGCATCCAGCAAGGCATCTGTAAGGCCTGTTGCCTCGACACCGATCGCCTGCCCGATGCGTTCCCGGCTGCTTAGCAGATTGCCCACCACGGGCAGCGATGATCCCGCCACATCGGCGAAGATCACCGCTGCCTCGCCATCGGCAACGGAAAGGCGCGCGGCCAGTTCATGAACCGGATCGACGCTTTCCCTGGCCACCAGAAGCTGGCCGCCTGCATCCAGCGTGCGCAGGAACGGGCGGATCGACTGGGTGTCGTTCTTGCCCGGCAAGGGCGGGAAAGGATGGCTCATCCGATAGCCCCGATCGCGGTTTCCACGGCCGCCACCAAAGCGCCCGAGCGAACGAGTTCCTGGGCCACATACATATCGCTCGACTGGTAATGGTCCTCACCCGTCGCATCGATGTCATTGCGCAAGCGCCCCTTGGCTGCGGCTGAACCGGTGCCGATCTTGCGTTCGCCAAGGGTCTTGGAGGCCAGATCGATACCCTGCGCCGCGCAAAGGAATTCCACCGCAAGGATAGCGGAGGTGTTCTTCACCACCATCACCGCCTTGCGCGCCGAAAAGGTGCACATGGAAACATGGTCTTCCTGGTTGGCCTTGGTGGGCAGCGAATCCGCCACCGAAGGGAAGCACAGCACCTTGTTTTCCGACGCCAGCGCTGCCGCGCTGCAATGCACCAGCGAAAAGCCGGTGTTGAGCCCCAGCATACCGCCCACCAGATTGAGTGGCAGGCCATAGCTCATCGTCGGATCGGTCAGGCGATAGGAACGCCGTTCGGAAATCGCACCGATCTCAGCAACGGCCAGCGCGATAAGATCGGCAGCATATCCGATCGGCTCACCATGGAAATTGCCGCCACTCAGCACCACGTAATCCCCCTTCCCGTCGGGGAAGATCAGGGGGTTGTCGGTGGCCGCATTCGCCTCGCGCCCCAGCAGCGTTTCAGCATAGAGCAAGGCGTCGCGCGCGGCACCATGGACCTGCGGGGCGCAACGCAGTGAATAGGGATCCTGGACACGCGGCACATAGATATCATTGGGGCGCACTTCGTCAGGCAGTTTCACCTGGCGGGCCTCTTCCGTGGTCCACTGGCTTTCAGACACCACCTTCAGCACATTGCCGGAAACCAGCACCTGCATGGGGCAGTTACGCACCTGGTGGATGCGCTCATCAAATGCGTTGAGTTCCCCGCGCATCGCTTCCACCGACAAAGCCAGCGCGATATCCGCGTTCTTCGCCAGCAACTTGGCATCGGCCAGCGCAAGGATCGAAATACCCAGCGCCACGGTGGAACCGTTGATCAGGGCCAGCACATCCTTGGGCTTCAGATCGAAATCGGTGGGCAGACCGGCAGCGGCGAAAGCATCGGCAGCGGCCATACGCTGCCCCTTGTAGAACGCCTCTGCCTTGGGGTGGCCGACCATCACCGTAACGAGATGCGCCAGCGGAGCCAAATCGCCACTGGCCCCCACAGAACCTTGCGACGGGATCACCGGATGAATACCCGCGTTCAACATGGCCAGCAACCGGTCAAGGCAGGCAACGCGCAGCCCGGAACACCCCTTGGCCAGGGCATTGACGCGCAGCACCATGGTCGCGCGGGCCTGTTCTTCCGTGATGGGTTCGCCGATCCCGGCTGAATGGGATTCGATGATGTGGCGTTGATAGCTTTCAAAATCCGCAGCGCTGATCCGCACATCGCGCAGGCGGCCAAGCCCGGTGTTGATGCCATAGATCGGCGGCGCTTCGTCGGTCAGCCAGTTCTTTTCGACATAGGCGCGCACCTCTTCGGTAATCCGCCGCGCGTCTTCACCCAGCGACACCTTGGGCCAGGCGCCGGTGCCATCACCCCGCGCGGCACGCACCACGTCGTCGGGCGTCAGCGTCTGGCCATCAAGGACCAGTTCCTTCATGATTTCATTGGTGGACATCATGTCCCCTTTCCTGTTGTTTGCACGCACATCACAGCGCGCGAACGGTAATCCAGATCAGCGATTTATCGTGAAAAGTGCTTGCCCAGACGGCATCACCAACCGCATCCAGCAGCGGAATATCCTCCCCCACCACCTGACCGAGCACGGGGGCCAGCAACGTTTCGGTGGTTGGGCCGTATTGCAGAACCAGTTTCTGCCCCGTGCCCTGTGAAAAGCGCAAGCGGCCAAGCGGGGCCAGATTGATCTGCTCTTTCACCCGCACCGGCGCCGTGCTCATCATCGGCGCCCAGGCATACATGGATTTGCCCGTTACGACCGCGTGGTCCTGCAATGCGGTGAATGGCAGGGCAGCCTGAAAATCCGCGCATAGTTCGGGGTTGGAATCATGCGCCAGCTTCGCACGCACTTCGATACCCATAGGTTCCCAGCGCAGGAGAATGTCCGCCTGGGCCGCAGTGGGCAGGGTTTCGCTGGCCGGCACGGCCGGAACCTCTTCCACATCGCCTTCATAGCGGAACTGATCGCCCAGCCCCCAGGGAAAGTAATGGTGACACCAGGCATTTACACGGTTTGCATACCGGTTGAGCGCCCCGAACAGTTCCGCCAGCTCATCCTTGCTCGCCTCAGATGCGATGGAACGGACCGCCGTGGCAAACCGGCTGAGCGTCGTCAGCCCGCTGTATCCCAGATAATTGGTATAGGGCGGATCGAATTCCTCGATCATCCGGCGCAAATGTTCCACCGGCACTTGCGGATCGCGCGCCATGCGCACCAACGGATACATGGTGTATCCGGCATAATCGCGCAACATTCCAGCAGCGATATCCATAGTGCTGAAATATTGACCATAAGATCCAGCCTGATTTTCAAGGCTGCCCGTTCTTATTGCACGAAGCTCACCAGGCTCATCCTTGATGACCTTTTCGCATTCAAGATCAATCTTCTTCAAAAGACCTGCAGGTGATTGTGATGTTTCCGGCTGATTTTGGTCAATCAACTTGATCACTCCTGATTTTTGTTTATCTTGAGCAGTGCAACCCGCCAATATATCCTGCAGACCATTTCGTTTGTAGGCCCTGCCGATGGCCAATATCTTTCATCCGGCGAGGGCTGACGCTAGTCACTTATGAGCGAAACCATCCATAGCAAAAACCGAACGAACACCGCCGGGCAGGAACCGCGCCGCATCATCGTGGGAATTTCAGGCGCGACCGGCATCGTGCTCGGAATTCGGCTGCTTGAAACCTTGCGGGCATTGGATGTGGAAACACACCTGGTTGTATCCAACCCGGGCCACGCCACGCGGGCCTACGAAACCGACCTAAGTCGCCAGGAACTTCTCGCCCTTGCCGATTACAACTATGGCATAGGCGATTTTGGCGCCGCGATTTCCTCCGGCTCGTTTCGCACCAGCGGCATGATCATCGCCCCCTGCTCGGTCCGTTCCCTGGCGGAAATCGCGACCGGCGTAACCACGGGCCTGCTGACCCGCGCCGCCGATGTGGTGCTGAAAGAACGACGCAAGCTGGTGCTGATGGTGCGCGAGGCCCCGCTGCACATTGGCCATATCCGCAACATGGCGGCGGTGACGGAAGCGGGCGGCATCATCATGCCACCAGTGCCTGCCTTCTATCAGAGACCGGCCTCGATCGGCGACATGGTTGACCATATGGTGGCAAGGACGCTTGACCTGTTCGACATCAGCGTGCCCGGGTTCCCCCGCTGGGGCGAAGAAGCGGATGAGCCGTTCAGGTGAGGCCGATCGCTGTCAGGAACCGGCGCGTACGGTCATGCCGGGGCGCTGCAAAAACCTCTTCTGTTGCCCCGCTTTCGACGATCGAACCGCCATCCATAACGGCAACGCTGTGCGCCACGCGGCGGACGAAGGCCATTTCATGCGTGACCAGCAGCACCGCAATGCCCGTGGCAGCCACCTCCGCAATCACCCCAGCCACTTCATTCACCATTTCGGGATCAAGCGCGCTGGTGGGTTCATCGAACAGCAGAACCTTGGGGTGCATCGCCAAAGCGCGAGCGATCGCCACACGCTGTTGCTGCCCGCCGGACAGTTCGGCCGGATAGTAATCCGCCCTGTCGGCCAGCCCCATCCGTTCCAGCAGCACCATGGCTTCGGCCCTTGCGTCGGCCGCTTTCACCCGCAACACACGCACCGGTGCCTCAATGATATTTTCCAGCGTGGTGAGATGAGGAAACAGGTGGAATTTCTGGAACACCATGCCGATCGACGGCTGCCGCCCTGCCCCCGGCTTGCTCTCGCCCACCGGCACGCCATCGACCAGAATCGCACCTGTATCGATGGATGCCAGCCCGGCCGCGCAGCGCATCAGCGTGGTTTTTCCCGAACCGGAAGGTCCGATCAGCGCAACGATCTCGCCCGCTGAAACGCACAGCTTTACCCCCCCCAACACCCGCGTAAAATGGAAGGCCTTGCTGACCTGGCGAAACTCCAGCGCGGGGGTTTGCCCTGTCATTGCGTAATCTCCTGTGCCATGGGGGCTCGGCGCGGGCGCGGTGCCAATCGGCGTTCAATCCAGCGTTGCATCAGTGTCGTCACCGCGATCAGCGCAAGGTAATAGACCGAAATCCCCAGATAAACCTCGAACGTCATCAGTGTCGCTGCCTGCACGTCCTCTGCCACGCGAAACAATTCGCCCACACCGATCACGCTGAGCAGCGATGTGGTCTTGATCATGTTGCTGAACTGGTTGCCCAGTGGTGGCAGCACGATGCGTGCCGCCTGTGGCAGAATGATCCGCCGCAGCGTCAGGCCTGGCCACATGCCCAGCGATCGCGCCACCTCTGTCTGGCCGGAATCGATGGCCTGTATCGCCACGCGGATGATCTCGCTCATCATGGCGGCCTCGTGCACGCCAAAGGTCAGCGTACCGGCTACCAAGGCGCCAGGCAGGGCAAACACGCCAAACCCCATCGATGCAGGAAACAGATCAAAACCGACCAGATAAGGCAAACCAAAATAGACAATGACCAACTGGACAAGCACAGGCACGCTGCGAAATGCCCATATGTAAAGATCGGTGGCCACGCGCATCGCTTTCGATCGGCCAAGCGCCAGCAAGGCCAGGCCCAGACCCAGAACGGTGCCAAGAATCTGCGCCGCCATTGCCACGCCCAGCGTCACCAGAATACCGCTCAGGATCACCGGGGGCGGATGCAGCACGAAATGCAGAAAGAAGCCAAGGTCGAAATGCACCGGCGGCACATGGCTGACGGATGCCGGACCGACCGGCTCCCTGCTGCATGGTGCCTGCGTGCTGCAGGGCACCACACCGTTTTCGATACCCCAATGGTGCGCGATCCTGTCGACCGTCTTTTCTTCCACCAGAGCATCCAGCGCGCCCCGCAGGGCATGGGCAACCTCTGGATGGGCTTTGGGCACAGCGATGGCCAAGGTGGTGCCTGCACGTGCCGGCAGGGGCGCTATCTCAAAGCGCCCGGCGTTGTGCGACAGGTAGTAGTTGATGATGATGCTGTCTGAAAGCAGCGCATCAACCCGGCCCAGCGCCAGATCCTGAAAGGCTGCCACATTGGTGCCCAGATTCACGATCGTCATGCGCGGCAGGCCTTGCGCGGCGAATGTGTCGTCCTCCTCGTGCAGCCAGGCCTCATTGCGGCTGCCCAGCAAGACGGCAATCCGTTTTCCCGCCAGATCATTATGGGATTTCAGGCGCCCGGCATGCCCCTTGGCCACCAGGAAACCCGACGAAATGCGGAAATAATCGACGAAATCATACCGCTTCATGCGTTCCGGCGATCGCGAAAGACTGGCCATGATCGCATCACACTTGCCAGTATCCAGTGCCGCAAAAACGCCCGATGCACGGTAATTCAGGATCGACACACCAAGGCCAAGCTTTCCGGCCATGGCATTCATCAGATCGACACCCACTCCCTCTGGGGTGTGGCCGTCGGCTTTCAGGGATCCGGTCGGCGGATTTTGCAGATCGGCACAAAATGTCAGCGCCCTGTCTGCGACCAAAGGCAGGGGCCCCGCGCTGGCCGGGGCTGCCACCGCAAGCGAGATCAACCACGTGCCAAGGATGAGGAAGAACGCTCTAGACTTCAAGGGTATCGTCCAGCATCAGCAGAGTTTGCTGCAACACGCGAATGCCGTCGAGCATTTGTTGCGGCTCAATCCATTCTTCAGGGCAGTGGCTGCGCCCGCCAAGGCAGGGTACGAACAACATGCCCATAAGGCCGCTGGCCGCTACATAAGCGGCATCATGCCCGGCTCCACTGGGCAGGCGCATCGTGGGGTATCCCAGTTTCCCTGCCGCAGCTTCGATCACATCGGCGATTGCAGGCGTGCATGCAACCGGCTGGGACCGGCTGAGTTCGCTCACTTCGACCGAAACACGCAAATCGGCCAGCGCTTCACCCACGCTGCCAAGGGCCAGATCGGAAAAACCGGCCAGAACCTCTTCGGCATCGCTGCGCATTTCCAGCACCATTTCCACTTGCGCGGGTACGGCATTGGGCACGTTCGGCGTCATCAGAATGCGGCCAATGGTGGCAACCACATAATGCGGCGCTCCGCTCATCCTGCTGGCCAGCTCATTCACCGCCGTTACAATCCGCGCGGCACCGGCCAAGGCATCATGGCGGATGTCCATAGGCGTTGTGCCGGCATGATCTGCCTGCCCGTTGACCACGATGCGCTGCCGCCGGATGCCGACTATGCCCGTGACGATGCCAATCGGGATACCGGTATTTTCAAGGACCGGCCCCTGTTCGATATGCAATTCCACAAAGGCCGCAACACTGCCCGGGCCGTTGAGAGGCACCGCAAGCGCATCGGGGTCGGCGCCGATCCGGCGCATGGCCTGGGCCAGCGTCTCGCCTTCCTCATTGGTGGAGGCCAACATCGGCGCGGTCAGCGTTCCGGCGAAGCCCCGGCTGCCCACGCAGGAAATACCGTAGTCGCTGGGCTCCTCCGACAGGAAATCGATCACCTGAAACGGGTGATCCAGTTCCACGCCATGGTCGTGCAGCGTCGCCGCCACTTCGATCCCTGCCAGCACGCCCAGTATGCCGTCGAACCGGCCGCCGCCAACCACCGTGTCGCAATGCGAACCGGTTATCAGCGGCCGCGCGCCGGCCACCTTGCCGGGCCGCGTGCCGATCAGATTGCCTGCCGCATCGACATGGGTTTCCAGCCCCGCCTTTTCGAATTCGGCGCGCAGCCAGCTGCGGCTCTGATCGAACAGGGGGGAAAATGCACGGCGCGTCCACGGCATGTCGGGCCGGGTCATGGCTGCCAGAGCCTCTATTCTGGCCCAGGCGCGGTTGATATCCGGTTCAGGCATCATGCCGCCGCACCTGTCTTGCGAGGGCGCAGAAAGCGGCCAAAACCCGCCTGATTACGGATGGCACCGTCATCATAGACCAATGTGCCACGGCACCATGTAGCCACCACGCGGACATCGAACTCCATACCTTCGAACGAACTCCATGTTACAGCGGACAGGCTGCTGGCAGGGTCAAAGGGTGTACCGTCCCTTGCCAGTACCACGATATCGGCATCCATCCCGACTTCCAGCGAACCCTTGCGGTCATCGAGCAGGAAATGGCGGGCCGGGCCGGTGCAAAGCTGCTGCACCACGGTGGTCAACGGCAAATTGTGCTGACGGCACCCGGTCCAGAACGCGGGCAACAGGGTTTCCAGACCCGGCCCGCCCGAACTGTTGCGGAAAATGTCGGGATGGCCCTTGCGCTCCAGCCCCCAACTCACATGATCTGATGACACAAAGGTGCAGTCACCGCGCGCAATGTGGCGCCACAGGGCCGCTACATCGGCGCGGGGGCGGATGGGCGGATAATGCTTGATCTTCGCGCCCAGCCGTTCCGCATCATCTTCCTGATTCAACATCAGATATTGCACGCAGGTTTCTATGCTGACAGGGCTGCCCGCCGCCTCGAACATCTTGAAAATTTCAAACGAGCGGTCGGTAGAGGCATGGACGACATGCGCCCGGGCACCGGTTTCGTGGCCGATTTCATAGATCAGCACATCGGCCAGGTTTTCAACCAGCGGCGGATGGGCCCGGTAAAAGGCATCGTAACCAGTCTCCCCCGCTTCCTGAAGCTGGGCGATGTTGCGCCGCGTGATATCCTGCATCTGGTTGTGCACCCCGCAGGCCAGCCCGGATGGGGCGATGCGGCGGAAGGCTTCGTACAGATCATCCTCCTCCACGCGGGGGAAGCGATTGGGCGATGCTTCGAATGTGGAAAATTTGAATGCGCAGGCCCCCCCGGCGATCAGATCAGGGATCACATCCATCCCGTGCAGGCGATTGACGGTGGCGAACAGGGCGACATCAACGTGGCAGTCCCGTTCCACCTCGGCAATCTTGGCGGCCAGTTGCGGGGCAGAGGCGACCGGCTCGGGATCGTCATAGGGCATGTCGACCATCACCGTAACGCCGCCGGCGGCCGCAGCGCGAGAAGCCCATCCCAGCCCTTCCTGCCCGGCCTGGCTGCCTGAATGGACTTGCCCATCGATGACTCCGGGCATGATCCAGCCATCGCCCGCATCCACGACATGCAGTGCGGAGGGAGGCGTGCCCGTGCCACGCGCGGCAACCTTCTCCCCCTTGACCGCGATCCAGCCATCGGACCGCACAGCCTGGGCAGACACGATCGTTCCATGTAGAACGAGGTCAAATTCAGCCATTGATGGGAACTCCATTGTCGGCAAAAAGATTGCCGCGCACGGTCAGGGCTCGATCGGCGCCTGCAGGAAACGGCCGGGCAATTCCTGCCCGTCATGGGGGCGGTTGTAGAACAGGCCGATGTGCCAAGGGAAATAGTGGTAGGCCCAGGCGACAAGCCGGTTGCCATAGCGCAGGAAGGCGCTCAGGATCAGCTTGACCTCCTCGGCATCTTTCGCTTCGCGCACCGCATCACGCATCTGGATCGCGAATGCTTCCAGTTGCACCAGCCCGGAATGGCCAAGATAGGTTGTGTAGGGTGGATCGATTTCGTCGATCGTCTGGCTGATGATCTGCGGACTTTGCTTGTCGGCCAGTCGCAGCATCACATACATCGTGTAGTTGATGTAATCGCGCAGCATGTTCTGGGCGAAATCCCAGGCAGAGAAATATTGGCCGAACGTGCCCGTGCCCTTCACCTGCCCCAAGCGGATGGCCCGCAGATCTTCGGGCTCGATCTCCTGAATGCGATTGGCTTCATCGATGAAGGCCCGCATCAGTTCGGTGGGATAATCGTCGCGTTCGCTGCCTTCACGGGTGACGACGCCAGCTTCGTGCGGCGCGACATGGACGAAGATTTCGTCCTTGCGCCAGAAGATGCTTTCCCACACTTCCTTGCCGACCTTGGGCAGCAGGTGCAGATATTCCGGCAACACCATGCCCAGCACTGGCTGATAGAGCGGCTCCAGCCCCTTGCCATACTGGATAGAGAATTTGTTGCCGGTGGATTGCGAAAACCGCAAGCGGCCGACGGGGCAGTCGATGATGCGTTCCTTCACATGCACCGGCGCGCTGCTGACGACCGGCGCCCAGGCATACAGCGATTCACCCGAGACGACCGGATGCGCCTGAAGCACCTTGAAAGGCAGGCAGCGCCAGAATTCCTCGCACATTTCCGGGTTCAGCTCGTCGGCAAGTTCGGCCACGACGGTGATGCCGACACTGGGCCACGAAATATCGATAAGGCGTCCCATTTTATCTGTAATCCTTGAATTTATATGGAGTTCATCAATAGGTGAAGGTCAGGCGGCCGTAGGTGAACTGGCCGTAGGCCCCCACTGGTGACAGGCTGGAATAAAGCGAAACCGTTGGGTTGCGGGCGCCCGCGATTTGCTGGTCCGGCTTGCTGTTGAAGACATTGTCCGCCCCCACATCCAGCCGGATGGCAGGCGAAACCTGCCATTTCGCGCTGACCCCAAACACCCATTGCGGTGAGAAGGTCTGGTCCAGCGAAGGTGTGGTCTGATTGATATAGGCATAGGTTCCATAGCGCGTTCCTGTCGCCGTGAAGCCCAGATTGCCGCGGGTGTAGGTGCCCGACATGATCAGCTTGGTATTGGGCGAACCGCTGGTGATGAAACCCAGTTGCTGGCGATCGATCAGCACGATGCTGGCGCTGGCCAGTTGCGAAGGCGTTGCTTCCACCCGGCGCAGGCTGGTTTTCGTCCAGTTAAAGCCCAGTGACAGCGCCAGCTTGCCCCCGGCGACCTTCATGTCCTGCCGGGCAAGAACATCCAGCCCCTGGGTCGTGGTATCCACCCCGTTTGTGAAGAACTGTGCGCCCTGCAACTGGGAAAAGCCTGCCGAGGCCAAAATGTTCGACACAATCGTACCCTGCAGCGTTCCGGTCAGGACGATACGGTTGTTGATGTCAATATGGTAATAATCCGCCGTGATGGTGGTGTGCCTTGATGGCGTCAACACCAGGCCAGCGGTCAGGTTCGTCGATTCCTCCGGCTTCAGCGGTGTTGCGCCCAGCGCCATGGCCGCGGCACTGTTGGCCGGCAGAATACGTTGCAAATACTGAATGTTGTTGATGAAAATTCCGCTGGTCCGGGTGTAGTAGAGCTGTGAAATCGATGGAGCGCGATAGCCGGTGCTGGCCGAACCGCGTAAGGCCAGCCACGGCGTCACGGCGAAGCGGGCCGATACCTTGCCATTGGTCGTCCAGCCAAAGTCGGAATAATGGTCGGCCCGGCCCGCCAGATCGACGTCCAGTCGCCTGGTCGGTTTGACGCTCACATCGGCATAAACGCCCACGACGTCACGCGTCCAGACGCCCGCATCCGCCGGTTGGAAGCCCGACGCCCCCTGCGACCCCAGAGCCGCCTGCTTGCCCTTGTTCGGCCCATCAAGGATCAACGCCCCGCCATTGACCCATGTGAAGGCATCACCTGCCACGATCTGATACCGTTCATGCCGGTAGGCCGCCCCGGAAGCGATCGTCAGCGGGCCGCCAAGCCCGACATCGATCGATTTCACCTGATCCAGCGTGACGTTCAGATCACGGTTATAGGTGATGCCAGATGAACCCTGCGTGCCGCTGGCGGTGCCAAGGCTGGCATTGACGGTATTGTAGGTGTAGATCGATGCACGGCTTGAACCGATAGATGTCGCAAGGCTGACCGTTCCAAGGGCGCCGCCTTCGTGCCGAAGCCCAAGCGCCGCGTCATAATCGGTGGAACGCACGCGCTGGATCGGCTGAAAACCGTCGGGGTAGATCGCGCGGACGTTGCCATCGTCATTGGGGCGACGGAAGTTCGCAAAACCATAATTCTGGCGATAGCCACCATTGGCATAGCCAAATACGGTCAGGGCATCGCTGATCGGCATCTCTCCGTTCAGCATCGTGCCGAACTTCCGATAACTGCCGCTGCCATAAAACCAGTGGCGGTTCACGGTCGATTCCCGTGAATCGCCCGTGAAGTAATATTGCCGGGTATCGTTGATCGCGATGTCGATGGGGTTGGACACCATGAACTCGCCAGTGGCATGCAGGAAGCCGCCGTTGGAAAATGTCTTGCCCCAGGAAATCGAACTCTTGTCCTGCAGCCCCTGGCCCAATGCCGTATAGCCACCAACCTGAGAGCTGACAGTCAGCCTGTCTTCTTTTTTCAGGATGATGTTGACCACCCCGGCGATCGCATCAGAACCGTATTGCGCCGATGCGCCATCTTCCAAAACTTCGACCCGGCCGATGGAATCGGCTGGAATGACATCGATATCCACCACCTGCGTACCACGGCCATAGCCCAGATAGCCGGTGTTCAACTGGGAATTGAGATGCTGGCGGATGCCGTTCACCAGCACCAGCGTCTCATCAGGACCAAGGCCGTGCAGCGACGCACCCTTGACGGCATATTGCACCGAGGTCGAAGGATTATCCTGCGTGAAGTGGAACGAAGGTACGTCGGTCTGCAACAGCTTGCTCAGATTGGCACCGCCGCTCTGCCGAAGCTGGTCAGAAGAAACCACATCGACCGGCGTCAGGCTGGTCAGCGCAGTCGTGTCGCTGCGGCGCGAACCTGTCACCACAACTTCCTGCACAGGTTCGCCCGCACTTGCCGCGCCAGCAGTCTGTGCCAGCACAGGCGTTGAGAGGGACAGCCCCCCGGCGATCAGCGTTCCGCACAGAAGATCGACGCGGAAGGAAGCAAACCGGCGATTGTCGAGGAATGAACGCACTGACATTGGACTGCCCCCTTTTTGACCCTTCGGGCTCTCAGTGATTATGCGCCGCTATCCCTACATAGTCGGCACGTCACTGGGCTCGAAGGAAAGCTAGCCGGGTGCAGTTTTCCAGCATCATAGCATCAAGCCAAATTGGCCATAAGCGCCACCGAACGGACCGGCGCACCAAGGTGTCGAGTTCCCGCACCAGGCGGGCGCCATTGCTGATTCCAGGATGGCGTAGCGTGCGGCTGAAGGGATCGGGATACGGGGTGAGGACGAGCGGAGCGAGGGGCTGTTTTCTTACGTGAGCTGTGAGGCCCGGGTACCGGCCAACCATCCCCTCCGCGCGATCCGGGCCATTGTTGATGAAGCGCTGGACGTGTTGTCAGCGGATTTCGGCGGCCCGTATTCCCGTATCGGCAGGCCCTCGATCCGCTCGGAATGCCAGTTTATGGAGCAGACATTATTCTTTCTTGTTACCTAAACATGATGTCTTACCCCCCTTTCACGACGACATGCTAACAAGCATATCTCTGGAGGACAGTCTGTCCGTTCTCGCCATATATCAATTTAACATATAAAAAAGAGTGGCGATCAACGACGTTCAATCCCTTCAGATAGATGAATACAGCGAAGAAAATATCATCAGTTATTACAAAATATCTGCCAGAACAGTGCCATCCCGCGAAATTTTGGAGCACTTGTTCATACCGCCGCATCCTGCAGCCGCGAAAGAGTATCGCGACGCCCAGACAAATCCTGAATGGCAAGGTAGAGATGGTGCTTACGGGAGCGGCCGTGCGGCTCTTGATTAGCCCGCCCTATGGCGCTGAGACCGCTGTGATGGGCGCGAACATCGAGAGTTCCAAGGTCCATTCCCCGTACTCAATCGCCGACTAGCGTGATCGCAGCAGCCCTGAGACGGGCCATTCGTTGCCGATTTTGATCACCTGAACCTACGACCGGCTCCGAAGACGCAGCTAGACGCTCTGAATGTCGTATTTGTAGGCACGCGGCAGTCAGGGCGACAGGTCGGGCGGGGCTGGAACCGGCAGCAGTCGACCAAGCCCAGACGATCAACAGCCCAATTTTCCACGTCATCTCACGCCTGAACAAAGTGCAGGTCGCTTCGGTCGCGCGCGGAGAGGCGTCAATCGTCTAACGGCCAACCTTGCCCGTGCAACGCAACGTTTCCAAGCGTGCGAACGAGCAGATGTCGGCTCTTGGAAGGAGTCGGCATTCGGCGATCCCGGCGGGCACGACGGGTCGCCCTATCTTAGGCCGAAATCCCTACGCCAATCCCGCTTTTGTACCGCTGACCACCGCCGGGACTACGATGTTGGGAAACTGGTGCGCCCGACAGGATTCGAACCTGTGGCCCCCAGATTAGGAATCTGGTGCTCTATCCTGCTGAGCTACGGGCGCGGCCAGAGCGCTGCTCATAGGCAAGGGTTGCCACAAAAGCAATCCCGCGCAAGGGGCTGGCCGGCCATGCCGCAGATCGCCGCGCCGCTCAGTTCACCTGGCCGGGCGGCGCCACCGGCACCAGCAGCGGGGCAATCTCCACGCCTTCCTCCAGCAGCGCCTCGGCTTCCTCGCGGGTGGCCTGGCCGTGCACCATCTCGGCCGGCTTTTCGCCATAATGCATGGCGCGAGCCTCTTCGGCAAACTGGCCGCCCACCCAGCGTGATTGCTTGATCGCCTCGGCCTGGGCGGTGGCGATGGCCTGCAGCAGCGCCAGCGCGCGCGGATCGGGCCGGGCAGCG
>DASRYE010000112.1:0-9875 GCA_035653915.1 Novosphingobium sp. | reverse complement strand
TGAACATTAGCGGCGCGCCCACCACAAAGGCGCGGGCCAGCGCCGCCCGCTGGCGCATGCCGCCCGAAAGCTGCGCCGGGCGGGCATCGGCAAAGGCGGCCAGGCCCACTTCCTCCAGCACCTCTTCCACCGGGCGGGGCTGGCGGGCCGGATCCGGGTGGCGATCGGCGCGGCGGTTGAGGCGCTGGGGCAGGGCCAGGTTCTGGCGGATCGTCAGCCAGGGCAGCAGCGCGGGCGATTGCGGCGCCCAGCTCAGCGCCTTGGCGCGGGCGGTTTCGGCAGGGCTGCGGCCAAACAGGCGCACCTCGCCGGCATCGGGCACTTCCAGCCCCGCCACCAGCCGCAGCAGGGTGGATTTGCCGCAGCCCGACGGCCCGAACAGGGTGACAAACCGCCCCTCCTCCACCACCAGATCGGTGGGCGCCAGCGCCGGCACCGGCACGCCCTCGCGCCGATAGCTCTTGGCCAGCCCCGATACGGCGATCGCCGGCACGCCGCCTAGAGACACACCAGCACCTTGCCGAAGAAATCGCCCGATTCCAGCCGCTGCTCGGCCGCGGGCAGGTCGGCGAAGGCCCATTCGCTGTCGATCACCACGCGCATCCCGCCACTGGCATAAGCGGCCACCGTAGCGCGCATTTCGGCCGGCGTGTAGCCGCCATGGCCGATGATCGCCTTGCCCCAGTGGAACAGGCTGGTGTTGGTGATGGTGGACTGGTTGCCCGCCGTGGTGCCCGACATGACAATGCGCCCGTTCACCCGGCAGGCATCGATCGCCTGCTGCAAAAACGGCCCGCCGATATGATCCCACACCAGATCGGCGCCAGCGCCATCGGTGAAGCCCTGCACCGCGCTCACCCAATCCTCGGCCAGCCGGTCGATCACCAGATCGGCGCCCAGCGCCGCGGCCTGCGCCAGCTTGGCAGGGCCGGCAACGGTGGTGATCACCCGGCAGCCGCGCGCGCGGGCGATCTGGATGCCGGCAATGCCCAGCCCCGATCCGGCGCCGGGCACCACCACCGTCTCGCCCGGCTGCAGGCCGCCCGCCCCCAGCAGCCCGTGCCAGGCCGTGACCGAGGCCACCGGCACGCAGGCCAGCTCCGCCAGCCGGGCCGCCGCCCCATCCACCACGATGCAATTGGCCGCCGGCACCGCCACATATTCCGCCAGCCCGCCCGCCCGGCTGGAGCCGCAGGTGCGAAACTGCCGGCAATAGACCGCCAGCCCCGCCCGGCACCTGTCGCACACGCCGCAGGTGACGACCGGGTCGACCACCACCTGCCGGCCCACCAGCGCTGCCCCTTCAGGCCCGGCCGCGGCCACCACCTCGCCGGCAAAATCCATGCCGGCGATATGGGGCGGCGCCATCACCGGGATCAGCCGCGCCCGGCGCTGCAGGATATCCAGCCGGTTCAGCGCGCAAAAGGCCACCTTCACCAGCACTTCGCCAGCGCCCGGCCGGGGCACGGGCACCTCTTGCAACACGCGCGTTTCGGGTCCGCCGAAACCTGTCTGCACCCAGGCCTTCATGGTGCTGGCCATAGCAATTGCGTCCCCTTGTAGATGGCTTGGATGAAGCGGTTGTCGAAAGGCCGGGCGGGCGCTGGCCCATGGGTCAGCCGGGCATCAGCCAGGAGGCGCGCATCGGCCTGCCAGCCGGCCGGCACATTTTCGCCCGGCACGCTGCCGGCAGGCTGGCTGGCGGCGATCATCTGCTCCTCATAGCGCCAGCGGGCGCGGGCGCGGGCGAGGTCGAAACCGGCCGGCGAGCGATCGCGCTCGAAGCCCAGCGCTGTATCCAGATGCGCGTCCGATGCGCGCACCCAGGCCAGCGCGCGCAGGCTGGCGCGTAGGAAATCAGCCACCGCCTGCGGGTGCGCGGCGGCAAAATCGCGGTTGGCCACCAGCACGTTGAAGGTGGAATGCACGCCAAAGCGCTCCGGGTTCCATTCGCTGAGGGCATAACCGCCTGCCTCCAGCGCGCGCGGCTCGTTCGAGGCATAGCCGATCATCGCGGCCACCTGCCCCTTGGCGAGGATCTCCGGGTTGAACGGCACCGAGACGAATTTCACCGCATCGGGCGACACGCCCGCGCGGATCAGCATGGCGATCACCTGCGGCGCCACCGCCACCTTGTAGCCCACGATGCGGCCCTTCAGATCGGCCAGCTGGCGGATCGGCGCGCTGCCCTCTGGCGCATCCCTCAGCGCCACCAGCTCCACCGCGCTGATGTTGCCATAGGTGGCAATGCCGGTGAGGTTGGCGCCCCGGTCCATCGCCAGCAGCGCGCTGGCGGCATCGCCAAGGCCGGCGATCTGGGCGGTGCCGGCGCTCACCAGCTGGGCGTTGCTGCCGCCCGGGCGAATGCGCACATCCAGGCACAGCGCATCGAAATAGCCCAGCCTTTGCGCCGCCACTACATCGAGAATGCCGGTGGTGGGCAAGAACACCGCCGAGGTGAGGAAAGTGATTGGACCCGCCGCCCGGTTCGCCGCGCAGCGCGCCGGGCCGGCCGCGCGCGGCTCTGGCGCATGGGGCGGCTCCGACGGGGCGGGATGGCAGCCGGCCAGCAACAGCGCGGCCGCCTGCAACCATGCGCGTGGGCCAGGAAAAGAAGGCATGGGCAGCAACATAGGCAGCAAGCGGCACCTTGAGCGGGAGGAAGCTGTTTTCGATTGCGATTGATATCGGACAATAATGCACATTGTCAAACTTCAAACAAACATTACTATGTGCGCATTCCCTGTCCTTCCCTATCAACGGGCGGATCCCCATTCTATGCCCTACACGCCGCAAAACCTGTCTGCCGCCGAAACCGAAGAGGCCCGCCGCACCGCCGCGCGCCTCATCGCCCATTACCGCGAGGACAGCGCCGAATATCCCGCAGAGCTGGCCAACCATTTGCCCATGCTGCTGCCGATTCTCGCGCAGCTGGGCGCATCGTCCCAGCGGCTGGAAGAATATGCAACGCTTTACAGGCAGATACGCCGCCAGCCCGCCATGCCCCGGCCGCTCGCCCCGTTCACGCCGGCAGACTGGCAGGAAGGGCTGGGCGATCGCCGGCGCGAGGCCGACTATCGCCGCTTCTTTGCCGGCGAGGTGGCGCGGCTGGGCCCGGAAGGCGCCGTGCGCGCCTATCTGCCGCGGCTGATGCAGGCCGCCGGCAGCAGCGCCTTCCACCCGCTGATGCGCCTGGCCTTTGGCATATTGCGTTCGGATGCGGACGAAATCGCCATCGCACTGGGCTTCTGGGCCACCACCGAACTGCCCCTGCGCAACGAGCCGCAAGGCCCCCAGGGCCAGGAAAGCCCCGCCCAGCTGCTCGATTTCATGCGCCAGAGCCCCGCCTTCAGCGCGATCGACATCCCCGCCACCGCGCCGCTGTGGCACTGGATGCGCGGGGTGGGCGGCATGGATGCCTTTGCCCCGCTGCTGGGCCGCCTGTCGCCCGCGCCCGAAACGCTGGATGCGGTGGGCGCGGCAGGGCTGGCGCTGTTTGCCGCGGCGCCCGGATCGCTGGAAGCGGTGCATGCGATGACCGGCGGCTGGTGGGTGCGGGTGGTGGGCCAGTGGCTGGATGCGCCGGCTGATCTGGCCCGTTTCTTCTGGCAGGCGGTGCTGGCGGTCTACCCCAAGACCGGCATGCCCGCCCTGCCCCCGGCCGAGGAACTGGCCGCCTTGCGCGCTGCCCCTGCCCCGCCGCGCGCCGCCCTTGCCGCCGCCGCCCTTGCCTGCGACCCCTGGGGCGATGACGAGGAACACCACCCCAGCGTGGTGTTCACCGCCTTTCAGGAATATGATCGCACCGGCGACCGGCTCTATCTCAACGCTGCTGCCAAACGGATGGGTTTGCTTGACTGACACCGCCCCCACGCTGATGCCGCCCGAGCTGACCTTGCGCCACTGCCGCCTGCCGGAATGGCAGGGGCTGTTCGATGTGGCGCTGGCCAATGGCCGCATCGCCGCCATCACGCCATCCGAAGAGGCGCCGCCGGCCGGCCCGCTGCGGGATCTGGGCGGGTGGCTGCTGCTGCCCAGCCTCGTCAACGGCCATATCCACCTCGACAAGACCTTCCTTGGCGCGCCCTGGCGCAGCCATGTGCCGGGCGCCAGCATTGCCGCGCGCATCGCCGCCGAAGCGCAGGAGCGCAGCCTGGTGCCGCTGCCGCTGGCCGCGCGGGCCCGCCATCTGGCCGAACGCTCGCTGGCCTGGGGCGTGACCGCGCTGCGCTCGCATGTCGATGTGGATGAAGCGGTGGGGCTGGCCCATGTCGAGGCGCTGCTGGCCCTGCGCGAGGAACTGGCCGGGCGGATCGACATCCAGCTCGTCGCCTTTCCGCAAGGGGGCCTCAGCGGCCGGGTGCCCGCGTTGATGGATCAGGCGCTGGCGCTGGGGGTGGAGGTGGTGGGCGGCCTCGATCCGGCCGGCATCGATGGCGATATCGAGGCCCATCTGGGCACGGTGTTTGGCCTGGCGGAAAAGCACGGGCGGCGGGTGGATATCCACCTGCACGATCCCGGCACGCTGGGCGCTTTCGAGCTGCGGCGCATTGCCGCCCACACCCGGGCGCGCGGCATGGCCGGGCAGGTGGCGGTCAGCCATGCCTTCGCGCTGGGCATGCTGGCGCCCGAGGAAGCCGCCGCCACGGCCGACGCCTTGGCCGAGGCGGGCGTGGCCATCCTTACCAACGGCCCCGGCGCCGATGCGATGCCGCCGCTGGCCCTGTTGATGGATGCCGGCGTGCGCGTGTTTGCCGGCAGCGACAATGTGCGCGACGCTTGGTCGCCCTATGGCGATGGCGACATGCTGCGCCGCGCCAGCCTGATCGGCTATCTGGCGGACTGGCGCGAGGACGAGGGGCTGGTGGCCGCCTATGGCCTGGCCAGCAACGAGGCGCGCGCGGCGCTGGGCCTGCCACCGGTAGCGCTGAGCCCGGGCATGCCGGCAGACCTCATCGCCCTGCCCGCCACCGATATTCCCGAAGCCGTGGCCGATCCGCCGCCGGCGCGGCTGGTGCTGCGCGCCGGCCGGGTGATCGCCCCCGCCGTTCAGCCCATATAGACGCCGCCCGTCACATTCACCCCCTGCCCGGTCATGAAGCGGGCCGCCGGCGAACAGAGGAACACAATGACATCAGCCACATCCTCGGGCGTTTCCAGCCGGCCCAGCGGGGTTTGCGCCACATATTCGGCCAGCACCCGCTCCGCGCTCAGCCCGCGCAGCTCGGCTTCCCAGGCCACTTCGCGGGTTTGCATGCCGGTGTTCACAAAGCCCGGGCACACCGCATTCACCCGGATGCCGGCCGGCGCCAGTTCGCGGGCCAGCGCCTGCGTCCAGCCCAGCACCGCGAATTTGCTGGCGGAATAATGGGCCAGCAGAGGCGCTCCCACCTTGGCCGCCAGCGATGCGGTGTTGACGATGACCCCGCCGCCCGCGGCCCGGAAATGGCGCGCGGCAATCTGGTTCGTCAGGAACACGCCGCGGGTGTTGACGGCGAAGTTGAAATCCCATTCCGCATCGGTCAGCTCCAGCGCGTGCTGCATGGTGGAAACGCCGGCATTGGCCACGAGCATGTCGCAACCACCCAGCCCTGCCAGCGCGGCGGCAAAGCCGGCTTCCACGCTTGCGCGTTCGCGCACGTCCATCGCCACGGCCAGCGCGCTGCTGCCCAGTTCGGCCGCAGCGGCAGCAGCAGCCCCGGCATCGATATCGGCAATCGCCACCTGCGCGCCGCGGCGAGCCAGCGCGCGGGCAGCGGCCAGGCCAATGCCGGTGGCCCCGCCGGTGATCAACGCGCGCTTTCCGGCAAAATCCTGGGGTTCAAGGGCATGGGGGATCATGGCAGGCACCTGTGCATCAAGAGGGCGGATCGAGCGGATTGTGATCACCTTACGAGTGATGTGCAACATTATTTGTTAGATTGTGTTCGTTTTTGACTTGTTGTAGACACGTCTCCTGTCCGGATGCGCCGGCCATGCTGGCCACCGCGCCCCAAGCAGAGGATTCCCCCTATGATTTTCGACTTTCTGGGCGACAAGCGCAAGGCGGTTATCGGCATGGCCCATATCGGCGCCCTGCCCGGCAGCCCCAATTATGATGCCGATGGCGGCATGGATCGGCTGATCGAGGATGTTCTGGCCGATATCAGGGCGCTGCAGCAGGGTGGCGTGGATGCCATCATGTTCGGAAACGAAAACGATCGCCCATACCTGCTGAAGGCCACCCCCGAAAGTATCGCCGCGATGACCGCCATCGTCACCGCCGCCAGGGCCGAACTCACCTGCCCCTTCGGCGTCAACTATCTGTGGGATCCGGTGGCCAGCGTGGCGATCGGCGTGGCCACCGGCGCCCGCTTCATCCGCGAGATCATGACCGGCCTGTTCGCCTCCGACATGGGCCTGTGGTGCCCGGATGGCGCCTCGGCCGCGCGGCTGCGCCGCCAGTTGGGCCGGGCCGACATGAAGATGCTGTTCAACATCAACGCCGAATTTGCCCATTCGCTCGACCAGCGGCCGATTGCCCAGCGCGCCAAAAGCGCGGTGTTCTCGGCCATGGCCGATGCCATCCTCGTCTCCGGGCCGATGACCGGCCAGTCGCTCGACGCATCGGACCTGCGCAGCGTGGTCGAGGCGGTGCCGGGCACCCCCGTTTTCGCCAACACCGGCGTCAATATCGACAATGTCGGCGACATCCTCTCGCTGGCCAGCGGCGTCATCGTCGGCACCCATTTCAAGGTGGATGGCAACACCTGGAACGCGGTGGATGGCGCGCGCGTTTCCCGGTTTATGGATGTGGTGGAAAAACTGCGCTAAAGCATAAGGATGCCCGGCCCCATGCCCTCTTACCCGCGCTGCGTGATCGGCCTCGACATCGGCACCACTTCCACCATCGGCATGATGATCGCCCTGCCCGATCAGGTGCTGGCGCTGGCCAGCCGCGAGGTGGAGCTGCGCTCGCCCCACCCGGGCTGGGCGGAGGAGGATCCGGCGCAATGGTGGGCCAATGTCTGCGCCATCACGCAGGAGCTGCTGGCCACCGCCGGCCTGCCGCCCGAAGCGGTGGCGGCGGTGGGCGTGACCGGCATGTGCCCGGCCATGGTGCTGCTGGACGAGGCCGGCGCGGTGCTGCGCCCCAGCATCCAGCAAAGCGACGGGCGCTGCTCTGCCGAAGTGGCCGAATTGCGCGGCGAGATGGACGAGGCGGCGTTTCTCGCCCGCGCCGGCAATGGCATCAACCAGCAGCTGATCGCCCCGCGCCTGCGCTGGATAGAGCGGCACGAGCCGGCCATCTTCGCCCGCATCGCCACGGTGATGGGCTCGTATGACTATATCAACTGGCGCCTGACGGGCGTGCGGGCGATCGAGCAGAACTGGGCGCTGGAAGCCGGCTTCACCGATGTGGCGAGCGGCGCGCTGGCCGAGGATCTGATCGCCCTTGGCCATATTGCCCCGCATCAGCTGCCCGGGCGCTGCCTGTCGCACGCGCGGCTGGGTGTGGTCACGCCGACAGCGGCGGCAGCCACCGGCCTTGCCGCCGGCACGCCGGTGATCGGCGGCGCGGTCGACATGATCGCCTCGGCGCTGGGGGCCGGCGTTGTGCATCCGGGCGATGTGCTGATCAAGCTGGGGGGCGCCGTGGATGTGCTCACCGCTTCCACCCACGCCCGGCCCGATCCGCGCCTGTTCCTCGATTATCACCTGGTGCCGGGGCTGTTCATGCCCAATGGCTGCATGTCCACCGGCGGCTCGGCGCTCAACTGGTTCGTGCGCACGCTGGCCCGGGCCGAGGCGCAGGAAGCCAAGGCGCGCGGCCTTTCGCCCCATGCCCTGCTGGATGAACTGGCCGCCGCCCGCCCGGCCGGCTGCGAAGGCTTGCGCGTGCTGCCCTATTTCCTGGGCGAGAAGACCCCGCTGCACGATCCCTTCGCACGCGGGGTGTTCGAGGGGCTCACCCTCTCGCATGATATCGGCCACCTGTGGCGCGCGCTGCTGGAAGCCTATGCCTATGCCATCGTCCACCATATCGAGGTGATGCGCGATATCGGCCATGAAACCACGCGTTTCCTCGTGTCGGACGGGGGCGCGGCCAGCCAGGTGTGGCTGCAGATCATCGCCGATTGCCTGCAACAGCCTCTGCTGCGGCTGAAGGGGCACCCGGGCTCGGCGTTGGGGGCGGCCTGGGCAGCGGCCATCGGCGCCGGGGCTGAAAGCGATTGGGCCGGCATCGCCCGCTTCACCACGCAAGAGCCCAGCGTGCAGCCCAACCCCGCCCATGCCGCGATCTATCGAAATGGCTATCAGGCCTTTCGCGCTCTTCATACCCGGCTGTATATGTGATAAAGGGAACAAACTTTGTGCGTTGTCGTCGGTTTTTGCCGGCCCGGCGCGCGGCGATAACAGGAAAGTGACAGCAGGATGGCGCGCGGCGCGACGATGGCGTTGGAACCGGGCAAGAAGGCGGGCAAGCGATCGGCGGAGGAAAGCGGCAGGCAGGCCCAGGCCCGCGTGCCGGTGGAATTGCGCCACCAGCACATGATGCAGGCCTTTGCCGAACAGGGCTTCATCTCGGTGATCGACATGGCCGAGCTGATCGGCGTGTCGACCATGACCATCCGCCGCGATCTCGACCTGCTGGAGCAGGCCGGCAAGGTGATGCGCATCCATGGCGGCGCGGTGCTGGCCGCGCAGAAGGAAGACAGCGAGACCGAGCGCAAGGAAGACATCTTCGACCGGCGCCTGGCCGTTAACGCACCGGCCAAGCGGGCGATCGCGCGGGCAGTGGCGGATCTTGTCGGCGCGGATCCGGCCATCCAGTCGATCGGGCTCGACACCGGCACCACCGTGCTGACCGCTGCGCATCTGCTGATGGGCGGCAAGGGCCTGCGCTTTGTCACCAACAACCTGCGCGCCGCACTGCTGCTTTCCGGCGGGGAAAGCCGGGTGTACATGCTGGGCGGCGAAGTGCGCGTGCCAGAGCTTTCGGTGGTGGGGCCGGGCGCCATCAAGGCGCTGCAGAACCAGTATCTCGATGTGGCGCTGATCGGCGTTTCCGGCCTCGATGCGCAGGGGCTCTACGATTTCTCGCCCGAGGACACCGAGGTGAAGACCGTGCTGATGGACAATGCCAGCAAGGTGGTAGTGGTGTGCGATGCCTCCAAGTTCGAGCGGCGGGCGCTGGCCCGCATCGCCCCGCTGGAACGGATCCACGTGCTGGTGAGCGAGGCCGCGCCCCCGCCCGCCCTGGCCGCCGCCCTGGCCGCGGCCGGCGTGCAGGTGGTGGTGGCCGGCAGCTAGCCGGCCTCAGCCAAAGGTGAAGCTGAAGGCTTCCACGCCGGCGTCGAGGAAAGTGATGAGGAAGCGGTGGTCGCCGGCGCCGGCGGCCATGCGCACCAGCTGGTAAAGGCGCTGGCCATCGATGGTGCCGCGCCCTTCGGCATCGGTGTCGGCGCCATGGTCGGCGCCGGGGGCGCGGCCGTCGATGGTTACGCGAAAGCGCACCGGGTGGCCGCCCGCCCCCGGCCCCATCACCAGATGCAGGTCGCGCGCCTCGAAGCGATAGGCGATGGCGCCGCCCGGGGCCAGCAGCCGCGCCTGCTCTGCCCCCACCTGCCAGCGGCCAGAAAGCCCCCAGCCATCAGGCAGCAGGTCCATCAGCCGGTAATCGGCCGGGCGATCGGCCACGGCCGCCGGCTGGGCGGCAAAGCGTTCGGCGCGGGCCAGGCCAATATAGGTTTCGGGCGATTGCGCCGCGCCGCTGGCGGCCTGTTCAGCGCCGGCGCCGGCCACGGCCACGGTGCCGCCGGGCACCGGCGCGCGCCCCTGCGCCTCGGCCAGCAGGCGCTGGATGGCCTGCTCGGTCTCGGCGTAATCGCCCT
>DASRYE010000111.1:0-19137 GCA_035653915.1 Novosphingobium sp. | reverse complement strand
CACCGCGCTCGACCGGCTGCGGGCAGATCCTTACCAGTTCTATGCGCAGGCGATCCTCGGCCTCGCCCGGCTCGATCCGCTCGACAGCCCGCCCACGCCCGCCTGGCGCGGCACGGCGGTGCATGGCGTGCTGGATGCCTGGCACCGGGCGGGCGCGCCGGTGGGCGGGCTGGCACAGGAGGGCGCGGCGATGCTCGACAGGCTGAACGCCCATCCGCTCACCCGCAGCCTGTGGCGCCCGCGCCTGCTGGCCGCGCTGGAATGGATCGATGCCGAGCTGCTGCGCCTGAAGGGCGAGGGGCGGCAGGTGCTGGCCACCGAAATCCGCGGCGAGATCCGCGTCGATGGCATCCGCATCCACGGCCGCGCCGACCGTATCGACCGCTTGCCCGAAGGCCCGCTCGCCATCGTTGACTACAAGACCGGCAAGCCCCCTTCCGGCAAGCAGGTGGCCGAAGGCTTTGCCTTGCAGCTGGGCCTGATTGGCCTGATTGCCGAAGGCGGCGGCTTCAAGGGCATTGGCGGCGAGGCGGAGGCCTTCGAATACTGGTCGCTGAGCGCGCGCAAGGGGGGCGATGGCTTTGGCTGGCGCGAGGAGCCGATCATGGAGGGGCGCAAGCGCAGCGGCATCCCGCGTGCCGATTTCCTGCCCGAGACAGAGCGCTTCCTGCGCGAGGCGATCGCCCGCTGGCTGCTGGGGGCAGAGCCCTTCACCGCCCGGCTCAACCCCGATATCGGTGGCTACAATGATTATGACCAGCTGATGCGCCTAGATGAATGGATTGGCACGCTGGAAGGGGGCGCTGCATGAGCGGCACCCAGCTAAGGCCGCATCCGCTGGCCGGCAACCAGATGCGGGCGGTGGATCCGGCGCGCACGGTGTGGCTGTCGGCCAGCGCCGGCACCGGCAAGACGCAGGTGCTCTCCGCCCGCGTGCTGCGCCTGCTGCTGCAGCCCGAAGTGCGGCCCGAGCAGATCCTGTGCCTCACCTTCACCAAGGCGGGCGCGGCCGAAATGGCAGAGCGCATCCACAGCCGCCTGGCCGGTTGGGTGCGCGCCGATCCGGTGCGCCTGGCGATGGAGCTGGAAGCGATTGGCGCCGATATCGGCCCGGAGACGCAGGCGCGCGCCCGCACGCTGTTTGCCGCCGTGCTCGATTGCCCGGGCGGGGGGCTTCGGATCGACACGATCCATGCCTTCTCGCAATGGCTGCTGGCCGCCTTCCCGCGCGAGGCGGGGCTGGCCGGCGGCGCCCGCCCGCTGGAAGACCAGCAGAAGCGGCTGCTGGCCCGGCAGGTGCTGGCCGATCTGCTGCGCGATGCCGAAAGTGGGGGCGATGCGGCGATGCTGGCGGCGGTGGAAGCGCTGGCGCTGCGGCTGGGGCTGGATGGCGTGGAAGGCTGGCTGATGGCCTGCGCCTCTGCCCGCTCGCTGTGGTTCGGGCCGGGCTGCTGGGTGCCGCCGCTGGCGCCCCATGTCGCCCGCGTGCTGGGCCTGCCGGCCGATGCCGATGCGGCAGGCCTTGCCGCCCTGTGCGCCGACGAGGCCTTCGACACCCGTTCCCTGCGCGAACTGCTGGCCGCCTGCAAGGGCTGGACCGACAAGAAGGGCAACCTCACCGCCAACGCCGAGAAGAAGGCCAATGCCATCGGCGACTGGCTGGCCGCCCCGCCCGAGGCCCGGCTGGCGGGGCTGGACCTGCTCTACAAGGCGCTGTTCACCGAGAAGGACGAGCCTTCCTATCTGGCCTCGCTGGTGAAGATAGCGCCCGATTATGGCGAATATTGCTACCGCGTGGGCGAGCGCATCAATGCCATCCGCGAGCAGCGGGCGCTGCTGGCGCTGGCCGGCTGGCTGGCCCCGGCGCTGGAAGTGGGGCGGCGCTATGCGCTGGCGTGGGATGCGGCCAAGGCGCGCGAGGGCGTCATCGATTTCGACGACCAGATCCAGCTGGCCGCAGACCTCCTCTCACGCGCAGAAATGGCCGACTGGATCCGCTACAAGCTCGACCGGCGGATCGATCATGTGCTGGTGGACGAGGCGCAGGATACCAATGCCGCGCAATGGCGGATCATCCGCGCGATGGTGGGCGAATTCTTCTCGGGCGAGGGGGCGCGCACCAGCGCCTGGGGCGGGCCCGGGGGCAAGCCGCCGCCGCGCACGCTGTTCGTGGTGGGCGATTACAAGCAGGCGATCTTCGGCTTTCAGGGCACCAGCCCGGAGAATTTCGCTCGCGCCGGCGCCTGGGTGAAGGGCGAGATGGCCGCCGCCACCGCCAACGCCCGCCAGCAGCGCGGCGGCGAGGAGGCCGAGGGGCTGCTGGAACTGGGGCTGGAGCGCTCCTTCCGCACGGCAAGGCCGGTGCTCGATTTCGTCGATCTGGCGATGGCGCGGATGGGCGCGGCGCAATTCGGCCTCGATCGCCCGGCAGAGCCGCATCAGGGCCAGCCGCGCCCCGGCTATGTGGCGCTGTGGGCGCCGGTGGGCGGCCGCCCGGACGAGGAAGAGGAAGATGAGCCCGCCGGCGAGGACGAGGGCCCGGCCGTGGCGCAGAACTGGCTTTCGCGCACCGACCGGCAGATGGCCGAGCGCCTTGCCGCGCAGGTGAAGGCCTGGCTGGCCGATGGCTTCGCGCTGGTGAAGGGCGAGAAGGAGGGCGAGGCGCGCGCGGCCACTCCGGGCGACATCATGGTGCTGGTGAGGAAGCGCCGGGATCTGGCCGGGCTGATCGTGGCGCGGCTGCATGCCGCGGGCGTGCCGGTGGCCGGCGTGGACAGGCTGCGGCTGGCAGCGCCCCTTGCCGTGCGCGATCTGGTGGCGGCGCTGCGTTTTGCCGCCCAGCCGCTGGATGATCTCAACCTGGCCAGCCTGCTGGTCAGCCCGCTGGTCGGCTGGAGCCAGGCGCAATTGCTGGCCCATGGCCACCGCCCGCGCGGCACGCGGCTGTGGGATCATATCCGCCGCAGCCCCCATGCCGAGGCTGGGGCCGTGCGCGAACAGCTGGCCCCGCTGCTGGCCCGCGCCGATTTCGACACCGTGCCCGCGCTGCTGCAATGGTTGCTGGTGGGGCCATGGGCGGGGCGGGCACGGCTGCTGACGCGGCTGGGGGCAGAGGCGGCCGATCCGATCGAGGAGCTGGTCAATGCAGCGCTTGCCCATGCCGCCAGCGCCACCTCCAGCCTGGCCGGTTTCCTCGACTGGTTCGATGGCGCCGAGGGCGAGCTGAAGCGCGAGGCCGGCAATTCGGGCGACCGTGTGCGGGTGATGACGGTGCATGGCTCCAAGGGGTTGCAGGCGCCGATCGTTATCCTCGCCGATGCGGCGGGCGATCCGCGCCTGGGCCGCGAGGGCGCGGCGCGGGTGGACGATCCGGCCGCGCTGCTGGGCGGGGGAGAGCCGCGCCAGATGCCCTTGCCGCGCCTGCGCAAGGGCGAGCGGCTGGGGCCGATCAAGGCCGCCGATGCCGCCGCGCTGAAGGCCGAGAGCGAGGAGCACTGGCGCCTGCTCTATGTGGCGATGACGCGCGCCGAGGAAGCGCTGTTCATCGGCGGTGCGCTGGCAAGGCGCGAGACGGCGCCGGCAGACGACAGCTGGTTTGCCCGCCTGGCCGATGTGGCGGAAGCGGGTGGCGGCGAGGGGCGGCTGGATGATCCGCTGTGGGGCTGGCGGCTGGAATATGGCGCCAGGGCCACGGCCCCCATCCGCCGGGCCGGCGCGGCGGCCAGCTTGCCGCTGGGCCCGGCGCTGCCCGGCTGGCTGCTGCGCGCGCCGGCGGAAGAGCCGGTGCCGCCGCGCCCGCTTTCCCCTTCTGCGCTGGGCGAGGACCATTCCGCCAACCCGCCCACCGGCATGGCCAACAGCGCCGACCGCGCCCGCGCGGCCCGGCGCGGCACGCTGATGCACAAGCTGCTGGAACGGCTGGGCGCGGTGCCGGCCGATGCCCGCGCGCCGCTGGCCGAAGCCTGGCTGGCGCGGCAGGCGGGCGATGTGGAAGCCAGCCTCAGGGCCGAGATTGCCGCCACCGCGCTGGCGGTGATTGGCGATGCGCGCTGGGCGGATCTGTTCAGCCCGGCAGCGCTCGCCGAAGTGCCGGTGGCAGCGGTGGTGGCCGGGCAGGTGATCGCCGGCACGATCGACCGGCTGCTGGTGGAGGAGGGGCGCATCCGCCTGGTCGATTTCAAATCCGCCCGCCGCCCGCCCACCCGGCTGGATCAGGTGCCGGTGGCGATCTTGCGGCAGATGGCCGCCTATGCCGCGGCGCTGGCCGAAGCCTTCCCCGGCCGCCCGGTGGAAGCCGCCCTGCTCTACACGCAAAGCCCCCGGCTGATCGAGATCCCGGTCGATGTGCTGGAGCGCCACAAGGCAGGCTTGGGGCTGGCGCAGGAAAGCTTGGCGCTGTGATCGCTTGCCAAATGCCCCCACAGACCTAGATAACCCCCCCAAAGGAGTTTCCCATGGCCACTATCACCGTCAACGATGCAAGCTTTGCCACCGATGTGCTGGGCGCCGACAAGCCCGTGCTGGTGGATTTCTGGGCCGATTGGTGCGGCCCCTGTAAGATGATCGCCCCGGCGCTGGAAGAGATCGCCGAGGAGCTGGCCGGCCAGGTGACCATCGCCAAGGTGGACATCATGGAAAACACCAGCACCGCCAGCCAGTTCGGCGTCCAGTCGATCCCCTATCTGGTGCTGTTCAAGAATGGCCAGCCGGTGGCCACCAAGCTGGGCGCTGCCCCCAAGAGCCAGCTGAAGGGCTGGATCGAAAGCGTTATCTGAAGAAGGCCAAAGGGGCGCCGCCACGCGCCCCTTTCCCTCAGAGCTCGGCCATGCGGGTGGCCAGCGCCTCCCACAGCGCCGGCGAGGCCGCGCCGATCAGCCCCTTGCGGGCATCATCCACCCGATAGGCGCTGCCATCGAAGCGGGCCGCCTTGCCGCCGGCCTCGTTGAGGAACAGCACGCCTGCGGCATGGTCCCAGGCCAGCGTGCGCTCGAAGATCGAGACATCGTTCACGCCTGTGGCAAGGCGCGGATATTGTTCCGCCGCGCAGCGGGGAATGTCCACCAGCCGGTAATGCGGGGCGACATGGGCAGTGATCGCCGCGCGCCGCTCGGCATCGGCAAACAGCACGCTGATGGCGCCGATGGGCGGTTCCTCGCCACTGCTGCGCGCGCGGATGGGCTCGCCATCGATGAAGGCGCCTTCGCCCCGGCGGGCATGGCAGAAGCGGCCCGAGAGCACATCATAGATCCAGCCGCCGATCGTCTCGCCGCTTTGGCTGAGGGCGATGAGGATGCCGAAGGGCGGCTTGCCATGGGCGAAATTATGCGTGCCATCGAGCGGATCGATGATCCAGCACAGATCCTCGCCCAGCCGGCCGAGGATGGCCGGATCGGCAAAGGCGGCCTCTTCGCCCACGATCGCCGCTTCGGGCAGGATGCGCGCCAGCCCCTCGGCGAGGATCGCCTCGCTCTCGCGGTCGGCCACGGTCACCAGATCGTCGGCCGCCTTCTCGATGATCTCGCCCGCGCCCAGGTGCTGATAGCGCGGGGTAATGGCGCGCCGGGCGGCATCGGCCATCACATGGTAGACGGCTTCGGTCAGGCTGTCGGTCATCACGCGGCTTTCAGCTGAGGGGGATGGCGATGGCGGCAAAGGCCGGGCGGGCGATGAGGGCGGCATGCCAGGCGCGCACATGCGGCACTTCCGCTTTCTCGCCGCCTTCCGCCCGGTCGAACCCCAGCGTGAACCAGGTGTGGGCATAAGTGCCCATGGCGATGTCGGCGATGCCGAATTCCGCGCCGGAAAGGAACGGCTGGCGGGCCAGCTCTGCCTCGGCCATGGCCATCAGCCGGCCGGTGGCGGCCGCCGTGGCGGCAATTTTGGCGGCATCGCGCTGGGCCTCGGCCACGCGCACCAACTGCAGGAAGCCATCGCGCTGGGCATCGGCAAAGGCAAATTGCCAGTCCAGCCATTTGTCGGCCCGGGCCTTTTGCCGCGCATCGCCGGCCCATAGATGGGGCGCATGGGCGCTGGCCAGATAGCGCAGGATGGCGTTCGATTCCCACAGGGTGAAGCCATCTGCCTCCTCGATCATCGGCACGAGGTGGTTGGGGTTATGCGCCAGATAGGCGGGCGTGTAGCCAAAGCTGCCGCCCATGTCGCGGCGCTGCCAGGCGATGCCGGCCTCGCCGGCCGCCCACACCACCTTCTTCACATTGTGCGAATTGAGCCGGCCCCAGATCGTCAGCATGGCATCAGCTCCTGTAGTCGGCGTTGATCGAGATGTAGCCATGGGTGAGGTCGCAGGTCCACACCGTGGCGCGGCCTTCGCCCAGGCCCAGGTCGATCTCGATGGTGATCTCTCGGGTTTTCAGATGGGCGGCCACCGGCGCCTCGTCGTAATCGGCCAGCGGCTGGCCATCGCGCGCGGCCCACACGCCGCCAAAGCCGATGGACAGCCGGTCGCGGTCGGCCGGTTGGCCGGCCTTGCCGATGGCCGCCACCACGCGGCCCCAATTGGCATCCTCGCCGGCGATGGCGGTTTTCACCAGCGGCGAATTGGCCACGGCCAGGCCCACCTTGCGCGCGCTCTCATCCGAGACGGCGCCGCTGACGGTGATGGCGATGAATTTCTGCGCGCCCTCGCCATCCTTCACCACCAGCTGCGCCAGCTGGCGGCAGACATCGTGAAGGGCGGCGGCAAAGGCATCGGCGCCGGCGCTGTCGGCGCCAGTGATCGGCGCATTGCCGGCCTTGCCGGTGGCAAAGGCCAGCACCGTGTCGCTGGTGGAGGTGTCGCTGTCGACCGTGATGCAGTTGAAGGTGGCATCGGCCGCGCGGGAGAGCAGCGCCTGCAGGAAGGCGGGCGCCACGGCGGCATCGGTGAAGATATAGCCCAGCATCGTCGCCATATCCGGCGCGATCATGCCGCTCCCTTTGATGATCGCCGAGAAGGTGACGGTGTGCCCGTCAACGATGGCGGTGGCGCTGGCGCCCTTGGCAAAGGTGTCGGTGGTGCCGATGGTGTTGGCCGCTTCTTCCCAGTTGCAGGGGGCGGCCGCAAGCGCTGCGGCCACGCCTTCGCGCGCCTTGTCCTTGGGCAGCGGCACGCCGATCACGCCGGTGGAGGAGACGAACACCTGCTCGCGCGGGCAGGCAAGGTGGGCGGCCACCTGATCCATGATCTGCTCCACCGCCTCGCGCCCGCGATAGCCGGTGAAGGCATTGGAATTGCCGGCGTTGACGATCAGCGCCCGGGCCTGGCCCTGCGCCACGTTCAGCCGCCCCAGCTCCACCTCGGAGGAACAGCACACGTTGCGGGTGAACACGCCGGCAACGCTGGTGCCCTCGTCCAGCTCCACGAAGGTGAGGTCGCAGCGGCCCCAGTCCTTGTAGCCGGCGCGGGCGATGCGGGCGGTGGCGCCGGCAATCGGCGCAAGCGCGGGAAAGGGCGAGGCGAGCGGGGAAATGGCGTGAGACATGGCGGCGGGTTAGCCTGTTGGCCAGGCGGGGGCAAGGATTCGCCGGCAGGGCTGGACCTTCGCCTTTTGCCAACCTATATCCGCCCCTTATGAAGCGTGCGATGCTTGCCCTTTTGGCGATGTTGACCGGCCTGTTGCTGCAGGTGCCGGCGGGCATGGCCATGCCTGTGGGCACGGCGCCCGCGGTGGCGGCCGCCTCGCTGGGCGCGGCGCGGGCGGCGGTGGTGGCCGCGCGCGTGCAGGCCGTGGCCGCCGTGCGCGCGGTGGCTGGCGAGCAGCCCGCCTGGGCCGCTGCCCGGCCGCTGCCCGCTGTTGCCGCCCCTGCCATTCCGGCGGTGCGCCTGCGGGCCGATCGCACCCGCGAATAAGCTTTTTTGCGCGGGCATTTGCCTGCTTTTTGGCCTTTGGCGAACCGGCGCGGCTGATCGCCCGGCGCTATCGGCCATCCGGCCTGCTGGCCGCCATGCCGCCTTTCTCACGCCTTTTCCCACACAGGATCATCCCATGTTCGGCAAACTCGCCAAGAGCCTGTTCGGCTCGTCCAACGATCGTTACGTCAAGTCGCTCGACAAGCTGGTGCAGAAGATCGCCGCTTTCGAGCCTGCCATGCAGGCGCTGAGCGATGCCGAACTGGCCGGCCAGACGGTGAAGTTCCGCGCGGCGCTCGCCGAGGGCGCGACCCTCGACAGCCTGCTGCCCGAAGCCTTTGCCACCGTGCGCGAGGCGGCGGTGCGGGCGATGGGCATGCGCCATTTCGATGTGCAGATGATCGGCGGTATCGTGCTACACCGCGGCGAGATCGCCGAGATGAAGACCGGCGAGGGCAAGACGCTGGTGGGCACGCTGGCGGTCTATCTCAACGCGCTGGAAGGCAAGGGCGTGCATGTCGTCACGGTGAACGACTATCTGGCCCGCCGCGATGCCGAGACGATGGGCGTGCTCTACAATTTCCTCGGGCTGACAGTGGGCGTGATCGTTCCCAACCTCGATGAGGTGCAGCGCCGCGAGGCCTATAATTCCGACATCACCTATGCCACCAACAACGAGCTGGGCTTCGATTATCTGCGCGATAACATGAAGCACACGCGCGAGCAGATGGTGCACCGCCCGTTCAATTTCGCCATCGTCGACGAGGTGGATTCGATCCTGATCGACGAGGCGCGCACGCCGCTGATCATCTCGGGGCCGACCGACGACAAGAGCGAGCTCTATGTGGCGGTGGATGCCATCGTGCGCCATCTGGTGGCCGAGGATTACGAGGCCGACGAGAAGGCCAAGAACATCACCCTGACCGAAGAGGGCGTGGAAAAGGCCGAGCGGCTGCTGGAAAATGCCGGCCTGCTGGTGGGCAGCAACCTCTACGACATCGAGAACACCCAGGTCGTCCACCACCTCGATCAGGCCCTGAAGGCCAATGTGATGTTCAAGCGCGACATCGACTATATCGTGAAGGACGGCAAGGTCGTCATCATCGATGAATTCACCGGCCGCATGATGGATGGCCGGCGCTGGTCGAACGGGCTGCACCAGGCGGTGGAAGCCAAGGAGGGCGTGAAGATCGAGCCCGAGAACCAGACCATGGCCTCGATCACCTTCCAGAACTATTTCCGCATGTATCCCAAGCTTTCCGGCATGACCGGCACGGCCGCCACCGAAGCGCCCGAATTCTTCGACATCTACAAGATGAACGTGGTGAGCATCCCCACCAACGTGCCGGTGCAGCGGATCGACGAGGAAGACGAGTTCTACAAGAACACGCATGACAAATTCGCTGCCATCGCCAAGCTGATCCGCGAGAAGAACGAGATCGGCCAGCCGGTGCTGGTGGGCACGGTGTCGATCGAGAAATCGGAACTGCTGAGCGAATTCCTCACCAAGGAAGAGGTGAAGCACAATGTGCTGAACGCCCGCTTCCACGAGATGGAAGCGCATATCGTGGCGCAGGCCGGCCGCCTTGGCGCGGTGACCATCGCCACCAACATGGCCGGCCGCGGCACCGACATCAAGCTGGGCGGCAACCTGGAATTCCGCATCAACGACGAGCTGAAGGATGCCCCCGAAGGCGCCGAGCGCGATGCCGCGATCGAGCGCATCAAGGCCGAGATCGAGGCGGAAAAGCAGCAGGTGCTGGCCGCCGGCGGCCTGGCCGTGATTGGCACCGAGCGCCACGAAAGCCGCCGCATCGACAACCAGCTGCGCGGCCGTTCGGGCCGCCAGGGCGATCCGGGCCTGTCGAAGTTCTACCTGTGCCTGGAAGACGACCTGCTGCGCATCTTCGGCCCCGACACGCTGTTCTCGCGCATGATGAACGCCAACCTTGCCGATGGCGAGGCGATCGGCAGCCGCTGGCTGTCGAAGGCGATCGAGACGGCGCAGAAGAAGGTGGAAGCGCGCAACTATGACGTGCGCAAGCAGGTCGTTGAATATGATGACGTGATGAACGACCAGCGCAAGGTCATCTACGAGCAGCGCGCCGACATCATGGATGCCGAGACGCTGGACGATGTGGTGGCCGAAATGCGCCACGACACGGTGAACACGCTGGTGGCCACCGCTTGCCCGCATGGTTCCTATCCGGAACAGTGGGACACCGAGGGGCTGAAGGCGCGCGCGCTGGAACTGCTGGCGCTGGAAATCCCGCTGGACGACTGGCTGGCCGAGGATGGCATCGAGCCCGACACGCTGGAGCAGCATATCTCCACCTTCGCCGACGAGCGCATGGCCGCCAAGCAGGCCGAAAACGCCGAGATCTGGCGCCAGGTGGAAAAGAGCGTGGTGCTGGAGCGGCTGGACCACTACTGGAAGGAGCATCTGGCCACGCTGGATGCGCTGCGCCAGGTGGTGTTCCTGCGCGCCTATGCGCAAAAGACGCCGATCAACGAATACAAGCAGGAAGCCTTCGGCCTGTTCGAGCGCATGCTCGACACCATCCGCGAGGATGTGACGCGCATCCTCTCCCATGCCGAGCTGCAATTCGCCCCGCCCGAGCCGGCGCTGCCCGAACTGCCCGATTTCCTCACCACCCACACCGATCCCTTCACCGGCGAGAACGAGGCCGGGCCGCCGGCCATTCCCGGCGTTGATCCCTATGCCGACATGGGGCTGAACCGGAACGCCCTGTGCCCCTGCGGCTCGGGCCAGAAATACAAGCATTGTCATGGCGCTGTGGCCTGACAGGCAAGGGCTGGTCGGGGGGCGGGCAGGGCTGCGGCCCGGGCGCCCGCCCACTTGCGCCAACGAACCAAATTAACCCTGAATATTTTACATTTAGGTGTTTTCCGAGGAAATATTTTACAACCGCTTTACCATTGTCAGGCATGGTAATCGCCGGGATGAAGGGGGGAGGTATGCCCTCTTTCTGCCCGGATCGTTACGATTGGCTAGGTGACGCGCTTGTCGCAAGAATGGACCTGGAACACGACTGGCCCTGTGGCCGGCCCTGACTCGGGGGCGCTTCTGCCCCCGGGGGCAGAGCATCGTGGCGCCCAGCGCTTCACCCTGCTGGTGCGCACGGCCAAGCTGGTGATCGACGGGCGCGAATATCTGTGCGTGCTGCGCGATGCCTCGAACACGGGCGTGAAGGTGCGCCTGTTCCACCCCCTGCCGGCCCAGGGCCAGATCGCCCTCGAACTGGGCAGCGGCGAGCGCTATCCGATGGAACTGGTGTGGCAGACCAGCGATCATGCCGGCTTCCGCTTCCTTGGCGATATCGACGTGCACCGCCTGATCGAGGACAAGCGCGACCAGTATCCCAAGCGGCAGATCCGCATGCGGCTGGGCTGCATCGCCCGGCTGGTGGCCCATGGCCACGACGGGCCGGTGCTGCTGCGCGATATTTCCCAGCAGGGCGCCTGCATCGAGACGGGCGAGCGGCTGATGCTGCGCCAGCCCGTGCGGCTGGAAGCGGAAGGCTTTCCGCCGGTGCATGCCAAGGTGTGCTGGCGCCACCAGCCACGCTATGGGCTGGTGTTCGAAAAGGGCTTCAGCCTGGAAGAGCTGGCGCTGCATCTGGCGCGGCTGCATGCCGCAGCCCCTGCCACAGGGGCGGTGATCGATCGCTACGCCGGCTGAGGGGCTTGGCCCCATTGTCTAAAAATCAACCTGTTCGCGCCACAAGAGGCGCATGTGGCTGCTTCTTCACCGTCAGAAACTGATCGCCTGGGCCACCGGCCTTGCCCTGCTGGCCACCGCGCTGGCCGCCCTTTGCGCGCGCGGGGCCTGGTATGACGAATTCTACACCTTCTATGTCACCCGGCCGGGCCTTTCCTTTGCCCAGGGTTGGCCGGTGTGGCTGCGCGACAATCATCCGCCGCTGTTCTATGCGCTGGCCTGGGCCAGCAACGGGCTTGGCCAGTTGCATGGGGGCCAGTTGCATGGGGGCATGCTGGGCGAGGGCGGGGTAGGGCCGCGCCGGCTGGTCAATCTGGCCTTCCTGCTGGGGGGCATGGGGGCGCTGGCCTGGCTGGCGGTGCGGCGGGCGCCGCTGCGGCTGGTGCTGCTGGCCTATGGGCTGGGCCTTGCCAGCAATTACCAGACGATCAACCGGGTGGCGGAACTGCGCTCCTATGCGCTGGTGCTGGTGTCGGGCGCGGTGGCGCTGGTGCTGCTGGCCGATGTGGCGCGGCCGGGTGCGCGGGTGAGCCGAAGCGCCTGGGCGGCGCTGGTGGCGGCGTTGGCAGTGGCGCTGTCGGTGCATCTGGTGGCCAGCGTGGTGATGGGGGCGCTGGGGCTTGCCTTTGGCCTGCGCCTGCTGCTGGCGCGGGACTGGCCGGCGGCGCGGGCGCTGGCGCTGGCGGGCGTGCTGGCGGTGCTGCCCTTTGCCGCCAGCATGGCGCTGCAATGGCGCACCATGGCCGCCAACACCGCCAGCTTCTGGATCCCGCCGGGCCTTTCGGCCGCGCGCTGGGCGGTGGAAAACGAGGTGCTGGCCAATCTGGCCGGCAATCGGCTGCTCAGCCTGGCCGGGCTGGCGGGGCTGGCGCTGGTGGCACTGCGCGATCTGCGGGCGCGGCGGCTCTCGGGTGAGGGCAGCCTGGTGCTCACGCTGGCGGGCGGTGTGGCGCTGGCGGTGGCGCTGCTGGTGGCGCTGCACCTGCACCGGCCTTTCATCATCAACCGCTATCTCGTCTGCCTCCACCCGCCGCTGACGCTGGCGCTGGCGGTGGGCTATGCCGCGCTGGCCCGCGCGCTGCGGCCCGCGGCGGCAGCCCTGCTGGATGGGGCGCTGTTTCTTGCCACCTTGTGGGCGCTGCATGCCCATTATGTGGCCACCATCGCCCAGCCCAGCTGGGAAGGCACCGCCCGCGCCATTGCCGCTGCCACGCGAGCGTGCCCGGCCACGCTGGTCTATGCCAACACCAGCTGGAATGCCCCGACGCTGGACCTGCCCCCGCCCGACAACCGCGCCGTGGTGCCCTTTGCCTATGGCTGGGTGGCCGCGCACCACGGCTTTGCCTTGACGCCGATCGCCGCCCGCCGCCTCTCGCCCACCTGCCCCACCCTGTTCTGGACGGAACATGTCGCCGGGCAATATCCCTCGGCCGAGGCAGTGGCCCAGCGCCTGCGGGAGGGCGGCTTTGCCGTACCTGCCGGGCAATTGCGGCGCTATGGCGAGGGCTGGGTGTTCAGCGTGAACGCCAGATAGGCACAACAAACAAAACGGGCCGGCGGGGCGCAAACCCTGCCGGCCCGTTCTCGCTGCAACAGCTTGCCGGTCAGATGTGGATCGGCTTGCCCAGCACGGCCATCGCCGCTTCCTTCACCGCTTCCGAATGGGTCGGGTGTGCGTGGCAGGTATAGGCGATGTCTTCGCTGGTGGCGCCAAATTCCATCGCCTGGGCGGCCTGGGCGATCATCGTGCCGGCCACCGAGGCAATGCACCACACGCCCAGCACGCGGTCCGTTGCGGCATCGGCGATGACCTTGACGAAGCCATCGGGCTCGCGGTTGGTCTTGGCGCGGCTGTTGGCCAGCATGGGGAACTTGCCGACCTTGATGGCCCCGCGTTCCTTGGCGGCTTCTTCCGTCAGGCCCACGCCGGCGATCTCGGGGCTGGTGTAGACCACGCCGGGGATCACGTCATGGTTGACGATGCCGGTGAGGCCGGCAATGTTTTCGGCCGCGGCAATGCCCTCGTCCTCGGCCTTGTGGGCCAGCATCGGGCCGGGGATCACATCGCCGATCGCCCACACGCCATCCACCGCGGTGCGGAAGTCATGGTCGGTCTCGATCTGCCCGCGCTTGTTGAGCACGAGGCCGATGTTCTCCAGCCCCAGCCCTTCGGTGTTCGGCCGGCGGCCAATCGCCACCAGCACGGCATCGGCTTCCAGCGTGGTGGCCTCGCCGCCAGCGGCGGGCTCCAGCGTGAGGGTGGCCTTGCCGCCTTCCACCACAGCGCCCGTCACCTTCGTCGACAGCTTGAGCTCGAAGCCCTGCTTCTTGAAGATCTTGGCCGCTTCCTTGCGCACTTCGCCGTCCATGCCGGGCAGCAGCTGGTCCATGAACTCGACCACGGTGACTTGCGCGCCCAGGCGCCGCCACACCGAGCCCAGCTCCAGGCCGATCACGCCGCCGCCGATCACCACCAGGTGCTGCGGCACCCGGTCCAGCGCCAGCGCACCGGTGGAATCGACCACCACGCCCGCGTCATTGTCCACCGCTACGCCCGGCAGCGGCGCCACCGAGGAACCGGTGGCGATGATCACGTGCTTGGCGCTGACCACCTTGCCGGCCACATCCACCTCATGGGCAGACTTGAAGGTGCCATAGCCCTTCAGCCAGTCCACCTTGTTCTTCTTGAAGAGGTATTCGATGCCGCCGGTCAGCTCCTTCACGGCGCTGGCCTTCTCGCCCTGCAGGGTCGCCAGGTCCAGCTCCACCGGGCCCGTCTTCACGCCGAACTTGGCGAGCGTGCCGTGGGCGGCTTCCTCGAACAGCTCGCTGCCATGCAGCAGCGCCTTCGAGGGAATGCAGCCCACATTGAGGCAGGTGCCGCCCAGGGTGGCGCGCCCTTCGGCGCAGGCCACCTTCAGGCCCAGCTGGGCTGCGCGAATGGCAGCCACATAACCGCCGGGGCCCGCCCCAAGGACGAGGACGTCGTAGTCGTATTCAGCCATGGTCTTGCTCCTCGTCCGCGCCTTAAAGATCGATCAGCAGGCGGGTGGGATCCTCGATCGCTTCCTTGATGGTCTTGAGGGCGGTCACCGCCTCGCGGCCGTCGATGATGCGATGGTCGTAGGAGAGGGCGATATACATCATCGGGCGGATGACGATCTCGCCATTGCGGACCACCGGGCGGTCCTCGATGCGGTGCAGGCCCAGCACGGCCGACTGGGGCGGGTTGATGATGGGCGTGCTCATCAGGCCGCCGAACACGCCGCCATTGGAGATGGTGAAGGTGCCGCCCTTCATGTCGTCCATGGTAAGGGCGCCATCCTTGGCCTTCTTGCCATAGCCGGCGATCGCCTTTTCAATCTCGGCAAAGCTCAGCTTGTCGACATTGCGCACCACCGGCACGACGAGGCCGTTGGGGGCCGAGACGGCGACCGAGAGATCGACATAATCGTGGTAGACGATCTCGTCGCCATCGACCTGGGCGTTCACCGCCGGAATGTCCTTCAGCGCCAGGCACGAGGCCTTGGCGAAGAAGCTCATCAGGCCCAGGCGCACGCCATGCTTCTTCTCGAACGTGTCCTTGTAGCGGGCACGCGCTTCAATCACCGCCGACATGTCGACATCGTTGAAGGTGGTGAGGAGGGCGGCGGTGTCCTGCGCGCTCTTCAGGCGCTTGGCGATGGTCTGGCGCAGGCGCGTCATCTTGACGCGTTCCTCGCGGCGCTCGTTGGCGGGCGCGGCCGGCACCGAGGCTGCCGCGGCCGGCGAGGCTGCCTTGTTGGCCGCCGCGGCGATCACGTCTTCCTTGGTGATGCGGCCATCCTTGCCGGTGCCCTTCACGGTGGAGGGGTCGATGCCATATTCCAGCACGGCGCGGCGCACGGCCGGGCTCAGCACGGCAGGGTCGGTCGCTTCGGCGGCAGCGGCCACCGGCACCGGGGCCACGGCGGCAGGGGCAGCCGGGGCTGCGGCCGGCTTGGCGGCGGGGGCGGCCGCGGCAGCGCCCGCCTCGATGGTGGCGATGATGGCGCTCACCGTCACCGTCGCGCCGACTTCGGCCAGCTGGGCGGTCAGCACGCCGGCAACCGGCGCGTTGACCTCGATGGCGACCTTGTCGGTCTCGAGGCTGGCGATGGGCTCGTCGAGCGCAACCGCTTCGCCGGGCTGCTTCAACCACTGGCCGATCGTGGCCTCGCTCACCGATTCACCGAGGGTGGGGACTTTGACTTCGGTAGACATGACTGGGACTTCCAATCTTCAGTTTGGAACGGGGGGCGAGGCGTTCAGGCCTTTTGCTTGCGGCGGATTTCCGAGCGGACCGACAGGCCCAGCGCATCGGCGACCAGGGCGGCCTGTTCGGCGGCATGGCGCTTGGCAAGGCCGGTGGCGGGCGAGGCAGAAGCGGCGCGGCCGGCATAGCGGGCGCGCGTCACAGGTGCCTTGGCCGCCTTCAGCACGTCCTCGATGAACGGCTCGACGAAGAACCACGAGCCGTTGTTCTTCGGCTCTTCCTGGCACCACACCACCTCTTCCAGGGCGCCCATGCGTGCCAGGCGCTTGGCCAGCGGTTCGCCGGGGAAGGGGTAGATCTGCTCGATGCGGATGATCTGCGTGTCGGCGAGGCTGGCAGCGTCGCGCGCCTCGATCAGATCATAGGCCACCTTGCCCGAGCATAGCACCACGCGCTTGGTCTTGGCATCTTCGGCCGGGGTCGGGTCGGAGAGGATGCGCATGAAGTGACCGTCGCCGATGAAATCGGCCGCCTTCGACTTGGCCATCGGGTGGCGCAGCAGGCTCTTGGGGCTCATGATGATGAGCGGCTTGCGGAAGGGGCGGTGCATCTGGCGGCGCAGCACGTGGAAGTAGTTGGCCGGCGTGGTGATGTTGCACACCTGCATGTTGTCCTGCGCGCACAGCTGCAGATAGCGCTCGAGGCGGGCCGAGGAATGCTCGGGGCCCTGGCCTTCATAGCCATGGGGCAGCAGCATGACGAGGCCGTTGGCCCGCAGCCACTTCGATTCCGAAGACGCCACATACTGGTCGATCATGATCTGCGCGCCATTGGCGAAATCGCCGAACTGCGCTTCCCACAGCACCAGCGTCTTGGGATCGGCGCTGGCATAGCCATATTCGAAGCCCAGCACGCCATATTCCGACAGCGGGCTGTCATACACCTCGAAGCGGCCATGGGGCACGGTGGAAAGCGGGATGAACTTGTGCTCGTCGTTCTGGTCCACCCACACCGCGTGGCGGTGGCTGAACGTGCCGCGGCCCGAATCCTGGCCCGACAGCCGCACCGCATAGCCTTCCGACAGCAGCGCGCCAAAGGCCAGCGCCTCGCCGGTGGCCCAGTCGAAGCCCTCGCCGCTGGTGAACATCTCGCGCTTGGCGTCGATCACGCGGCCCAGCGTCTTGTGGACGGTGAGGTGGTCGGGAACGGTGGTCAGCGTGCGGCCCAGGCTGTCGAACAGCTTGCCCTCGATGCCGGTGGGCACGTTGCGGCGCGCGGTTTCCGGGTCCATCGGCCGGTTGAAGCCCGACCAGCGGCCGCCGAACCAGTCGGCCTCATTGGCCTGGTAGGTCTTGGCGGCATCGAAATGCTCTTCGAGATGGGCGGTGAAGGCAGCCACCTGCTCGCCCACGAAGCCGCCGTCGATCACGCCATCGCGCTGCAGGCGCTCGGCATAGATCTCCGAGACAGGCTTGTGCTGGCGGATCTTGGCATACATCAGCGGCTGGGTGAACGAAGGCTCGTCGCCCTCGTTATGGCCGAAGCGGCGATAGCACCACATGTCGATCACGATATCGCGGCCAAAGGTCTGGCGATAGTCGATAGCGAACTTGCAGGCGAAGGTGACGGCCTCGGGGTCGTCGCCGTTCACATGGATGATCGGCGCCTGCACGCCCTTGGCCACATCCGAAGGATAGGGCGAGCCGCGGCTGAACTGCGGGCTGGTGGTGAAGCCGATCTGGTTGTTGATGACGAAGTGGATGCAGCCACCGGTGTTATAGCCATGCACGCCCGAGAAGCCGAAGCATTCCCACACGATGCCCTGGCCGGCAAAGGCGGCATCGCCGTGGATCAGCACCGGCAGCACCTGCTTGTGCTTGCCTTCGCCCACATCGCCGCGGAACACCTGATAGGCGCGCACCTTGCCCAGCACCACCGGGTCCACCGTTTCAAGGTGGCTGGGGTTGGGCATCAGGCTCATGTGCACCTTGATGCCGTCGAAATCACGGTCGGTGCTGGTGCCCAGGTGATACTTCACATCGCCCGAGCCGCCGACATCGTCGGGGTTGGCGCTGCCGCCCGAGAATTCGTGGAAGATCACCTTGTAGGGCTTGGCCATCACATTGGCGAGAACGTTGAGGCGGCCGCGATGGGCCATGCCATAGACGATCTCCTTGACGCCCAGCTGGCCGCCATACTTGATCACCGCTTCCAGCGCCGGGATCATCGATTCGCCGCCATCCAGGCCGAAGCGCTTGGTGCCGACATATTTCTTGCCGAGGAACTTCTCGTACTGCTCGCCGCGGATCACCGCGCCCAGGATGGCCTTCTTGCCATTGGGGGTGAAATCGATGTGCTTGTCGGCGCCTTCCATGCGGTCCTGCAGGAACTTGCGTTCCTCAAGATCGGTGATGTGCATGTATTCCAGGCCCACCTTGCCGCAATAATTGGCGCGCAGGATGGCGACGATTTCCTTTACCGTGGCCCACTGCAGGCCCAGCGTGCCGCCCAGGAACACCTTGCGATCAAGCGCGGCGCCCACAAAGCCGTGGTATTCCGGCGTGAGGTCGGCGGGGATATCGCGCTTGGAAAGGCCCAGCGGATCGAGATCGGCGGCCAGATGCCCGCGAACGCGATAGGTGCGGATCAGCATCTGGGCGCGGATCGAATCGGCCGCGGCCTCTTCCACAGCGGCCTCGCTCAAGGGCGCGCCGGCCTTCTTGGCGGCTTCCTTGATGGCGGGCTTGAGGATGGTGGGATCGAGCGCCTGGGTGAGGTCGTTTTCAGCCGCGCCTCCCACCTGGGGCCAGTTGCCGCGCTGCCAGCTGGGGCCGGGCTGAGGGCCGTTGAGATCGGCGTCGGTCAGAAAATCGTGGCTTTCGTCACCCATGGGGAAACACCTTTTGTTGCCCTGCGTCCGGCTGTGCCTGGGGCACGCAATGCGCAATAGAGCCGTCCGGCAGGTTTTAAGGTCTGGCGCTGAGGGGGGAGGAGGGGCGCCAAGGCCGGGTCAGTCAGATCCGGGCAGGGATGCGCCAAGGCGCCGCCCTGCCCGGTGTATCACAGTATCAGGCGATTTCTTTCAGCAGTTCGGCGAGGGTTTCGCCGAGCAGGCTGGGCGAGGGGGAGACGCGGATGCCCGCTTCTTCCATCGCCGCGATCTTGTCTTCAGCGCCGCCCTGGCCGCCCGAGACGATCGCGCCGGCATGGCCCATGCGGCGGCCCGGAGGCGCCGTGCGCCCGGCAATGAAGCCCACCATCGGCTTCTTGCGGCCACGCTTGGCTTCATCCTTCAGGAACTGCGCGGCCTCT
>DASRYE010000110.1:0-20017 GCA_035653915.1 Novosphingobium sp. | reverse complement strand
CTCCCCCACCCGGCCACCCCTAGGGCACTATCGTGGGGTGGCCGGGTGGGGGAGCGGGCTGGTGCCGCCAAACTAACGACAAAATCCCGCGGCCGAGAGTTCCAGGTGGAAATGGTTGCGGTGGGCCGGGTTATAGTCTGGCCCCAGCACTGTGCCGAAGCGCTTGCAGGCGCTGGTGTGCACCAGGCGCAGGAAATAGCGCTCCTCGGCCGTGCCCGCGCTCCATTGGCTCAGCACCGATATATGCCGCCCATCGGCCAGCACGAAGCCAGACACATCGATGGCATCGGCGGTGGCATGGGCGCTTCGATGGTCTGATCCGGCGATGTTGCGGCAATTGTAGCTGCCCATCGTCTCGATCCGGGCGAGCGGGCTGCCCAGCGCCAGCCGCGCGGCCCTGTCCACCCCATAGCGCGCCCAGCCGGCAAAGGCATCGGCCAGCGGGCAGGTGACAGGGCCCAGATTGCTGACCGCCAGCGCATCGGTATCGCCGTGCAGGCTGAGCAGGCGCACGGTGTTGATGGTGGCGCAGCCGCCGCCGTAATAGGCATCGGGCAGGGGGGCAAAGCCGGCCTGGCGCTGGTGCAGATCGGCCATGCACTGGGCGCCGGCGGGCGAGGGGGCATAGGCGCGGGCCTGTTGGCGCGGGCGCGGCGGCTGGTGGCCCTGATCCTGCGGCAGGCAGCCGGCGAGAAGGCCAAGGGGCAGCAGAATGAGGGGGATCATCCGGCGCGTCATGCAGCCCTTGTGCGCCAAAGCGGCGCTGGCGGGAATCCATGGCGGCCAAGCTGCTTGTGGAAAAGCCGGCGGCCTGCCGCGCGGGCATTAGAAAAAATGATCGCCCGCCCCATCGGGCGCTTGACTCTGCCGGGCGGGCCTCTAGAGCGGCCAGCGGGCCACGCGGTCCCAACGCCGCGCGTGCTCTCTGTGAGGAGAGTCTACATGACTGTGAATGCTCCGGCCACCAAGCCGGCTCGCCCCTTCTTTTCTTCGGGGCCCTGCGCCAAGCCGCCTGTCTACGATCTTGCCCAGCTGGCCACCGAATCGCTCGGCCGCTCGCACCGCGCCAAGATCGGCAAGATGCGCCTTGCCTATTGCATCGATCTGATGCGCGAAATCCTTCAGCTCCCTGAAACGCACCGCATCGGCATCGTGCCCGGTTCGGACACGGGCGCTTTCGAAATGGCGATGTGGACGATGCTGGGCGCTCGCCCCGTCACCACGCTGGCCTGGGAAAGCTTTGGCGAGGGCTGGGTGACGGATGTTGCCAAGCAGCTCAAGCTGGACCCCACCATTCTGCGCGCTGATTATGGCCAGATCGCTGACCTCTCCGCGATCGACTGGTCGAACGACGTGCTGTTCACCTGGAACGGCACCACCAGCGGCGTGCGCGTGCCCAATGCCGATTTCATCCCGGCGGATCGTGAAGGCCTCAGCTTCGCCGATGCCACCTCGGCGGTGTTTGCCTACGACATCGACTGGTCGAAGATCGACGTGGCCACCTTCTCCTGGCAGAAGGTGCTGGGCGGCGAGGGCGGCCATGGCGTGCTGATCCTCGGCCCCCGCGCGGTGGAGCGGCTGGAGACCTATACGCCGGCCTGGCCGCTGCCCAAGGTGTTCCGCCTGATGAGCAAGGGCAAGCTGGCCGAGGGCGTGTTCAAGGGCGAGACGATCAACACCCCCAGCATGCTGGCGGTGGAAGATGCGATCTTCGCGCTGGAATGGGCCAGGGGCCTGGGCGGCCTGGAAGGGCTGAAGGCGCGTTCGGATGCCAATGCGGCCGCGCTGGGCAAGATCGTTGACGAGCGCAGCTGGCTCTCGCATCTGGCTGCCGACGAGGCGATCCGCTCGAAGACCTCGGTGTGCCTCAGCGTTGAGGGCGCCGATGCCGACTTCATCAAGAAGTTTGCCGCTGTGCTCGAAAAGGCCGATGCCGCCTACGACATCGCCGGCTATCGCGATGCGCCGGCTGGCCTGCGCATCTGGTGCGGCGCCACGGTGAACGTGGAAGACATCGAGGCGCTGGGCCCCTGGCTCGACTACGCCTACGAGACCGTCAAGGCCGGTTGATCCGGTATCGATTGCCCATGGGGGCGCCTGTTGCTGCGCGCCCCCATGCTTTCCCCCTTTGAAAATTCTGCATGAGGAAGAGCTTCCCATGACCGAGACCCGCAAGCCCCGCGTCCTTATTTCCGACAAGATGGACCCCAATGCCGCCCGCATCTTCACCGAGATGGGCTGCGACGTGGACGTGATCACCGGCGAGACGCCCGAGCAGCTGATCGCCCGCATTGGCGACTATGATGGCCTGGCTATCCGCAGCTCGACCAAGGTGACCAAGGAGATCCTCGACGCTGCCACCAACTTGAAGGTGATCGGCCGCGCCGGCATCGGCGTTGATAACGTGGACATCCCCTATGCCAGCGCCAAGGGCGTTGTCGTGATGAACACGCCGTTCGGCAACTCGATCACCACGGCCGAGCACGCCATCGCGATGATCTTCGCCCTCGCCCGCCAGATCCCCGAGGCCAATGAGCAGACCCAGCAGGGCAAATGGCCGAAGAACGGCTTCATGGGCGTGGAAGTGACCGGCAAGGTGCTGGGCCTGATCGGCGCCGGCAATATCGGCAGCATCGTGGCCAGCCGGGCCCTTGGCCTGCGCATGAAGGTCGTCGCCTTCGACCCGTTCCTGACGCCCGAGCGCGCCGTGGAACTGGGCGTGGAGAAGGTGGAGCTGGACAGCCTGCTGGCCCGCGCCGATTTCATCACCCTGCACACGCCGCTGACCGCTGACACCAAGAACATCCTGTCGGCTGAAAATCTGGCCAAGACCAAGAAGGGTGTGCGCATCGTCAACTGCGCCCGTGGTGGCCTGATCGACGAGGCCGCGCTGAAGGAAGGCCTCGATTCGGGCCATATCGCCGGCGCCGCGCTCGACGTGTTCCAGACCGAGCCTGCCAAGGACTCGCCGCTGTTCGGCACCAAGAACTTCATCTGCACGCCGCACTTGGGCGCCAGCACCACCGAGGCGCAGGTCAACGTGGCCCTGCAGGTGGCCGAGCAGCTGGGCGAATATCTCACCACCGGCGGCGTTACCAACGCGCTCAACATGCCCTCGCTGAGCGCTGAGGAAGCCCCGCGCCTCAAGCCCTACATGGCGCTGGCTGAAAAGCTGGGCAGCCTGGTGGGCCAGCTCACCCCTTCGGCGGTGGCGCGCATCTCGATCCACACCGAGGGCGCCGCGGCAGAGCTCAACGCCAAGCCGATCGTGGCGGCGGTGCTGGCCGGCTTCATGAAGGTGCAGTCGGCCACGGTGAACATGGTCAACGCGCCGTTCCTCGCCAAGGAGCGTGGGCTGGAAGTGCGCGAAGTGAAGACCGAGAAGGAAGGCGATTATCACACGCTGATCCGCGTTTCGGTGAAGACCGAGGCGGGCGAGCGTTCGGTGGCCGGCACGCTGTTCAACAACCGCGAGCCGCGCCTGGTCGAACTGTTCGGCATCAAGGTCGAAGCCGATCTGGCTGGCGACATGATGTATATCGTCAACGAGGACGCGCCGGGCTTCATCGGCCGCATCGGCACGCTGCTGGGTGAAAATGCCATCAACATCGGCACCTTCAACCTGGGCCGCCGCGAGGCCGGTGGCGAGGCGATCCTGCTGCTCTCGGTTGACAATCCGGTGGGCGCCGATGTGCTGGATGCCGCCGGCAAGCTGCCGGGCGTGAAGCGGGTGAAGGCGCTGGCCTTCTGATCGCGGCCGCCAGGCCAGGAACAAGGAAAAGGCGGGGCCCGGTGGCCTCGCCTTTTTCCGTTTGGCGGCAGGCTCTGCGCATCCGGCTTCCCCTTTGGCCAAACCGGCGCTAAAGCCCGCGCCATGACCGACACCACCCGCGATCTGCTGCCCGAGGGGCTTGAGGACCGTCTGCCGCAGGCCACGGCCGCGGCCACCCGCATCACCCGTGCGCTGATGGATGTGTTCGACGCGCATGGCTACGACCGCGTGCAGCCCCCCTCGATCGAGTTCGAGGCGCCGCTGGCCAGCCGCATGGCGGGCATTTCGCCGCGCCGCATGTTCCGCTTTGTCGATCCGGCGAGCCTGGGCATGCTGGCGCTGCGTTCCGACATCACCCCGCAGGTGGGGCGCATTGCCGTCACCCGGCTGGCGGGGGCGGCGCGGCCGCTGCGTCTGGCCTATGGCGGGCAGGTGCTGACGATCAAGGGCGACGGGCTGGACCCGACGCGTGAACGCCTGCAGCTGGGCGTGGAGCTGATCGGCGCCGACAGCGTGGCCGCCGCCGCCGAGATCGTGGCCGTGGCGGTGGAAGCGCTGGTGGCGGCGGGCGCCACTGGCCTTTCGGTGGATTTCACCCTGCCCGATCTGGTGGACACGCTGGCCGCAGGGCCGCTGCCGCTGCCGGCCGGCGCCATCGATGCGGTGCGCGCCGCGCTGGATGCCAAGAACGCCAGCGCGCTGGTGGAAGCGGGCGGTCAGGCCTATCTGCCGCTGCTCTATGCCACCGGCGCTTTCGAGCCGGCGCTGGAGCGGTTGGGCCAGCTGCCGGCGGGCGGCGCGCTGGAGGGGCGGATTGCCGCCCTGCGCCAGATCGCCGCGCGGGTGGCCGGCAAGGCCCGGCTGACGCTGGACCCGACCGAGCGGCATGGCTTTGAATATCAGAGCTGGTTTGGCTTCACCCTGTTTGCCGAAGGGCTGCGCGGCTCTGTGGGGCGCGGCGGCACCTATCGCATCCTTGGCGCCGAGGGCACGGCGGGTGAGCCGGCCACTGGCTTCTCGCTCTATCCCGATCCGCTGATCGATGCGCTGGCCGCCGCAGAGCCGGCGCGCGCGGCGCTGTTCCTGCCGCTGGGCCATGATGAGGCAGCAGCGGCGGCCCTGCGCGCGGCAGGCTGGCGCACGGTGGCAGCGCTGGGCGAGGGGGATGCGGCGGCCGCGCTGGGCTGCAGCCATGTGCTGCAGGGCGCAAAGGCGGTGCTGGCCTGATCGCCCCCGCCTGATCGGCCGGCCCGCTTGACACCCCTGCGCGGCCCGGCTACCCGCCGCCGCGCAACCGGGCCCTGTGCGGCCCAAACGATTCCATCCGCTGCGCCGAGTCCTGTCGAAGGGCGCTTCTGGATCCACCGGGCAGGTGGAGGCTTGCAACCATGGCAAACGTAACCGTCATTGGCGCCCAGTGGGGCGACGAGGGCAAGGGCAAGATCGTCGACTGGCTGGCCAGCCGCGCCGATGCGGTGGTGCGCTTCCAGGGCGGCCACAATGCCGGCCACACGCTGGTGGTGGGCGAGAAGGTCTACAAGCTGTCGCTGCTGCCCTCGGGCATCGTCACGGGCACGCTGTCGATCATCGGCAATGGCGTGGTGCTGGACCCTTGGGCGCTGAAGGCCGAGGTGGAGAAGCTGGAAGGCCAGGGGGTGGTGATCACCACCGAGAATTTCGCCATCGCCGAGAATTGCCCGCTGATCCTGCCGATGCACCGCGATCTGGATGGCCTGCGCGAGACGGCCGCCGGCGCCGGCAAGATCGGCACCACCGGCCGCGGCATTGGCCCGGCCTATGAAGACAAGGTGGGCCGCCGCGCCATCCGCGTGTGCGATCTGGCCCATCTGGATGCGCTGGATCCCCAGCTGGACCGGCTGTGCGCCCACCACGACGCGCTGCGTGCCGGTTTCGGCCAGCCGCCGGTGGACCGCGCCGCGCTGCTGGAAGAGCTGCGCGCCATCGCGCCCTTCGTGCTGCAATTTGCCCAGCCGGTGTGGAAGCGGCTGAACACGGTGAAGAAGGCCGGCGCGCGCATCCTGTTCGAGGGCGCGCAAGGGGTGCTGCTCGATGTCGATCATGGTACCTATCCCTTCGTCACTTCGTCGAACACGGTGAGCGGCACGGCCGCTTCGGGCAGCGGGCTTGGCCCCAGCGCCACCGGCTTCGTGCTGGGCATTGTGAAGGCTTACACCACCCGCGTCGGCTCGGGCCCGTTCCCCACCGAGCTGGAGGATGAAACCGGCCAGCGCCTGGGCGAGCGCGGCCATGAATTCGGCACCGTTACCGGCCGCAAGCGCCGCTGCGGCTGGTTCGATGCGGTGCTGACGCGCCAGAGCTGCGCCATTTCCGGCGTGACCGGCATCGCGCTGACCAAGCTTGATGTGCTGGATGGCTTTGAAAAGGTGAAGATCTGCACCGGCTATCGCCTGCATGGCAAGGTATTGGATTACTACCCCGCCCATGCCGCCGATCAGGCCGCGGTGGAGCCGATCTATGAGGAAATGGATGGCTGGCAGGGCACCACGGCGGGCGCCCGCAGCTGGGCCGATCTGCCAGCGCAAGCGATCAAATATATCCAGCGCGTGCAGGAACTGATCGAGACGCCGGTGGCGCTGGTTTCCACCAGCCCCGAGCGTGAGGACACGATTCTGGTGCGCGATCCCTTCGCCGATTGAGGCGCCGGGCCGGCATTACATCCGAAACGGAGATAAGGCCCCGCCTGGCGATTCGCGCCGGGCGGGGCTTTTTCGTATGGATGGGCGGGAAGGGGCGGGTTTATGGCCAGCCGATAGGCAGGCCAAGCATCTGATTCCTCCGGAATAGATCTATTTGATCCTGTAATGTTCTCTAAGTGTATTGACGTATTTCCGCTTTGTTCTACGTATAGTCGCGTATTGAACGCAGGGGAGTACGCATCATGCCCAAGGCCCAGCTTGCTGCTTTCACCGACACGCTTGCCGATTTCAGCTATGGCGCGCCTGCCCATGCCGGCAGCGCCTTGCGGTTGACTGTTTCCGTCTTTGCCGACCGCGCCCTGCTGCGCGAAGAAATCTGCGAGGATGCCGAAGGGGCGGGCTTCCGCCTGGGCGAGGTGGCGCCGCTGGCCGCGCTGCATGATGGCACGGCGTCGGGGCTGGGCGATGTGGTGCTGGTGGATTGCCCGGCGCCCGATGGCGCGGCGCTGGCAGCGCTGGCGCGGATCGACATGCGCGTGGCGCAGGCCGGCGGCGAGCTGGTCGTCTCCACCAGCGTGGACGGGCTGGACGATGTGTTCGGCTGCCTCGATCAGTCGGCCGCGCAGATCCTGGTGGCGCCCAGCCGCGCGGAGCGGGTGATCGCGCTGGGCCAGGTGCTGGCGCGCATGCCCCAGCGCAAGGTGCGCGAACTGTCGGACGAGGACCGGCTGGTGCTGCTGCGCCTGACCGAGCAGGTGACCCAGATCGCCGAGCGGATCGACCGGCTGGGCGGGCCCGGCGGCGGCCCGGCCGCGCTGGCCGCCGCGGCCACGCGCGAAGGCACCGTGGCCCGCCTGGCCAGCACCGAGGCAGAGGCAGAAGCGGCTGCCGAGGGCGACAAATACACCCGCGCGCCGCGCCCGCCGCTGCCCGATCCGCGGCTGGTGCGGCGCATCATCCGCCAGCGGCAGCTGCGCGCGCGCTATCTCGATGGTGATCTGTTTGCCGATCCGGCCTGGGAAATGCTGCTGGATCTGACTGCCGCGCGGGCCGAACATGCGCGCGTGTCGGTCACTAGCCTGTGCATCGCCTCGGGCGTGCCGCCGACGACGGCGCTGCGCTGGATCGGCCAGATGACGGAATCGGGCCTGCTGCAGCGCATGGAAGACGAGACGGACCGCCGCCGCGCCTTCATCACCCTGACCGACAAGGCCGCCGATGCCATGGCGCGCTATTTCGCCGAACTGGGGCATAACGCGGCGCGGCTGGTCTGAGCCGGCGGCGGGCGCCTTGCGCGGGGCCGTTGCGGCAGGCATGCAGCAGGCCGTAACAGGCATGCGAAGGAGCCCGCCGATGGACCGCAGGAGCATGATCAGGGGCACAGCGGCAGGGCTGGCCATGGCCGGCCTTGGCGGTGCTGCGCTGGCCGGGCCGGAGCCGCAAGGGGCCGAAGGGGCAAGGCTGGCCGCGCTGTTTGATCGGATCGCTGGCGAGATGCTCGACCGCTCGCCGGAAACGGTGACCAGCCTGGGGCTTGATCGCGGCGCGCGGGCCGGGGCGAAGGCCCGGCTGGATGACCGCTCGCTGGCGGCCTGGCAGGCGGACAAGGCCCGCAATGGCGCGCAGCTGGCCGCCTTGCAGGCGATCGATCGGGCGGCGCTGGCCCCGCGGGACAGGGCCAACCTCGCGTCGGTGGTGTTCCAGCTGGCGGTGCAGGACAGGCTCTATCGCCAGCTGCCCTATGCCGGCATGCCCTATGCCGTCTCGCAGTTGACCGGCGCCTATCAGCAGATCCCCGATTTTCTCGACAGCCAGCACAGCATCGCCAGCGCCGCGGATGCCGAGGCCTATCTGGCGCGGCTGGCCGGCTTTGCCACCGCGCTCGATCAGGAAAACGAACAGGTCCGCCATGATGCGGCGCTGGGCGTGGTGCCGCCGGCCTTCATTCTGGCAACGGCGCTGCAGCAGCTGCGCGCCCTGGCAGGGCAGGGCAGCGATGCCAGCAATCTGGTGCAATCGCTGGCCCGGCGCGCCCGCGCGCAGGCCATCGCCGGTGATTGGGAAGCGCGCGCCGGGGCCGTTTACACAGGGCTGGTGCGCCCGGCGCTGGCCCGCCAGATCGCTTTGCTGGAAAGCCTGGCGCCGCGCGCCGGGGCGGCGGCGGGCGTGGGCCATCTGCCGCAGGGCGGGGCGCTCTATGCGCTGTCCCTGCAGTATTACACCACCAGCACGATGCCGCCGGCCGAGATCCACCGCGAGGGGCTGGCACTGGTGGCGCGGCTGAGCGGCGAGGCGGATGCGATCCTGCGGCGGCAGGGCCTGTCGCAAGGGTCGGTGGGGGCGCGGATGCGTGCGCTCTATGCCCGGCCAGACCAGCTTTACCCCAATACCGAGGCGGGCAAGGCGCAATTGCTGGCCGATCTGGCCGGGCTGGTGGCGCGGGTGGAAGCGCTGTTGCCGGCCTGGTTTGGCGCCCGCCCCCGTGCCCATCTGGCGATCCGCCGCGTGCCGCGCGAGATCGAGGCGGGGGCGCCGGGCGGCTATTACCAGCCGGGCGCGCTGGATGGTTCGCGCCCCGGTGCCTATTACATCAACCTGCGCGATACGGCCGAGGTGCCGCGCTGGTCGTTGCCGACGCTGACGTTTCACGAGGGCATTCCCGGCCACCACCTGCAATTGAGCCTGGGGCAGGAGGCGGGGCTGCCGCTGATCCGCAAGATGCAGTTCTTCTCCGGCTATGGCGAGGGCTGGGCGCTGTATGCCGAGCAGCTGGCGGTGGAGATGGGCCTTTATGCGGGCGATCCGCTGGGCCATCTGGGGCAGATCCACGATGCCCTGTTCCGCGCGGTGCGGCTGGTGGTGGATAGCGGCCTGCATGCGCAAGGGTGGAGCCGGGCGCGTGCCATTGCCTATTATCGCGCCATTCTGGGCAGCCCGCAGGCCGCCGCTGCCACCGAGGTGGATCGCTATTGCGTGTGGCCGGGGCAGGCGTGCAGCTATATGCTGGGCAAGCTGGAATGGCTGCGCCTGCGCGAGAAGGCCCGGCGCGCGCTGGGTCCGCGTTTCGATATCCGCGCGTTCCACGATGCTGGCCTGCTGCCAGGCGCGGTGCCGCTGCCGGTGCTGGCGGGGGAGATCGACGCCTATATCGCGGCGAACGCGGCGTAAACGCCCGGTTTCGCCTAGTCGGGCAGGCGGGGCAGGGTGAGGGTGAAGCAGGTGCCCTGTGCTGCATCGCTGGTGCAGGCGATGGTGCCGCCCAGCCGGGTGGCCACGCGGTGGACAAAGGCCAGCCCCAGCCCCACCCCATCGGCCTTGCGGGCAGGGCCGCTGCCGGCGCGGGTGAAGCGCTCGAACAGGCGGGCCATTTGGGCTGGCGGAATGGGCGGGCCGGGGTTGGCCACATGAGCGCAGGCCATGCCGCCCGCGGCTGCCACGGTGACGTTGACAGTGGCGCCGGCGGGGGCGAATTTCACCGCATTGTCGAGCAGGTTGATCAGCGCGCGGGCCAGCAGCGACGCCTCTCCGGCCACCCACAGTTCGTCGTCGGGCAGGGTGGTGACCACTTCCACGCCGCGCTGGCGCGCGCGCGGCCACAGGGCATCGGCGGCATCCTGGGCGATGGCGCACAGATCCACCGGCTCGGGCTCGAACACCATCAGCTCGGCGCGCGAGAGGTGGACGAAATTGTCGGCCATGGCGAGGGTGCGCCCGGCATGGCCGGCGATCTGTGCGGCAAGGCCTTCGGGCAGGGCGGCGCCTTGCTGTTCCAGCAGGGCGATGATGGCGGCCTGGGGGGCGCGCATGTCGTGGCTGAGCAGTTGCAGCACATCCTCGCGCTGGCGCTGCATGGCCACTTGCTCGCTGGTCTCGACGATGCGCAGCACCTGGCCGACCAGCGCGTTCTCGGCATTGCGCTGGGGCTCTGCGCGCAGGGCAAAGCTGCGCCCGCCGGCCGCCTCCACCGCCCCTTCCCAGCCTTCGGCCAGCCCTGCCAGCGGCAGGTCGAGCGGCCCGGGCGCCTCGCCGGTGCGGGTGAAACAGGCCAGCAGCGGGGCGGCATGGGCGCCCGGCCCCGCCCATTGCGCGCCCAGCGCCTGGGCCAGATCGCACGCGCCCTGATTGGCCAGCACCACCGCGCCGGCCAGATCGCACACCAGCACGGCATCGGGCATCTGGGCGATGCGTTCGACGAGGAAGTGGCGCAGATCGCGTTCGCGGTCGATGGCCGAGCGCAGCAGGCCCATCTGGCGCGCCACCACATCGCCCTCGGGCAGCGGCGGGCGGGGGCGCTCCAGCGGGTCGCTCTCGGCATCCAGCTTCTCCAGCTCGGCCGAGAGATAATGGCTGACCGCCATCAGCCGTCGCCATGTCCACAAGGGATAGGCCAGCGCCATGCCCAGCAGCCCCGGCGCCGGCGCCAGCCACAGATCGCCCGCCAGCAGCAGCCCGGCCGACAGCGCCACCACGCCGGCCACCAGCAGGCCCGCTGCCACCAGCATCCAGCGCGGCGGCAGCAGGCGCAGCGCCAGCATCAGCAGCAGCAGCGGCGCCAGCGCGAAAGCCAGCCCCGCCTCCCAGCCGGCCGGCGCAATGCCTCGGCCAGCGCGCAGGGTGGCAAGCAGATTGGCCTGGATCTCGATGCCCGGCATCAGCGAGCCATCGGCGCTGGCGGGCGTGGCATAGCTGTCGCCCAGCCCGGCGGCGGTGGCGCCGATGATCACCAGCTTGCCGGCGATCATCGCCGGTGGCACTTCGCCGGCCAGCAGGCTGGCGGCTGAAACGGTGGGAAAACTGCCGCGCGGCCCGGCATAGCGCAGCAGCACCGGCGCTGTGCCATGGAGATCCGCACCTGCCGCCGCCGTGCCGCCGCGCGCCCCGGCCAGCATGCTGGCCAGCTGCGGCCAGCTGTGGCCCTGGCCCTGATAGGCCAGATACAGCCGCCGGGTGGTGCCATCGGCATCGGGGGCCAGGTTCACATGGCCAAGGCCGGCGGCCGCTTCTGCCAGCAGCGGGATCGGCCGCGCCAGGGTGAAAGGGGCGCCATCGCGCCCGGGCACTTCAAATTCCACCGGCAGGAAGGCGGGCGGCCCGGCGCGCATGGCCTGGGCCAGGGCGGCATCCTCTTCAGGCCGGGTCGGCTCGACAAACAGGATATCCAGCGCCACCGCCTGCGCCCCGCCCGCCGCCAGTTGCCGCAGCAGGCGGGCATGCAGCGATCGCGGCCAGGGCCAGGGGCCCAGCTGCTGCAGGCTGCGTTCGTCTATCGCCACCAGCAGCACGCCGGCATCGGCCGGCTGGCGGGCGCGGCCGATCAGCGCGTCGTAGAAGGCATTGTCGAGCCGGGTGGTGAGGTGGCCGGCCAGCGCCAGCAGCACCAGCGCCGCGGTGCCCGCCAGCGCCAGCCACCATTGCCGCGCCAGCTGGCGCGCGGCGGCCTTATCCGCCCCGGGCAAGCTCAACGGCCGGCGACGATGTGGAAGCGCTGCGGCGGCGACCAGTCGGCGTCGGTGCCGTTTTCCTCGCCCACGCGCCAGGCATAATCGCCCGGCGGCAGTGCCGGCACTTCGGTGGCGGCATCGGCGATGGCGGCCCGGTCAATCAGCGGCAGCTCGCCCGACTGGCTGCGGAAGAGCTGGAAATGCCAGGTGCTGGCGCCGGCCACGCCGCCCGTCCAGCCAAAGCGGAAGGCCAGGCGCTGGCCCCGGCCCAGCTGCTCCATATGGAGGGTGACGGGGCGCAACTGCCGCTCCACCGGATAGGTGCGGGTGAAGCCTTCCAGCCCTTGCGCATCCACCGCCGAGAGGCGCAGCGTGTAATGGCCATCGGCCACTGGCGGCAGGCGCAGCAGGGGGGCGGCAGCGCGGCTTTCCTCCACCACATCGAGCATGCCGGCATCGCGCGCCAGCTGGGCGCGATATTGCACAGCGCCTGCCACCGGCGCCACGGCAAAGGCCAGCGTGCCGCCGGTTTGCGGCTTGTCGGCGGCGGCGAGTTCCGGGGCGGGCAGCAACTTCACCAGCCCGCTCGATCCGCTGGGGGTGGTGGCCTGGCCAAAGCCGGCCGGCACCAGCGCGCTGGCCTCGGGGCGCGGCGCAGGGCCGCTGCCCACCGCCACCTTGCCGGTGCTGACGGTAGTGGCCGCCAGCCCCTTGTCGTCGAATTCGATGCGGAAATCGGTGCCGCGCACGGCCGAGACGGTGAGCGGCGTTTTCACCCGGAAGCTGCTGGCCGGATCCTGCATGGGCGTGACGGTGGCATGCAGGCGCCCGGCCCCCACGTCGACCTGGCGGGTGAGCGTGCCGGTGAGCAATTGCCGCCGCAGCCGGGCCAGGCTGACGCTGGATTGCGAGGGCACCGAAACCGCCGTGCGATCGGCCAGGCGCAGGGTGATGAAGGCATTGGCGCCGGTGGCAAGGCCGGTGCCCTCGCCGATCTGCATGCCGATGCGGGGCGGCTCGCTATGGCCGCCGCGCAGGATGGCCACCGGGCCCGAAAACGCTTCCACCACCGCCACCGAGGCTTCCTCGCGCAGCAGATCGACCGGGATGCGCAGCACCAGCCCGATGGGCATGTGGCGCGGCTCGGGGATGTGGTTCAGCCGCTGCAGTTCGTCGGCCGCGCTCACCCCCACCAGCCAGGTGGCGGCAAAATGCCACAGCGTGTCGCCATGGATGACGGTGTAGCGGATTTCCGGGCGCGGGCCTTCGGCGCGGGTCACGGCCGGCTCGCCGGCATGGGCCATGCCGGGCGCCAGGGCCACCAGGGCGCCCGCCGCCCAAAAACGCGCCAACCCCTTCATGCCTCGCTGATTTCCTCCAGCCGATAGCCATAGCCATAGATCGGCGACAGGACATAGCCGTTGGCCGGCCCCAGCGCCATCTTGCGGCGCAGCTTCGACATGTGGATATCGGCCGTGCGGGTTTCGGCGGTGGGCGCCATGCCCCACACCGCTTCCAGCATATAGGCGCGTGAGACGGCGATGTTGACATTGCGGAACAGCAGCAGCGCCAGCTGGAATTCCTTGGGGGTGATGTCGATCTGCTCGCCCTTGTGGCGCACGCGGCGGGCGGCCAGGTCGAATTCATAATCGCCATAGCCTTCCACCGCCCGCTCGCCGCCGGCCGGCTGGATGCGCCGGCCCAGCGCCAGCACGCGGGCCTGCAGCACCTGCGCCTTGCAGGGCTTGGAGACATAATCATCGGCACCGGCGTGGAGCGCCTCGACCATGTCCTCATCGGCCACGCGGCTGGTCAGCAGCAGCACCGGCGGCGCGCTGCCGATCTGGTTGCGGATCCATTGCAGCACCGACAGGCCCGACATGTCGGGCAGGTTCCAGTCGAGCACGAAGAGATCGAAGTGTTCGTCATGCAGGCTGCGGATCAGCTGGCGCCCCTGCGAGAAGGGCGCGCAGCTGTGGCCGGCCTGGCAAAGCACATCCGTGGCAAAGTCGAGGTGGGCCGGATCGTCGTCGAGGATCGCGATTTTCATTGAAGCCAAGCGTCCTGCGTGCATTCACCCGTTCGGCCTGCCGATCTGCCTAGGCCCTGCGGAAAACCGCGGGGCCTCCTATCGACTAGAAGGGAAAATGGCCAGTCTGACAAGCGCCTTAGCAGAAAATGCGCAAGGGACGACTATGCCCCTTGGTGCTTTACAATTGTTCACACTCTGCGCGGTTTTCCTGCACGTAAACCGCAGATTACCCGCTGACACAGTGGTTAACAACAGGAAAAAACATGACTTACAATTGTTTACGCCCATCCATCGGGGCTTTGCCGTAAACCTGTGGGTATCCCGATCACCGCCCGGCGGGGATCCGCCCCCAAAGACAAAAACGAAAGAGAGAAACATGACAGACCGGATCGATGACGATCGCCAGCTGGAAGCGGCCTTGCGGGCCTGCCGCGATTATCTCGATTCCCGTCGGCGGGTGCTGGCGCGCGCCTATCTGGGCCAGTGCATGGAAGCGCTGGAGAGCCAGAAGGAGCCGCCGCGCCGCAAGGCCTTCTGCGGCGGCGACTGGGCGCGCCGCCGCAGGCAGGGGATGGCCGCCGCAGCCTGAGCCGCGCCGCCCGATCCCCGCTGCCTGATTCCCGCTGCCTGATTCCCGTCGCCCGATCTCCTGTGGGCCGGCTCAGAAATCCCGCGAGAGCGAAACGCCGAAGGTGCGCGGCTGCACGGTCAGCCCCTGGCTGATGAACAGCACTTGCGGGCGCTGGATGATGGTTTGATCATTGGCGATGTTCTTGATGAAGGCGCGCAGCGTAAAGCCGTTGTATTCGGTGCCGATATCCAGATCGCCCACCCAGTAGGCGGGGCGGGCATAGTCGGAATCGGTGGCCTTGTAGCTGCCATAGCTCTTGCCGGTGTAGGTCCAGTCGAACGAGGCGAAGAGGCTGCGCCGCGCGGCGATCGGCTTGCGATAGGCAAGGCCGAAAGTGGCGCTGCGGTTGGGCACGGCCAGCACTTCCTGGCCGGCTTTGGCGATCAGCCCGCTGGCGCCCTGGGTGATGCGCGCCGAGGTGAAGGAGGCGGTGGCATTGAAGCTGAGCGTGCCGGTGAGCCTGGCCTGCAGTTCCAGCTCTGCGCCCTGGCTGCGGGCATTGCCGGCGTTCAGCGTGGTGACATAGCCGCAGGAGGTGAGGTTGATCTGCTGCTGCAGATTGTGCCAGTCGATCCGGTAGAGCGATCCGTTCAGCACCAGCCGGTTGCCCAGCCAGCCGGTCTTGGCGCCCAGTTCATACGACCACAGCGAATCCGCCCCATAGGATTTGGCGCTGTCCGAGCTGAGCCCCAGCGAGCTGAGCGCGCTGCCGCAATAGGAGGGCAGCGAATTGTTCTGCCCGCCCAGCCGGAAGCCCTTGCTGACATTGCCATAAACCGAGGCATGCGGCGATACGGCATAGGTGAGGGCGAATTTGGGCGTGAAGGGGCTGTTGCTGGATTTGGCGCGGTCGATGGCGGGGGTGCCATCGGCCAGCCAGCCGCCCTCGTTCATCAGATAGCTGCTCCAGGCCCAGGCCTGGCGGATGCCGACGGTGGCCTTCAGCCGGTTGGTCAGCATCAGCGATCCTTCGGCAAACACCGCCACCTGCTTCAACAGCCGATCGGAATGGAAATAGCCGATCTGGTCGGAGGGCGCGGTGTAGCCGATCAGCGATTCGACCGTGTCGCCGGTCAGCGCCTCGGTCTGGCTGTTGAGGCCGGGCACATATTCATCGTCCAGGCTCACCGTTTTCAACGAGTTGAGATAGGCCCCCACCTGCCATTCGGCCGATAGCGCATGCGGCTTGATCGAGGGCGAGGTGAAGCGCACTTCCTCGCTCCAGTTGTGCACCTCGTCGGCGTTCCAGAAGGTGCCGGGCAGGTTGGCGATGGTGTTGTAGGTGGAGCCGTAGGTGGGATCGATATAGCCGGCGACATAGGCCGAATCATAGCTGGTGACGTCGAACTGGCGCCAGTATTTGCGGTAGGTGTAGGCGGTGATCGAGGTCAGCGTGTAATCGCCGAAGCTCTTCTCGATCGTCAGGCTGGGAGTCATCAGAATGTCGTGGCTGGGCTCTGGCACCTGCTTGGTGATGGTGTAGGCGGGCTGCGAGAGATCGAAGATGCTGTTCGCGCCGATGCTGGTATACTGATACTGCAGCGCCGGGGTGATCTTCAGGCCCGGCGCCGGCTCCCACAGCAGGGTAGCGCGCACGGCGGTGTAGCGCTCGGAGTTGGCGTTCTTCTTTTCCGTCACGCCATTGACGACCTGGCTCATCCAGCCGCTCTGATAGCCGGTTTCGGCCGCCACGCGCAGCGCCACGTTCTGGGTGATAGGCAGGTTGATCGCCCCGCCGAACTGGTAGTTCACGCCGCCGCCCTCGGTGGCGCCGGTGCCGCCATAGACAGTGCCCTCCACCGTGTTCAGCCTGGGCTGGCGGGTGACGAATTTCACCGTGCCGCCCATCGAACTGTCGCCATAGAGCGTGCCCTGCGGCCCGCGCAGCACTTCCACATGATCCAGATCGAACAGCCGCGGCAGGGTGGTGCCGGTGAAGAACTGGTTGGGAATGGTGAGCGAGACATCGTTCAGATAGATGCCCACCGTGGACGAGCCCGAAGAGGAGGAAATGCCACGGATGGAAATGCGCGTGTTCGAGGAATTGCCGGTGTTGGTGAAGGCCATGCCGGGGGTGGCGCGGGCCAGGTCGGCAAAATCGGCGACATGGTCCTGCTCCAGCTTCTCGGCGCTGAACACCGAGACGCTGAGCGGGATGTTGCGCGCGGTTTCCTTGCGCTTTTGCGCCGAGACGACGATTTCCGGCAGGGCCTGCGCGCCGGTATCGGCGGCGGAATTATCGGCGGCGGAATTGTCGGCCGCACTGGCGGCAAAGGCGGTGGTGGGCAGCAAGGCGCCTGCCGTGCCCAGCAGCGCGCTCGCGCCCAGCAGATAGCTGGCGCTTTTGCTGGCGAAACGGCGGCGGCCCCTGTCTTGCAACAGTGTCTTGGTCATACAGAATACCCCATGTTCCCGCCCCTTTTGGTAGGCGCGTGTTCTCGGCGCGATCAAGCCGTTGCCTGGCCGATCGCCCATTGCGGTTATGTCCGCCCTGCGAGGATTTTGTTTTTTGCCATCGCCTCTCCGGCCGATCCGGGCCGGGGGCGGGCGTTTTGATGGCTCAGCGTTGCATAGAGCGGCCAGATTCAAATGGCGGCATAGGCAAAGTTAGTTTCGCGGCTGCACAACCAAGGGCTGCGGGCATTGCCTCGCTGCCGGGAATAGTTGCCCGCCCCAACAACTGAATTTGTGCAGCCATGCCTTTATCGGCTCGCCCGCGCGCGTGCATCCAAAGGCGATGACAGATGCTGAAGGGGCGAATGTGTGAGTGAAGCTGCAAAGCTTGCCAGGCCGATGATCGTCGGGCAGCCGGTGCTGATCGTGGTCGATGTGCAGAAGGGCTCTTTTGCGCAGTGGGAAGCCAGCGAGCGCCTGCCGATGCTGCCCGATCGGGTGGAACGGATGGAACGGGTGCGCCCGCTGGTTGATGCGGCGCGCGCGGCCGGTGTGCCGGTGATCTTCGTGAAGGAGGAGCACCGCGCCGACATGGTCGATTTTGGCCGCGAGCTGGATGGCACGGAAAACGTGCATTGCCTGGAAAACTCGCCCTACACGCCCTTTGCCGTGGAAGAGCTGGGCATGCGGCCGGATGATTACACGATCACCAAGCGGCGCTATTCCTGCTTCTTCGGCACCGATCTGGAGATCCTGCTGCGCGGCCTGAAGGCCGAAACGCTGATCCTGGTGGGCGGCTTCACCGATGTGTGCGTGCATTACACCTACGTCGATGCCCATCAACACGATTACTACTGCCGCGTGGTGGAGCCCTGCACCACCGCTTCCTCGCCGCCGGCCCATGTGGCGGCGCTGGCAGCCATGGAATATCTGCAAAAGGGCGCGGTGCGCGGGCTGGAGGAAATGATCGCCGGCTTTGCCGCCTATGGCGCGGCAGCGCCCGCCGGGCAGGAGCAGGGCTGATGCAGGAAGGCGGCGCCCAGCCCACCGGTTCCTCCACCGGCAACCCCCATGCCGCGCGCGATCATGCCCGGGCGCAAGGGGGCACCCGGGTTGAGGCGATGCCGGTGCTGCCGGCCAGCGCTGCCGATGGCTGGCCGCAGGATGTGGCCGATGCCGATAATGTGTGGGCCGAAACGCTGGCCGCGGGCGGCTATGCCGGCAAGATCCTGGCGCGCGGCACCCGGCTGGAGCTGACCGACCTTGCCGGCGATGGCTGCGTGAGCCTGCTGGCCTTCAACCGCGAAATGCCGACAGAGCGGCTGAATGTGGCCGATACGGTGAAGATCCAGTGGAACGGCTATCTGGGCGAAGGCCGCTTCCTGCTCACCGACATGGGCCGGGTGCTCTTCTCCATCCTGGCCGATGAGGCAGGCACGCATGATACGTTCTGCGGCGCTTCCAACGCGGCCGGCAATGCCCGCAAATATGGCAGCGGCGACAATTACGGCCCCCACCCCAACGCGCGTGACAGGTTCCGCCTGGGCGTCGCCAAGTTTGGCCTGGGGGTGAGGGATGTGCACCCCTGCATCACCCTGTTCAAGGGCGCGCGGATCGGCGCCGATGGCACGATCGCGCCGGAGATCGGGCCGTTTGCGCCGGGCCGGCGGGTGGTTCTGCGGGCCGAGATGGAGGTGATCGTGGTGCTGGCCAATTGCCCCCATGTGCTCGATCCGCGGCCGGAATATGCGGTGAGCCCGGTGCGCCTGCGGGCCTGGCGCGGGCCGGTGGCCGGCGGCGATGATGCCTTGCGCAACAGCACGCCAGAGGCCCTGCGCGCCTTCCTCAACACCGAAGACTATTACAACAGGTGAACCGCCATGGATATTGCAGCAGGCCCTCTCGTCCTTGATGAAACCGTGCCGGCGCGCGCGCCCTGGATGCATGGCGTGGCGCGCGGGCAAACGCTGGAGATCATCGATCTGGAAGGCAACCAGGCGGTCGATTTCCTGCTCTATGCCGCCGCCGATGATGCCGAGCGTTACAGCGCGCAGGATACGGTGGCGATGCAGGGCAACATCTTCCTGCGCAAGGGCAGCGTGCTCTATTCCAGCGAGGGCAATCCGATGATGCGGATTGTCGATACCAACGTGGCCTATCACGACACGATCGGCGGGGCGTGCAGCTGCGAATCCAATACGCTGCGCTATGGCCATCACACCAAGGCGCAGCACGCCTGTGTCGACAATTTCCTCGAGGCCAATGCCAGGGCCGGGCGCGGCAAGCGCGATATGGTCTCCAATATCAACTGGTTCATGAATGTGCCGGTGGAGGGCGATGGCACGCTGGGCATTGTCGATGGCATTTCGGCGCCGGGCCTGTCGGTGCGGCTGGAGGCGCTGATGGATGTGGTGGCGGTGGTCTCGAACTGCCCGCAGATCAACAATCCGTGCAATGGCTTCAACCCCACCGCCGTGCGGATGATCATCCGCGCATGAGCCCTGCCACGATTGCCGCCATTGCCGGGCGGGTGCGGGCCGCACACAGCACCGCCCGCGCCGAGGCAGCGGCCGCGCTGGCCCGGGCCGATGCCTATGCGGCGATCCAGCCGGCGGTGTGGATCAGCCGCCTGCCGGCCGATCAGGTGCTGGCAATGGCGGCGGCGGTGGATGCCCGGCTGGCCGCCGGCGAGGATCTGCCGCTGGCCGGCGTGCCCTTTGCCATCAAGGACAATATCGACCTGGCCGGCCTTGCCACCACTGCGGGCTGCCCGGCCTTTGCCTATCGGCCCGATCGCTCGGCCAGCGTGGTGGAACGCTTGCTGGCAGCCGGCGCCATCCCGCTGGGCAAGGCCAATCTCGATCAGTTCGCCACCGGGCTCAATGGCACGCGCAGCCCCTATGGCGCGCCGGCCTGCGTCACCAATCTGGCCTATATTTCGGGGGGCTCCTCCTCGGGCTCGGCGGTGGCGGTGGCAGCGGGGGTGGTGGCCTTCGCGCTGGGCACAGACACGGCCGGATCGGGCCGGGTGCCGGCCGCGATCAACGGGCTGATCGGCCTCAAGCCCAG
>DASRYE010000109.1:0-6645 GCA_035653915.1 Novosphingobium sp. | reverse complement strand
CGAAGGGAAAATCCCTTCCGAATCGAAGCCATCCAGCGTGTAGGCATCGGTGTGGCACACGCCCGTCGCCATGATCTCCACCAGAACCTCGCCGGCCTTCGGCCCTTCCAGATCCACCTCCACGATCTCCAGAGGGGTCTTGGGCGCAAAGGCCACGGCAGCGCGGGTTTTCATGATTATTCCCCTGTTAATGCAATGTGTTGAGATAAGCGATAACCGCCAGGCGATCCTTGGGATCGGGCAGGCCGAAGAAGGGCATCTTGTTGCCCGGCACCAGTTTGGCGGGGGCCTTGAGATAGGCATCGAGCTTGTCGACCGACCAGACGAAGCCTGCCGCCTTCATTGCCGGAGAATAGTCGTAGCCCGCCTGCGTGCCGGCCTTGCGCGACACAACGCCGAACAGATTGGGGCCCACCGTGGCGTGGGCGCCCCTGCTGGCCACATGGCAGGCCTGGCATCTGGCAAAGACGGCGCGGCCCTGTGCCGCATCCTGGGCAAAGGCGGGCTGAGCACCCGCCAGCGCCAGCACAAGGATCAGGCGCTTCACCGGGCGCCTCCCCCCGCGGGAATGGCAAAGGCCCCCTTCACGAAGGCATCGCCCTTGCAGATCCATTTGCCGCCCTCCTTCGCCCAGACGAACAGGATCGCAAAGGAGAAGGGCTTGGCAGCGGGGTCTTTGGGGGTCACATAGAAATTCGCCCAGTCCCAGCCGGCAGTGCCGCTCACATAGGTGTAGACAGAGCGGACCTTGACGGTCGACTGCCTGGTCACTTCGTCATAGAGCTTCTTGAAATCGGCCCGGCCGATGCTGATCCCCTCGCCTTCACCGAACGAGATGGCATCGCCGGAATAGAAGCGGTTGAGGATATGATCGTCGCGCCCTTGCGCGAAATCCCTCTCCTTCTCGTCATACAGCTTGCGGATGGCGGCCTTGAAGGCGCGCATCTCGGCGGTATTCTGCGGGGCGATCTGCGAATGGCTGGCTTGCGCGAAGGCGCTGGCCGGAGCGCACAACAGCGCCGCGGCCATCAATAGGGCGGATTTCATGGAATTAACTCCTCAGATCAAGGCAAGAACCTGCTTGGCGGCGCGCTCGCCCTCTTCGGCTGCGGTTTCCCACATCTGCGCGCCCGACAATTCGGAATGGCTGAAAGCAATGCGGTGGAAGGGCTTTTGCAGCACCTGGCGCGGCGCCGGCTTGCCCTCCTTGCCGAAGAAGAAGCCCGGCGCGCCGACGAAATAGGCATGGCCCTGCCGGTTGGCGACAATGCCGGCCACATCGCGGTCCCAGTCAAAGCCATAGGGGCCGAACATCTTCGTCAGCTGTTCCCTGGTGGCCGCCTCGATATCGGCAAAAGACATCGAGAACAGCTGCATCCGCGCATTGGTGCAGCATTGGGGAAATGGCACGCCAGGCTGCGGAAAGGGAATATACTGCGTGAGCACAAAGGGCTTGTTCGGATCGAGCGGCTGGGTTTCATGGCCATCGACGATGAGGTTGCGCCTGAGGCCCGTCCACCAGCCGAAACCTTCGAACCAGCGCACACAGGCAACCCCCATCCTGTCGAGGAAGCGCCAGTTGCGCAGCGCAATGTTCAGCGTGAGGATCGAGGCATGCTGGAAGGCATTCATCGCCTCGCGATATTCAGGGGAAATGTCGCGGCAGATATGTTTGTTGGCATGCTGCTGGCCGGCGCAGATCACCGCCCGGGCATGCACGCGAAAGAGCTTGTCGTCCTTCAGATAGGTCACCCGGGCGTGGCTGGCACGATCGGGGCGGCCTTCATGGCGCACTTCCACCACCGTGGCGTTGAGCCGGGTTCGATGGGGCGCGCCGGGCCGATCCAGCTGATCCCAGCGCACCTTGCCCTTCCACACGCCATACAGCGTGTCATCCCCTTCGATGGCATCGGGGTTCGACATCTTGAGGAACTTGCGCGCGGCAATCGCATTGCCGCCGGGGAAAGTGGCCAGATAGATGGTGTCGGTGGGGTCTGCGCCATCATTCTGATAGCGATAATAGCCGATCGTGCCCGGCATCAGGAAATTATAGGCCGAATAGGCAGAGATCGCATCGCAGCCCAGCCCGCAGCCCATGCAGCAGGCAATCGGGTCGTAATAGGCCGTCACCTCGTCGATCACATCGGCCGGCACGCCCACCACATCCAGCAGAAACTGCTTGTATGTCATGGAATCGAGCCACTGCTCCCAGTCCTCGCGCTCCGGCGGCGTGCGGAACACCTCCACCTGCAGCAGCGCCTTCTTGGCCTTTTCCGATATCGGCGCCTGATCGAAACCATTGCGCCAAGGGTTCTTCACCATGCCCTTGCCTTCATAATAGAAGGCCGTGTCCGCCCGTTCCCAGGCGACATTCATCGGTGTCCACACATCCTCCGGCACCTTGATCGGCTGCGAGAGGTTCTGCGCTTTCTGAAAGGTGAAATCTTCCGGATAGCCCAGTTCCCTGGCCCAGTGGGTATACATGCCCGCAGCGCGCGCGTGGCGGAAAGGCACGACGATGCCGGTGGAGCCCTGCGGCCCCTGCAGATGATAGCCATCCACCTCGAATTCATTGGCCTTGGCCTCGCCGCCAAAGATGCCATGCTGATCGAGCAGCAGGATCTTTGCATCGGGCCGCTGGGAACGAATGACATAGGCGGCGCACAGGCCCGAAATGCCCGCCCCCACGATCACCACGTCATAAACCTCGCCGGTTTCTGTGGCCGCGGCAAGCTTGGGGTCCATCATCTGATTGCGGATCGCCCCATGGGCGGCATTCACCACCTTGTAGGTGTTACCGTTAAGGCCGGCATAGTCCCCCACGCCCCCCGGCCCCGACCAGTCCGGCCCGAGGCCGGTCATCGGCAGGCCGGTGGTCTGGGCATGGGCCGTGCCGGTGAGGGCGCCTGGCGCGCCCATCGCCAGCAGCGCCGCGCCCGATCCCAGCAATGTGCCGCCAACGAAATCGCGGCGTGTGACATCCATGCCGGGCTGGCCAGTTGCATCTTCCGGTTCGGACATTGAGACGACTCCATAACTCGAATTTTTTCCGAGATTATAGGTCACTCGACCAATGTCAATGCACAGCGGTCAGTCCACCGCCGGCAGCATGCGCGGCAGATACAGCTCCAAATAGGCGCAGGCAGCCCGCGCCGCTTCCTCCACATAGAAATCGGTCAAGCCATCATGTTCGCGCACCGACAGCATGAACATCAGGTCGGCGATCTCGATCGAGCGGAAAAAGGCATCGTCGAGGGAGGGCAGGTTTGGAACGATAAAAAACTGTTTTATATGCCTTTTAAGGCATATGCCGACAGACACATCGTTCAGCCTGTCGCGATTTTTAATGTCTGCCGGGGTGTGCGGGCCAAGCTGGATTTCCAGCGCCGCGCGCGACTGCCCATAGAACGCCCGCCCGCGATCGACAAAGGCGCCCACCACTTGCGACCACGCAGCGAACGGCCCCACAATTGGCCGGTTCAGATAAGCCAGCAAGTCCTGCGCGATATCCACCGCCAGGGCCGCCAGCAAATCTTCCATGCGCGGAAAGAAGTGATAGGCCGACGTCTTGGGCATGCCGGCCACCGCAGCCACTTCGGCAAGCCCGAACTGACCGACATGCCGCTCGCCCAGAAGCGCGCGGCACGCCCGGATCAACTGCTTGCGCCGCTCCAGCCCACGGGCCTGATATACAGTCTGTTTGCTCGCCATTTCCGGAATATATTCCAATTATCGCCTGCGCTGCAAGCCCGAGCGCCCGCCGCCCTACCCCATCGCGGTTGCCGCAAGGCCGGCGCGCGCGCCGCGGCAATGGTGGAAAACCAGCGCCAGAGCCGCCAGCCCGCTGCCCAGCAGGCCCACGCCATGCCATCCGGCCGCCAGCCAGGCCGCCATCGCCAGTGCCGACCCCAGCGCGCCGCCCAGAAACATGCCGCCCATGAACAGCGTGTTGAGCCGGGCGCGGGCTTCGGGGCGCAGCGCATAAACGGCATGCTGATGCGAGATCAGCGCGCCCTGCACGGCCAGATCCAGCACGATGCAGCCGATCGCCAGCCCCGCCAGCCCCTGCGACAGGCCGGCGATCGCCCAGCCGGCCATCGCCAGCACGGTGCCGGCGGTGATGGTGGCGGTGGGCCCGCGCCGGTCAGCCAGATGGCCGGCCAGAGGAGCGGCAAATACGCCGGCCGCGCCCACCACCCCGAACAGCCCCGCCACGGACGGCCCATGGCCCAGCCGCTGCACATGCAGGGCAAGGATGCTCCAGAAGGCGCTGAAGGCGGCAAACAGCAGGGCCTGCGTGCAGGTGGCGCGGCGCAGCACCGGCAGCTCGCGCCACAGATGCCACAGCGATGCCAGCAGGGCCGGATAGGAAGGCCCCGGCTCCGGCCGCGACACCGGCAGCAGCACCCGCAGCACCCCGCCAGCGGCCACCGCCAGCGGCACGCCCAGCCAGAACATGCTGCGCCATCCCGCCTGCTGCGCCACAAAGCCGGCCAGCGTGCGGCTGAGCAGAATGCCCAGCAGCAGCCCGGCCATCACCTGGCCGATCACCGCGCCGCGCCGGGCGGGCGGCGCCATATGGGCGGCCAGCGGCACGATCTGCTGGGCCACCGTGGCCAGCGCCCCCACCAGCAGCGAGCCTGCCAGCAGCGCCGATCCGCCCGGCGCCAGCGCCGCTGCCGCCAGCGCCACGGCCAGCGCCAGGAACTGGCCGCAGATAAGCCGGCGGCGTTCCACCAGATCGCCCAGCGGCACCAGCAGGAACAGGCCCAGCGCATAGCCCAGCTGCGTTATCGTGGGCACAAAGCCGGCCGCCGCGCCCGGCAGATCGCGCTCGATCAGGCCCAGCATCGGCTGGTTGTAGTAGATGTTGGCCACGGCAAGGCCGGTGGTGGCGGCCATGGCGAAGGTGAAGCGGGGGCCCATGGGGCGGCTGGCCGGGGCGGTCATGCTGTCAGCTTTCCTGCGGCCTGTTCGGCCAGGGTGGGGTAATCGGTGTAGCCATGGGCGCCGCCGCCATAGAAGGTGGCCGGATCGGCCGGGTTGAGCGGGGCGTCGATCCGCAGGCGGGCGGGCAGGTCGGGGTTGGCCAGAAAGGGGCGACCAAAGGCGATGAGATCGCCGCGGCCATCGGCCAGCGCCTGCTCGGCGTTCCGGCGGGTATAGCCGCCGGCCAGAATGATGGGCCCGGCAAAACGGGCGCGGATATCGCGCATCAGCGCCTCGGCGCGCGGATCGGCCTCGGCGGCGATCTCGCGGCCCTTCACTGTGGGCTCCACCAGATGGAGATAGGCCAGATCGCGCTTGTCCAGCTCGCTGGCGACATGGTGGAACAGCGCTTCCGGCTGCGCTTCATCCATGCCGAAAGCCTTGCCCATCGGGGCCAGGCGCACTCCCACCCGCTGGCTGCCGATGGCCGCGCACACGGCATCGACCACTTCCAGCAGCAGCCTTGCGCGGTTTTCGGGAGAGCCGCCATAGCGGTCGGTGCGCCAGTTGCTGGCGCTGTTGAGGAACTGGTCGAGCAGATAGCCATTGGCGGCATGCACTTCCACGCCATCCAGCCCGGCGGCAATGGCATTGCGGGCGGCCTGCACATAATCGGCGATGATCATCTGGATGCCGGCGATGGTCAGCTCTTGGGGTTCGGGCACATCGGCAAAGGTGCCCTGGCCATCGGCGCCGGGGATGAAGGCCTTGGCCGGCACCGGCATGGCGGTGGGGGCCACGGGCCGCCCGCCGCCCGGCTGGAACACGCTGTGCGACACCCGCCCGACATGCCACAGCTGGATGACGATGCGCCCGCCCGCCTGATGCACCGCCCGGGCGATGCGGGCCCAGCCGTCGATCTGGGCCTGGCTGTGGATGCCCGGCGTCCAGGCATAGCCCTGGCCTTGCGGGGAAATCTGGGCGCCTTCGGTGATGATGAGAGCGGCGGAAGCGCGCTGGCGGTAATAGTCCACGGCAAGGGGCGAGGGCACATTGCCCGCCGCCGCGCGCGAGCGGGTGAGCGGCGCCATCACGATGCGGCTGGGCAGATTGAGCGCGCCGATACGGGTGGGGGCGAAGAGCAGGTCGGTCATCAGGGGGCACTCCTTGAAGGACAGGGCCGTGCGGGCTGTGTCCGGGTTGATGCCGGCGGTCTGCACCTGTTTGAGGATTTTGATAATCAGGCCATCCTCGCGATCATCTTTGCATATTTCGCAAAGATTAAAGGGCCCGGTCCCAATAGGGCGGGGCGCCGAAGCGCTCGGCCAGAAAATCGACGAAGGCGCGCACCTTGGGCGATCCCTTCCGATCGGGCAGGTAGAGGGCATGAATGGCCCCTTCCTGCGCAGGCGCCATGCCGGGCCGGCCGATCTCGGCATGCCAGGGGGCCAGCACCGGGTGCAGCAGGCCCTGGGCGATCTCCTCGCCCACCAGCCATGTGGGCAGCATCACCAGCCCGAAGCCTGCCAGCGCCGCCTCCTTCAGCGCTTCGGCCTGATTGGCGCGCAGCGGGCCCTTGACGCGGATCTGGGCGAGGCGTTCGCCCTGCGTGAAACGCCAGCGCCGCTCGCCATCGGCAAAGGTGAAGGTGAGGCAGGCGTGGCTGGCCAGATCGTCTGGCGTGGCGGGCGTGCCGTGGCGGGCCAGATAGGCGGG
>DASRYE010000108.1:0-10930 GCA_035653915.1 Novosphingobium sp. | reverse complement strand
GAAGCGCCGGCTGAAGCCCCGGTTGTGGAAGCTGCGCCTGAAGCTCCGGCGGAAGAGCCGGCGCCCAAGCCCAAGCGCACCCGCCGCAAGAAGGCCGAAGTGGCCGCCGAAGCGCCGGCTGAAACCCCGGTTGTGGAAGCTGCGCCTGAAGCACCGGCTGAAGAGCCGGCGCCCAAGCCCAAGCGCACCCGCAAGAAGAAGGTGGAGGCCCCCGCCGAAGCCGTGACCGAGGCGCCTGCCGCCCCGGCCGTGGAAGAAGCCCCTGCCCCTACCCCCGCCTCTGCCGCCGAAGCGGCCGAAGGCGAGGGCGAGGATGGCGAAGACGGCCCCCGCAAGGGCTGGTGGCAGCGCACTTTCGGCGCCTGATCCGGCGCTGAAAGGCAGATAGCCTGGAACGGGCGGTCTCCTGGTGGAGGCCGCCCGTTTTGCTGCGCCTCAGGCGGGCATGCGGTGGGTGGCGTGGAAGCGGGTGTAGTCGATCGTACGGATGCCGCCTTCGTCGACGTCGACGATATCCTCGAAGCGGGCATCCCAGCGGATATCGCCCGGCCCATAGGCCCAGCGGCCATGGATCGTCTGCCCGCTCACTTCGTCGACACCCCACAGGATCACGACGATATCCTGGTCCATCCCCTCGGCCTGGCTGGCCAGCCAGGGGTGCAGCGGGCTGGCCGCGTCGATCGTGTGCATGATCGTCCAGGTCAGGGCGAAGGCCGGGTTGGTGGCGCGCACCAGCGGCAGATCGACAAAGCGGCGCATGCGCACGCCGCCCACCTCGCCATCCAGCAGCACCGCCATGCGCGCCTCGGCCGAATAGATCATGTTGTGGCGCTGATTGGCCGCGCGCAGCATCAAGGTGGGCACGCCTGCCACATCATGCACCACCAGCACCTGGCTGAACAGCATGCGCGCGGTGGGGCGCGAAAAGCGGGCAAAGGCCATGCCCGTGGCCAGCGCGAAATAGACGATGCCCAGCGTGATCTCGATCACCACGATGACATTGGCATAAAGATCGGCCGGATAGATGTTGCCATAGCCGATGGTGGCCACCGTGTGCACGCTGAAGAAGAAATCGCGCCAGTAGGGCGGCAGGCCGGCATCCTCATGCGCCACGGCAAGCCCGGCCGGATCCAGCCAGTAGGCCACGGCGAAGACAAGGTTGAAGCCCAGGAACACGCCCATGAACAGGCCCAGCAGCCGCGGCCACGACAAGCGCATCAGCCGGTGGTAGACATCCTGCCCCAGCCCGCCCGGCTGCCCCTTGGCCCGCACCGACAATTCGCCCCCCTTCACCGCCATGGCCAGCATGGATCGGGGCAGGCGGGCCGGCGGGCCCGGCAAGGCGGCGGGAGGGGGCGCTTTCATGCCGGCCACGCTATCGCTGGCGGGGCGCAGGCTCAAATCCTTTGCGCATCTCTGCGCCTATCCATTCCGCCGCAATGCAACAGGGTGCTTGCCCCCGCGCGCCAAGACGCTAAGAGGGCTGCAGAGTCGGCGGTTTGCCAGCAAGCCGCCTGCCCCTGGATTTCACAGCGGAAAGCAGCGGATATGGCCACTTTTACCCTTCCTGCCAACAGCAAGATCTCCGGCAAAGGCCGTGTGCACAAGGCCGAGGGGGCCGGGCGCGTGAAGAAGTTCACCGTCTATCGCTACGACCCGGACTCGGGCGAGAACCCGCGCTACGACAGCTTCGAGGTTGATCTCGACAAGTGCGGGCCGATGGTGCTCGATGCATTGCTGAAGATCAAGAACGAGGTTGATTCGAGCCTCACCCTGCGCCGTTCGTGCCGCGAGGGCATCTGCGGTTCCTGCGCGATGAACATCAACGGCCGCAACGGCCTGGCCTGCACCACCGCGATCGAGGATCTGAAGGGCGATGTGCGCATCACCCCGCTGCCGCATATGGAAGTGATCAAGGACCTGGTGCCTGATTTCACCCATTTCTATGCGCAATATGCCTCGATCCGCCCCTGGCTGCAGACGGTTTCGACCACGCCTTCGGGCAAGGAGCGGCTGCAGAGCCCGGAACAGCGCGAGAAGCTCGATGGCCTCTACGAGTGCATCCTGTGCGCCTGCTGCTCCACCTCGTGCCCCAGCTACTGGTGGAATTCCGACAAGTTCCTGGGCCCGGCGATCCTGCTGCAGGCCTATCGCTGGCTGGCCGACAGCCGCGACGAGATGACCGGCGAGCGCCTCGACGAGCTGGAAGATCCCTTCCGCCTCTATCGCTGCCACACCATCATGAACTGCGCCAATGTGTGCCCCAAGGGCCTCAGCCCCGCGCGCGCCATTGCCGAAATCAAGAAGATGCAGGCCGAGCGCCACGTCTGAGGACAAGCGGCGGGGCGAAGCGGCAGGCGCTGTCTGCCGCTTTCCGCCCCTGCCGGCGGAGGAAACGGGTTGCGCGGCTATCTTCTTCTCGCTTTTGGCGCCGGGCTGATGGCTGCGGCCGGCGCCCTGCAGGCCGCCGATCCGGCCCCGGCTGCGCCCGCAACCGGGGCCACAAAGCCGGCCTCTGCAGCGCTGCACAAGATCTATGTGCGCAATGTCTGCCCGCGCCCGGTGCAGGTGCTGATCGACAATGCCGAGGTGGAACACACCTGGCAGCCCCATGCCTGGTTCCAGCTGAAGGCCAATGAGGCCACCTATCTCACCGGCCCCGATGGCGCCAAGCTGAGCCAGCTGGCTGATCACCAGCTCTATTTCTATGCCGAGACAACCGACAGCGCCGAGGCCATGCGCTGGCATGGCGACGGGCCCGAAGTGCAGTGGCAGAACATGATCTATCGCACCGCCAGGATCACCCCGGTGATCGACAAGGATGGCGATTTCGTGCTGCGCCTCACCTGTAATGGCTAGTGCCGGGCCGCAGCCGCTGCCCCATCCCCTGCCCCACCGCGTGCTCGATCGCTATCGCGCGCTGGTGGCCGCCGGCGAGTTGCAGGAAGATGCCGAGCAGGCCGCCGCCGCCGCCCGGCTCGACCATCTGCAGCAGGAGCTGGAGGCGCCGGCCACGGGCCTTCTTGGCAAGCTGTTCGGCAAGAAGGCGGCCGCGCCCCGCGGGCTTTACATGTGGGGCGGCGTCGGCCGGGGCAAGTCCATGCTGATGGACCTGCTGCATGATTGCCTGGCCATCCCCCAGAAGCGGCGCGTGCATTTCCATGCCTTCATGCTGGAAGTGCACGAGCTGATGCGCGAGATCCGCAAGGAGGAAGCGGGCGATCCCATCCCCCAGCTGGCCGAGCGCATCGCCCGGGACCTGCGCCTGCTGGCTTTCGACGAAATGGTCGTCAACAATTCGGCCGATGCGATGATCATGAGCCGGCTGTTCACCGCGCTGATCCGCGAGCGCGGCGTGGTGATCGTGACCACCAGCAACCGCGCCCCTTCCGAACTTTACAAGAACGGGCTGAACCGCGAGCATTTCCTGCCCTTCATCGCGCTGATCGAGCATGAGCTGGACGTGCTGACGCTGAACGGCCCCACCGACTACCGGCTGGAGCGCCTGGCCGGCATCGACAGCTGGCACAGCCCGCTGGGCAATGCCGCCACCCAGCGCGTGCGCGAGGTGTTCTTCCGCCTGACCGACTATCCGCCGGAAGATGCAGCGCATGTGCCCTCGGCCGATCTCGATCTGGGCGGGCGCCTGCTGCATGTGCCCAAAAGCCTGAAGGGCGTGGCGGTGTTCAGCTTCAAGCGGCTGTGCGGCGAGGCGCGCGGGGCCAGCGATTATCTCGCCGTGGCGCGGGCCTATCACACGGTGATCCTGGTGGGCATTCCGCGCATGGGGCCCGAACAGCGCAATGAGGCAGCCCGCTTCGTCACGCTGATCGACGCGCTCTACGAGCACAAGGTGAAGCTGTTCGTTACCGCCGATGCAGAGCCGGAAGACCTCTATGAGGCCGGCGATGGCCGCTTCGAATTCGACCGCACGATCAGCCGGCTGACCGAGATGCAGAGCCGCGACTACATGGCCCTGGGCCACGGCGAGGACTAGCTTTCCGACGAGACGAGTGTTGGGCCGGCTGGATGATGATACAAAATCACATTGGCCCCTTGATACGTTGTATCATCCCATATAAGAGCAGCGCATCTTCTCTGGCAAGCGAGACACCATGACGCCCCGCTCCCTTCTCCTCTCCTCCACGCCCCTGGCCTGCGCGCTGGCGCTTGGCGCCCTGCCGCTGGCCGCCCATGCGGCCGATGCGGATGCCGATCCCGCCGCCCCCGCCGCGGCCCAAACGCCGCCGCCCATCGTCGTCTCCGCCCGCCGGCTGGAGGCCGCGCGTGACAGTATCCAGCCCAGCCTTGGCGCCGATGCCTATCAGCTGACCAACGAGGCGATCAAGGCGCTGCCCGGCGGCGACAACCAGCCCTTCAGCCAGATCGCCCTGCAATTGCCCGGCGTGGCGCAGGATGGCTTTGGCCAGCTGCATGTGCGCGGCGATCATGCCAACCTGCAATATCGCATCAACGGCACCATCCTGCCCGAGGGCCTGTCGATGTTCGGCCAGACGATGAGCCCGCGCCTCATCAACCGCTTCGACCTGCTGACCGGCGCCCTGCCCGCCCAATATGGCCTGCGCACCGCCGGCGTGATCGATGTCACCACCAAGACCGGCCTGTTCGACAATGGCGGCACCATCTCGCTGTATGGCGGCAGCCATGCCACGCTGCAGCCCAGCATCGAATATGGCGGCTCTTCGGGCGCCACCAACTATTTCGTCTCGGCCAGCTACACCCACAATGATCTGGGTATCGAGAACGTCAACAGCGCGGCCCATGCCATCCATGATCGCACCGATCAGGGGCAGTTCTTCGGCTATGTCGAGCATATCTTCTCGGACAGCGACAAGGTGAGCCTGCTGGGTGGCTATTCCAACCAGTGGTTCCAGATCCCCAATCCCGACGGGCTGACGAGTTCTGGCGCCTATAGCTACAACGGCCGCTCCGCCTATCTGTCGAACGACCTCAACGAGACGCAGCTGGAGCGCACCGGCTTTGGCCAGCTGGCCTGGCTGCATGATGCCGGCGCCATCACCGTGCAGACGGCCTTCTTCGCCCGCTATTCCTCGCTGGCCTACCGGCCCGATATCACCGGCGAGCTGCTGTTCAACGGCCAGGCCCAGCAGGCCTACAAGAGCGATGTGGCCGTGGGCCTGCAAAGCGATCTGGTGTGGCGGGCCAGCGGCCATCACACGCTGCGCTTTGGCGGCTATGTGCAGCACGATCATTCGCGCAGCGACACCACCACTTTCGTCTTCCCGGTGGACGATGCCGGCAACCAGTCCGGCAGCGCCTATGGCATCACCGACAATGCCGCGCAAAACGCCTGGATGGTCAGCCTCTATGGCCAGGACGAATGGAAGCTGACGCCCAGGCTGACGCTGAATTATGGCCTGCGCTTCGATGCCTATTCGGCCTATCGCAGCGAGCACCAGTTCTCGCCGCGCGTCAATGTGGTGTGGCAGCCGCTGCATGGCACCACCCTGCATGCCGGCTATGCCCATTACTTCTCGCCGCCGCCCTTCGAGCTGGTGGCCAACACCACCATCGCCCGCTTTGCCGGCACCAGCGCCGCTGCCGCCAGCACCGATGACACCACCCCCTTCGCCGAACGCCAGCAATATTTCGATGCCGGCATCCAGCAGCAGGTCGCCAGGGGGCTGATGCTGGGCATGGACGGCTACTACCGCATCTCCACCAATCTGATCGACGAGGGCCAGTTCGGCGCGCCGATCATCCTCACCCCCTTCAACTATCAGAAGGGGCGCATCCGCGGCGTCAATTTCTATGCGAATTACAATCGCGGGCCCTGGTCGGCCTATGCCAATTTCGCCATGTCGAAGGCCGAGGGCGAGAATATCGTCTCCAGCCAGTTCAGCTTCGGATCGGATGATCTCGCCTATATCCGCAACCACTACATCTATCTCGACCACGACCAGACCTACACCGGCTCAGCCGGCGTCACCTACAGCTTCCGCCATGGCGATCTGAAGGGGCTGAAGCTGGGGGGCAGCATGATCTATGGCTCGGGCCTGCGGCGCGATCTGGTGCTGGCCGATGGCAGCAGCGTGCCCAATGGCGACAAGCTGCCCGCCTATGAGCAGTTCAACCTTTCCACCAGCTATCGGCTGGAAAAGGCCGGGGTGGAGCTGCGCTTTGACATCATCAACCTGTTCGACGCGCGCTACGAAATCCGCGATGGCACGGGCGTGGGCGTGGGCGCGCCGGAATGGGGGCCGCGCCGGGGCTTCTTCTTCGGCATCAGCAAGGATATCTGAGCAGGCCGCCGGGGCGGAAGCGTGCTTTCCGCCCCGTTCAGGCCGCAGCGCCGTAATTGCGGGCCTGGGTGGCGGCCAGGCGCGACATCAGCTTGAGATCGCCCTCGGTGAGCTGCAGCGCGGCGCGGGCCCACAGGTTGACGATCTCCTCCATCTCGGAAAGCGGCACCGGCGCTGCCAGGCGCATGGCGCGCTTGGCGGCCACCATGCCGGCCAGGCGCCGGCCCGATTTTTCCATGAAGGCGCGCGCCGTGGCGATCCCCTCGCCCGGCTCTGCCAGCTGGGCCACCAGCCCCATCTCGTACAGATCTTCCGCCTTGTAGGTGCGGTTCGAGAGGATGATCTGGTCCGCCAGCGCCGTGCCCACCTTGCGCGACAGCAGCGAATGGGCGCCCATGCCGGGGAACAGGCCGAACATCACTTCGGGCAGGCCAAAGGTGGCCCCCCGCTCGGCGATCAGCACATCGAAGGAGAGCAGCGCCTCGAAGCCGCCGCCCAGCGCCTGGCCCTGCACCAGGCCGATGGTCAGCATCGGCAGGTCGAGCGCGTGGAAATTGCGATGGAGAATGCGCACGCAGCGGTGGCCATAGGAAGCCAGCGCCGCCTCGTCACGCAGCCGGATCAGCTGCTGGAACAGCGCCAGATCGCCGCCAAAGCAGAACACGCCGGGCGTGCGGCTGCCCAGCAGCAGGAAATCCAGCGGCAGGCCGGCCGGGCCGAAATGGCTGCCGATCAACGCCTGCCAGCTTTCAAAATCGCCCAGCAGATCGCGGTTGAAGGCGGGCCGGCCGGTGGGGCGCATGAAGGTCCACAGCGCGCGCCGGTCGCCATCATACAGCACATCGAGCTGGGCAAGGTTGAGCAGCGCCTCGGGCACGGCGAGGCGCTGGCTGGCCCGCTCGATCAGCGGCTCGTCGCCACCATGCAGGGCAAAGGCGGGAAGCGCGGCATCGCCGGCGGCCCGTTCCACGCCGCCCGGCGGCGCTTGCCGATCGGAAGACGCCGCATCGTCGTCGCGGGGGTGGCCAAGGGCACTCGACAGCCGATCCATATCCGGGCCTCCTGTAGCATTGCCGGAATTCGGCCCTTTTTGCCGCCCCGCTTGCTAACATCATGGTTTTTAAACCATTTACGCAATTACATGCAAAGCGTTTTTTACGTTTTGTAAACCATCTCCGTCCCGCAATGGGGCACTCGCCACTGCGGCATATACCTGAAATATCGCTGTTAATTCCTGAAAATGGCGCTTTTCCGGGTTTTCTGTACAGGGCTGGCGCGGCGCCAGTTGTAAAGAATAACACAGAAGCGACGGCGATTTTCCGACACGCCAACCGCCATTGCCGCATCAGATAAAGGCCCGCACAGCGTGCCGCCTGGGCGTTACTGCAGGCCCGGTCTACCGGAGGTGTGGCTCAGCCCGCCAGCCCCAGATGAGCCAGCGCGCCATCCAGCATCACCAGCTGCCACAGCAGCCGCGAATGATCCGCCCGCCCGGCGATATGCGCCTCGGCGATGGCGGCGATGCGGGGGCCATCCAGCCAGCCCGTGCGCCCCAGGCCCGAAGCGCGGGCAATGCCGCGCGCCTGCTCTGCCAGCGGGCCGCGGAACCATTGGGCGATTGGCGTGACGAAACCCTGCTTGGGGCGGAACAGGATCTGCTCTGGCAATTGCCGGCGCATGGTCTCCTTCATCAGCCATTTGCCCTGGCCGGCGCGGATGCGCATATCCTCGGGCAGGCCGGCGGCAAAGGCGATCAGCCGGTGGTCGAGCAGCGGCTCGCGCGCTTCCAGCCCCACGGCCATGCTGGCGCGATCGGTCTTGGTGAGGATATCGCCGGGCAGCCAGAAGGCGAGGTCGGCATATTGCGCCCGGTCCAGCCCGGACCGCGCCGGCGCGCCGCGCATCAGCGCCACCAGCGCGTCCTCGGCGCGATAATCGCCGCGCAGCCGGGCAAAATCAGGCGTGTAGAGCCGGGCGCGCAGATCCGCCCGGGTGACCGAGAGCGCCTGCGCATAGGCCTCCTCGCCGCTGGTGGCCAGCGACAGGAGGGTGGATTTGGCCCGCAGCGGGCGCGGCGCCCAATCCGCCTTGGGGTAAAGCCGCCCCAGCGTGCCCAGCAAGGGCCCGCGCAGCGCCGCCGGCAGGGCGCCGCGCAGGCGCTCCTCGGCGGCATGGAAGCGGTGGCGGCGATAGCCGGCCAGCGCCTCATCCGCGCCATCGCCCGACAGCGCCACCGTCACTTCCTCGCGCGCCAGCTGGCACACGCGCCATGTCGGCAGGGCAGAGGCATCGGCAAAGGGCTCGTCGAACATGGCGATGAGGCGGGAGATCTCGGCATAATCGCCGGCCGAAACCTGGCGGCTGCGATGATCGGTGGCAAAGCGCCGGGCGACATCGGCGGCATAGGAGGTTTCATCGAGCGCTGCGACATCGAAGCCGATCGAGCAGGTTTTCACCGGCGCCGCCGAAGCGCCCGCCATCAGCGCCACCACGCTGGAACTGTCCACCCCGCCCGAGAGGAAGGCGCCCAGCGGCACATCGGCCACCATGCGCGCGCGCACGGCCTCGTCCATCAGGCGGTAAAGCTCCTCGCCCAGTTCCTCGGCGCTGCCCTTGTGCCGCTCGGCAAAGGAGACATCCCACCAGCGCGTGGGCGCAGGCAGCCCCCGGCCCGCCTGCAGCAGCAGCGCATGGCCGGCCGGCAGCTTGCGCACGCCGGCCAGGATCGAGCGGTGATCGGGCACATAGCCCCAGCACAGATAATCCTCCACCGCCAGCGGATCGACGACGCGCGGCAGATCGGGATGGGCCATCAGCGCCTTCAGTTCCGATCCGAACAGCACCCGCCCATCGGCGAGGGCGGCATAGAACAGCGGCTTCACCCCCAGCCGATCCCGCGCCAGAAACAGCGAGCGGCTGGCGATATCGTAGAGCCCGAAGGCAAACATGCCCTCCAGCCGATCGAGGCAGGCGCGGCCCCACTGGCGCCAGGCGGCCAGGATCACTTCGGTATCGCCATCGGTGTGGAAGCGCGCGCCCAGATCGGCCAGCTCTGCCCGCAACGCGCGGAAATTGTAGATCTCGCCGTTGAAGACGATCACCGCCCCGCCATCTGCGGCCACCATCGGCTGGGGCGATCCGGCCAGATCGATGATCGACAGGCGCCGGTGGCCCAGCGCCACCCCATCGGCCCGCCACACGCCGGCGCCATCGGGGCCCCGATGGGCAATCGCATCGCACATGGCCTCCACCTCGGCCACGCCAAAGCGCGCCGCGCCTGCCAGATCGAACATACCGGCTATGCCGCACATGCGTTCAGTCCCTTCAATTCTGCGTGCCGGTCACCCGGTCGAGCCAGGGGCCGGTGGGCCCCATCGCGCGGCGCAAGGCCGCCATGGTGGCATGGGCGGCGGCTTCCTGGCCGGGCGCCGCTTCTGCCGAAAGGATGAGCACGGCCACCGCCCGCGGGCGCAGGGCCAGCCTGTCTGCCAGCGTGGCCAGGCGCAGGGCCACCACGCTGCCGGTGAGCAGGCCGCCACTGCGATAGCTGGTTTCGGCCAGGCGCAAGGTGCCATCGGCGGCCAGCAGGCGCTCGGCCCGCACAGCGGGCGGGGCAGCGGCATTGGCTTCCCATTCCCAGCCCTGATCGCCATTCCACGCGCCTTCGCCAAAGCCGCCGGGCTTGGCGCCCGTGCCTTGCGCGGCATAAAGGGCAACGAACACATCCACCCGCCGCCCGGCCGCATCGGCATAGCTGCCCAGCAAGCGATGATCGGCGCCGCGCGCGCGCGGGCTCCACGGGTGGCGCGGCGCATAGGGCACCTGCGCAAAGCCTGCCACCTGCGGCAGGGCGATGTGATCGGGCATGGCAGCGGGCAGATGCTCGGCGGCAAAGGCCCACAGGTCTGCCAGCAGCGCCAGCACCATCAGCGCGGCACAGGCCAGCGGCACCGGCCATGGCCTGCCTCCGGCCTTCGGCACCACCAGCACCGGCGGCCCCGAAGGCCGATCAAACCAGCGCCAGGCCACCGCCAGCAACCCGCCCATCACCAGCGCGAAGAACACCCAGCCATAGATCACATGATCGATGCCGCCGGCCGCCTTTGCCCCCACCCACTGGGCGATCAGCACCGTGGCAAAGGCGCGCAGGCCATTGGCCAGCACCGACACCACCGCACAAGCCGCCACGAACGCCACCTGCCGGCGCCATCCGGCAAAGCACAGATGCGCCGCCAGCACGCCCAATGCCACCATCGCCACCAGAAACTTGGCGCCAGAACAGGCCTGGGCAATCTCGAACAGGCCGGCTGGCGTGGCGATAAACACGCCATCGATATGGGCAGGGATCTGGCTGGCGCGCACCAGCGCCACGGTGATGCGGGCAGTGATCGTTTGCAGCGCAGGGATGAATTCATCGCCCACCGGCACCAGAAACACCATATAGGCCAGCGGAAAAGCCAGCGCCCGCGCCACCTGCCGGCCCAGCACGAAGGGCACACTGGCGGCCAGCATGGCCACTGCCCCCGCCTCAGCCAGCACCGCCACGGCCGACAGCCGGCCCACCAGCCACAGGCCCGCCGCCGCCGCAAACAGCGCCGCCCCCCGGGCCCAGCCCTGCGGCCGCAGGGCCGCAAGGCTGGGCCGCC
>DASRYE010000107.1:0-11719 GCA_035653915.1 Novosphingobium sp. | reverse complement strand
CTCGCCGGCAAAGGCCACTTCCTCAGGCCCGTGCATCTTGGGCTTGACGATATAGATGCTGCCCTCGCGGCTGTTGCGATAGGTGCCAAGCCCGGCCAGATCCTGCGCGCTGATCGCGCTGGTGATGACGGCATCCATGATCCCCTCGGGGATCTCGGCGCCATCGGCCATCAGGATCGCCGGATTGGTCATCAGATGGCCGACATTGCGCACAAACAGCAGGCTGCGCCCGGGCAGGGTGAAGGCGGTGCCATCGGGCGCCGTCCACGCGCGGTCGGCGGCCAGCTTGCGGGTGATGGTCTTGCCGTTCTTCTCGAACGTGTCGGCCAGATCGCCGCGGATCACCCCCAGCCAGTTGGCATAGGCGGCCAGCTTGTCCTCGGCATCCACCGCCGCGATCGAATCTTCCAGATCGACAATCGTCGTCAGCGCCGATTCGAGGATGACATCGGCAATGCTCGCCCTGTCGGTCGCGCCGATCGGGTGGGTGGCATCGATCACCACCTCGATGTGCAGGCCATTATGGGCCAGCAGCAGCGCGCCCTTGTGGCCATCGCCGCGCCGGCCCACCAGCTGCGCCGGATTGGCCAGCGGCGGGCGCGGGCGATCGGCCGAAAGGCCATCCCATTCCGCCCAGCTCAGCCCTTCAAGCGGCGCCGCGGCATCGAGGAAGGCCTTGGCGCTGGCGATAACCGCCGCGCCTCGCGCCACATCGAAGCCACCTGCGCGGGCCGCCGGCGCATCCAGCGCATCGGTGCCATACAGCGCATCATAGAGGCTGCCCCAGCGGGCATTGGCGGCATTGAGCAGGAAGCGCGCATTGAGCACCGGCACCACCAGCTGCGGCCCGGCCATGGTGGCGATTTCCGCATCCACATGCTCGGTCGTCACCGCAAAGGGGGCAGGCTCGGGCACGAGATAGCCGATTTCGGCCAGGAAGGCGCGATATTCCGCGCCATCCAGCACCTTGCCGGCGCGGGCCTGGTGCCAGGCATCAATCTGCGCCTGCAGATCCTCGCGCTTGTCCAGCAGGGCGCGGTTGCGCGGGGCCAGGCGCGCCACCAGCGCGGCAAAGCCCTCCCAGAAGGCGGGCACATCGCGGCCGAGAGGCGCCAGAACCTCCTCTTCGACAAAGCGGGCCAGCGCCGCATCGACCGACAACCCCGAACGTCTCACCAAATCGCTCATTCGTCTCACCATGATAAAGCGGCGCCGGCCAAGGCGGCCAGCGCGGCAGAATAAGGGCAGACTCCGGGGGAGGAATGAAGGGCTTATGACCTATCCACGCCAGCTTGGCAAGCCGGCTGCGGGCAGGCGGGGGGGCACGGCAGGCCGCTGGGGCAATCGATCCCGATTTGGAACGGATTGTGGTTAACATTGCGTTATCCATCCCTTGCCGGCGCCTGCCCGCCCCCGCTAAAGTCTGCCGGGAAAGGCGCCAGAAAATGAGTATGTTCAGCCACATCGCCCGGTTGTTTATCATCAAGACGCGGCTGGAAGCCTTTGCGGTGATCTTTGCCCTGGCCAATGGCGCGGTGCAGCGCGGCAGCGTCTATCTCACGCAATTTCCGGGCTTTGGCGGCAAGCTGCTGTTTGCCGCCTGCACGGCGGCGGTGTTCATGGCCGGCGCCAAGATCCTCGATTGCCTGAAGCATGAACAGCGCAGGCCAGAACCCGGCCAAGGCTGACGCCCCCCTCGCGCATTCCCGGCCATTATGGAAGCAACGGGGCCTCTGGCCCAAGCCTGTCCCGCAGCAGGGTGGGGCGGTTCTGTTGCTAGGCCCGCCCCGGGCCCCCGAATTCCCTTCTGTTACCCGGTGGGTTCAACCGTGTTCTGTATTTGTAACTTCAGACCGCTAGGTCCTAGAATTACGCAGCCAGAGCAAGTGCTTCGTTGTCGTTGGCACTTATGAGTTTTGAGCCTTTAACGGGTTACTCAGCCCGGACGAAAACAGCGCTTTTCAACACACGTCGATCCTAGTTCGGCCCCATCAACACCCCTGCGACAACAGGGTTCTTCCGCCAGCGGAAGAGGTGATGGTGGAGCCGCCGGGTACCGCCCCCGGGTCCGCTGCGCCTATTGCACGCCGCAGTTTATCGCCATATCCGGCCAAAGCCGGCACCGCCCGATATAGGGCGCCCGCGCCAAAAGAAAAGGGGGCAGATGCCCCCTTTCCCCATCCTCTCTGAAGCAGGGCCTCAGCGGCCCTTCAGCGCATCGCGGATCTCGGCCAGCAGTTCCACCTCGGTGGGGCCGGCAGGGGCGGCAGGCGCCTCCTCGGCCTTGCTGCGCGCGGTCAGCCGGTTGGCGCCCTTCACGATCAGGAAGATGACGAAAGCCATGATCAGGAAATTGATGATCGCGGTGATGAAGCTGCCATAGCCCAGCATCGCCACGCCCGCCTTCTTCAGCGCGGCATAATCCGTGGCAGAGCCGGTGTAGCTGGCGGGAATAGCGCCCAGCAGGATGAATTTGGAGGAGAAATCGATGCCCCCGGTGATCTTGCCGATCAGCGGCATCAGCACATCATCCGTCAACGAGGAGACGATCTTGCCGAAAGCGGCGCCAATGATCACACCCACGGCCAGATCCAGCACATTGCCCCGCGCGATGAAGGCCTTGAATTCCTGCAGCATGCCTTGTCCCTTTGCGCCCGTTTCACAACTGCTCCCTGCCTAGCCCAGCGCGCGCCAAAGGCAAACCCTCTGCCCATGCCAGATGCTTTGCTGCGAGCGCACAAAGCGCTATGGCAGGCGCGAAATCCCCCCCTGTGAGGAGACCCCGCTTGGCCGCCCCGCTTCCCCCCGCCCTGCTCCCGCCTGTCATGTCTGCCCCGGAAGAAACCATGTGGCAGGGCGACTGGATCACCGCGCGCCGGCGCGGCACGTGGGAATATGTGGGCCGCGCGCGCGGCATTCGCGCCGCCGTGATCCTGGCGGTGGACGAGGCGAACAGGGTGATTCTCGTCGAGCAGTTCCGCGTGCCGCTGGGCCGCCCCTGCATCGAGCTGCCCGCCGGCCTGGTGGGCGACGAACATGAGGGCGAGGCCCCCACCGCCGCTGCCGCCCGCGAGCTGGAAGAGGAAACCGGCTATCGTGCCGCCCGGCTGGAGGTGGTGGGCGAATTCTGGTCCTCGCCGGGCATGGTGACGGAAAGCTTCACCCTGCTGCGCGCCTCCGGGCTGGAGAAGGTGAGCGCGGGCGGCGGCGTGGCGGATGAGGCAATCACCGTGCATCTGGTGCCCATCGCCAGCCTTGCCGCCTTTCTGGCCGAGCGCCGGGCGCTGGGCGATGCCATCGACATGAAGCTGATGATGCTGCTGGGCCCGGCCGTGCTGGGCCTGGGCGCCTTTGCCGCGCAGGAGGGCTGAGCCATGGCGGGCGGGCGCGCCGAAGGCCGGCTGGCGGGCAAGCGGGCGCTGATCACGGGGGCGGCCGGCGGGCTGGGCGCGGCCATGGCCCGGGCGATGGCGGCAGAGGGCGCGCGCCTGCTGCTGGGCGATGTCAACCGCGCCGGGGCGCAGGCTCTGGCCGACGAGATCTGCGCCGCACAGGGCAGCCCGGTGGCGATCGCCTGCCGCCACGATGTCACCAGCCCGGAAAGCTGGCAGGCTGCCCTGGCCCTGGCGCGCGAGGAGCTGGGCGGCCTCTCGGTGCTGGTCAACAATGCCGGCCTTGGCACCGGCGGCACGATCGAGAGCACCGATCTGGCCAGCTGGCGGCAGGCCTTCGCGGTCAATGTCGACGGGGTGTTCCTGGGCTGCCAGCTGGCCCTGCCGCTGCTGCGCGCCAGCACGCCTGCGGCCATCGTCAATGTCGGCTCGGTGGCGGGCGTGGTGGCGCGTTCGGGCATGGCGCCCTATGGCGCCAGCAAGGCGGCGGTGCTGATGCTCAGCCGGTCGGTGGCGCTGCACTGCGCCGAGGCGGGCTGGGATGTGCGCTGCAACTGCCTGATGCCCGGCTTTGCCGACACCCCGATGATCGACGGTTTCCGCCCCGCCCCGGGCTATCCGCGCGAAAAGCTGGTGGACCGGCTGGGCGCGCAGGTGCCGCTGGGCCGCATCGCCCGGCCCGAAGAGATCGCCCAGGGCGCCGTCTTCCTCGCCAGCGACGAAAGCCGCTACATGACCGGCACCGAGCTGAAGCTGGACGGCGGCCTCTCTTCCCGCTAGCGCAGGCATGGGCCGACCGGCCACAGGACAAGCAACCGCAATGGCTGACATGACAGGCGCGATGGGGGACGACAGCGACAATCCGGCGGCCGAAAGCGGCCATCCCGCCGCCAGCGCAGCCGACAAGGCCAGGAAGCGCTATCGCGTCACCTCCTTCGATGTGGCGGCCGAGGCGGGCGTGTCGCAATCCACGGTCAGCCGGGCGCTGGCGGGCGATCCGGTGGTCAGCGAGGCAACGCGTCAGCGGGTTTATGAAGCCGCCCGCAAGCTGAATTACCATGTGGACGAGAACGCCGCGCGCCTGCGCACCGGCCGCACCGGCACGCTGGCCGTGGTGGTGGTCAGCCGCCCGGGCGAGGATGCCAAGGATTTCAACCCCTTCCACTACACGCTGCTGGGCAATGTATGTGCCGCCGCCTCGGCCGCGGGGCATGAAACGCTGGTCTCCTTCCAGGATACCGAGGAGCGCCTGTGGGGCCTCTATCAGGAACAGCGCAAGGCCGATGGGCTGATCGTCATCGGCACTGCCGAAAACCGCCCGGCGTGGGATTATTTCCGCCGCATCGCCGGCAGCGGGGCGCATATGGTGTGCTGGGGCTCGCCGTTTGACGAGCTGGACTGGGTGCGATCGGACAATGCCGAGGGCGCGCGCCTGGCCACCGGCCATCTGCTGGCGGCCGGCTATCGGCAGATCGTCTGCGTCGCCTCGGAAACCTCGGCCCAGCGCCAGTTCAAGGAACGCTACGACGGCTATGCCGCAAGGCTGGCCGAGGAAGGCCTGCCCGCCCGCCTGCTGCCCTTTGAGGAAGGCTTCAGCCGGCTGGAACAGGGCCGCCGCGCCGGCCGCCTGCTGCTGGAACGCCGCGCCGCAGAACCGTTCGACGCGGTTTTCGTGTGCTGCGACGAGATGGCGCTGGGCGTGCTGCAATCGCTGCGCGAGGCAGGCGTGCAGGTGCCCGCACAAGTCGGCATCGTCGGCTTCGACGGGATCCGCGCCGGCGCCCATGCCAGCCCCCCGCTCACCTCGGTGGAGCCCGATTTCCACGCTGCCGGCGCCATGCTGGTGCGCCGCCTGCTGGCCACCATCAACGGCCAGGAATGCGCCAAGGAGCGCGTGCCGGTGCAGCTGTTGCCGCGCGCCAGTTCGCAGCGCCCGGCCTGAAGACGGGGCGAAAGGGGCCTCCCCCTCGCCCCGCCCGCAAGGCTCACAGCGTCTTGATGATCGCCGAGAAATCCAGCCCGCCCTCGCCCGCTTCGGCAAAGGCGGCGTAAAGTTCGGCGGCCTTGCGGCCCATCGGCACCGGCGCGCCCGCATCCTCGGCGGCGGCCATCGCCAGCTTCAGGTCCTTCAGCATCAGCGCGCTGGCAAAGCCGCCCTGATAGCCATTGTCGGCCGGGCTTTGCGGCCCCACCCCCGGCACCGGGCAATAGGAGGTCATCGACCAGCTCTGCCCGGTCGCCTTCGACGAGATGTCGAAGAAGGTCTGCAGGTCGAGGCCCAGCCGCTCGGCCAGCTTGAAGGTCTCGCAGGTGGCGATCATCGTCGCGCCCAGCAGCATGTTGTTACACATCTTCACCGCCTGGCCCGAACCGTTGGGGCCGGCATGGATCACCGCCTTGGCCATCGGCGCCAGCACCGGCTCCACCGCGGCAAAGCCGGCCTCGCTCGCCCCCACCATGAAGGTGAGCGTGCCGCCATTGGCCGCCGCAATGCCGCCCGACACCGGCGCATCCACCATCGTGTAGCCGGCCGCGGCCGCCTGTTCGGCCAGGGTGCGGGTGGTGGCCACATCGATCGTCGAGCAATCGATCAGCAGGGCGCCGGCCGGTGCATGGCCAAACACATCCTGCGTGTAGACGCTGTTCACGATGGCGCCATTGGGCAGCATGGTGATCACCACATCCACGCCCGCCACTGCCTCGCGCACGGTGGTAAAGGTGCTGCAGCCATTTTCGCGGGCGCGTTCCAGCGCCGGCTCGGCCAGGTCGAAAGCCTGCACGCCATGGCCGGCCTTGGCCAGGTTGGCAGCCATGCCGCCGCCCATGTTGCCAAGGCCGATAAAGCCGATCTTCATCTCATCTCTCCCGAAAATCGCCGCTTAGCGGCCCTTCCACACGCCGGGGCGTTTTTCGACGAAAGCCTTCATGCCTTCCGCCTTGTCTTCTGTCGCGGTCAACACCTGGAACATGCGGCGCTCGGCCAGCAGCCCCTGGTCCAGCGTCGTCTCGAAAGCGAGGTTGACCATTTCCTTGTTCATCTGGGCGGCCAGCGGCGGCATGGCGGCGATGGTTTCGGCCGTCTTCAGCGCATCGGCCAGCAGCTCGGCCAGCGGCACCACGCGGGTGACAAGGCCCGCACGCTCGGCTTCGGTGGCATCCATCATGCGGCCGGTCAGGCACATGTCCATCGCCTTGGCCTTGCCCACCGCGCGCGTCAGGCGCTGGCTGCCGCCCATGCCGGGGGCCACGCCCAGCTTGATCTCGGGCTGGCCGAAGCGGGCGTTTTCGCTGGCGATGATGAAATCGGCCATCATCGCCAGTTCGCAGCCGCCGCCCAGGGCAAAGCCGTTCACCGCCGCGATCCACGGCTTGCGCACGGCCTTGACGATGCGGCTCGTCCAGCCGGCGAAGAAATCTTCCTTGTAGAAGCTGGCGGCCGGCTTTTCGGCCATCTCCTTGATGTCGGCGCCAGCGGCAAAGGCCTTCTCGCCAGAGCCGGTGATCACCGCGCACAGCTGGCTCTCGTCGGCCTCATAAGCGGCGAAGGCAGCGATCAGCTCTTCCAGCACGGTGGAATTCAGCGCGTTCAGCGCCTGCGGCCGGTTCAGCGTGATCAGCGTGACCGCGCCCTTCTGCTCCACCAGGATGGTTTCATAATTCATAGCGGGCTCCATTCCTCATGCGCCGGCAGGGGCGCGAAAATCGCATCGATCATCGCCTCGCTCACACCTTCGGGCGTGGCGGGGTTCCAGCGGGGGGCATTGTCCTTGTCGACGATGACAGCGCGCACCCCTTCGGCAAAATCGGGCAGCACCAGAACGCGCGCGGCAATGCGGTATTCCATGCGCATTTCGGCGGTGAAATCGGCGTTCTGCAGGCTTTCGGCGATCTCGCGCAGGGAAACCTTGCAGGCCTGCGGGCTTTTCGTCCTCAGCGCGGCCAGTTCCTTCTGCGCCCAGGCGCTCTCGTCCGCGGCCAGGCTGGCGAGGATCTCCTCCAGCGTGGCATGGCCGAAATGGCGCGCGATATCGGCGGCATGGGCGGCCAGCTTGGAGGGCGGCGGCGCCTCGGCCAGCTCGTCCAGCACGGCGGCAATCGCCTCGCCGCCAGCGATGCGCGCCTTGGCGCCGGCCAGCATCTCGCCATCGAGATAATGGGTGGAAAGGCCCGCCCACACGCAATCGGCGCCATCGATCCGCCCGCCCGTAACCGCCAGAAAGCTGCCGACATGGCCCCTGAGGCGCGAGAGATACCAGCCGCCGCCCACATCGGGGAACAGGCCAATGCCGGTTTCCGGCATGGCATAGCGGGTGTTGGCGGTGGCCACGCGGAAGCGCGCCGGCTGCGAAATGCCAACGCCGCCGCCCATGGTGATGCCATCCATAAAGGCCACCACCGGCTTGCCATAGGTGAACAGCTGGTGGTTCAGCCTGTATTCCGCGGCGAAGAAGGCCCGGCCCGAGGCGCCCTCGTCGCTCAGCGCGGAATGGCGCAGCAGGTTGATATCGCCGCCGGAACAGAAGCCGCGCCCGTCTGCATGGTCGATGATGATGCATTGCACGGCATCATCTGCCGCCCATTCGCTCAGCGCCGCGCTCATCGCCTCGCACATCGGGTGGGTCAGCGCATGGATCGCCTTGGGGCGGTTCAGCGAGAGCAGGCCCGCCACCCCTTCGCGGCGGATGATCACATCGTCGGTCATGTCTGGCTTCTCTCGCTTATTTCAACAGGTCGCGGCCGATGATGAGGCGCATCACCTCATTGGTGCCTTCAAGGATACGATGCACGCGCAGATCGCGCCAGAAGCGCTCGATCGGATAATCGCGCAAATAGCCGTAACCACCGAACAATTGCAGCGCCCGGTCGACGATGCTGCTGCCATTGTCGGTCGCCAGCTTCTTGGCCATGGCGGAAAAACGCGTCTTGTCCGCCGCCCCCGCGCTCAGCTTGGCGGCGGCCAGATAGAGCAGCGCGCGGGCCGCTTCGAGGTCGGTCGCCATATCGGCCAGGGTGAACTGGGTGTTCTGGAATTCGGCGATGGCGCGGCCGAACTGCTTGCGGTCCTTGGTGTATTGCACCGCCTCGTCGAGGCAGCGCTGGGCGCCGCCCAGCGAGCAGGCGCCGATGTTGATGCGCCCGCCATCCAGCCCGGCCATGGCGAATTTGAACCCGTCGCCCTCCTCGCCCAGCCGGTTGGCCACGGGGATGCGCGCCTCCTCGAAGATCACCTGCGCGGTGGGCGAGGCATTCCAGCCCAGCTTCTTTTCCGGCGCGCCGAAGGAGACGCCGGGCGTGTCCTTTTCCACCACCAGCGTGCTGATGCCCTTGGGGCCCTCGCCGCCGGTGCGCACCATCACCACATAAAGGTCATTCACGCCGCCGCCCGAGATGAACTGCTTGGTGCCGTTCACTACATAATGGTCGCCCTCCAGCCGGGCGGTGGTCTTCAGCGCCGCCGCATCCGAGCCCGAGCCCGGCTCTGTCAGGCAATAGCTCACCAGCTTTTCCATGCTGATGGCGCCGGGCAGATAGCGCTCCTTCAGCGCGGCCCCGCCGAAGCGGTCGATCATCCAGGCGCCCATGTTGTGGATGGAGATGAAGGCGGCGGTGGTGGGGCAGCCATAGGCCATCGCCTCCACGATCAGCGCCGCTTCCAGCCGGCCAAGGCCAATGCCGCCGCTTTCCTCGCTGACATAGATGGAGCCAAAGCCCAGCTCGCCGGCGGCCGTCACTACCTCGCGGGGGAAGGCGTGCTCCTCGTCCCAGCGGGCGGCGAAGGGGGTGATGGCATCGGCGGTGAAGCGCCGGGCCATCTCCTGGATGGCAAGCTGGTCGTCGTTCAGCTGGAACAGGTCGGTCATGGCAGACGGCATCCCGGTTATTATTTAGTCGATCGATTAAGGGCTCGGGTATCAGCCCATGGGCGCGCAATGCAAGTAGGCAGATTGCTAGGAGACAGCTGCCTTTGCGCCGCTCACGCCTGCATTTGTGCAGCCAGCGCCGGCCCATCGCCCCCATGATGGCGCGACAACGCGCTTGCAGCAAGCCGCCCGCTCTGGCACCCCGGCGCCGGGCCGCCCCCTTGCGCCCACCCAACCGGGCCAACCTTTCGCAACCAGGACAACAACGTGAGCGATCCGCATATTGACCCCGCCCTCTTCCGCCAGGTGCTGGGGCACTATCCCACCGGCGTTGCCGCCATCACCTCGCAGGGCGCGGATGGCACGCCGCTGGCGCTGGTGGTGGGCACGTTCACGTCGGTCTCGCTCGATCCGCCGCTGGTGGGTTTCCTGCCCGACAAGCGCTCGTCCTCCTGGCCGCTGATCGAGGCGACGGGCCATTTCGCGGTGAATGTGCTGGCCGCAGACCAGGGCGACCTGTGCCGCCAGCTGGCCAGCGCCAAGGGAGCGGAGAAATTCGCCGGGGTGGAATATCACCTGGCAGAGCCCGGCGTGCCGGTGCTGGCGGGCGCGCCGGTGGCGATCACCTGCCGCATCGCCTGGACGCATGATGCCGGCGACCATGTCTTCGTGCTGGGCCGGGTGCAGGCGCTGGAAGTGCAGCGCGAGGCCGATCCCATGCTGTTCCACCGCGGGCGCTACGGCAGCTTTGCTGCCGGCAACTGAAAAACGCCAGCTTTGCTGCCGGGAGCTGAAAACGCCAGCTTTGCTGCCAACAGCTGAAGCCGGCAGCTGGCCGGCCCCCACGCACGGGCCAACGCCCCGGGGGTTGACCGGGATCATGGCGGGCGCTTGCCTGGCAGGCCCACAATCCTGATCCATTGTGCAGGTGATGGCGCGCGCCCGGCGGGCCATCGCCCCGGCCAAAGGAGACAAGCGCATGACCACCGCCGCTTTCCGCCCGCGCCGCAGCGCGCTCTATCTGCCCGCCTCCAACCCGCGCGCCATTGCCAAGGCGCGCGAGGTGCCGGCCGATATCATCATCCTCGATCTGGAGGATGCCGTGGCGCCCGACCAGAAGGACACCGCGCGCGAGGCCGCGGTGGCGGCCGTTTATGAAGGCGGCTTTGGCCACCGCGAAGTGGCGATTCGCTGCAACGGGCTGGACACGCCCTGGGGCGCGGCGGATCTTGCCGCGGTCGCGCGCTCGGGCGCGGATGCGGTGCTGGTGCCCAAGGTGGCATCGCCCGCCTGCATCCAGCGCTATCATGACGCGCTGGCCGCAGCGCCCGAACAAACCCGCCTGTGGGCGATGATCGAGACCTGCGGCAGCGTGCTGCGGCTGGATGCGATCGGCGCCATGGCGGCTTCCACCCGCCTGTCGCTGTGGATCATGGGCACCAATGATCTGGCCAAGGAAATGCGCGCCCGCCCGGCGGCAGACCGGGCGCTCTTCCTGCCCTTCCTGACAATGGCGGTGGCCGCCGCCCGCGCCCATGGCCTCGCCATTCTCGATGGCGTGTGCAACGAATTTCGCGATCTGGCCGCCTTCGGCGCCGAGGCAGCGCAGGGCGCGGCGCTGGGCTTCGACGGCAAGAGCCTGATCCACCCCGACCAGATTGCGCCTGCCAATGCGGTGTTTGCCCCCTCGCCGGCGGATCTGGCCTGGGCCGATGCGGTGATCGCCGCTTTCGACCTGCCCGAGAATGCCGGCAAGGGCGCCATCCGCGTGGAAGGCAAGATGACCGAACTGCTGCATCTGGAAGAAGCGCGGCGCCTGCAGGCCGTGGCGCAGGCGATCTCAGCGGTTTAACCGGCGCTGCTCAATCGCTGCCCGGCGCCCCTGTGTGCCGGCGCAGCAGGTTGGCGCGGATCTGCTCCAGCGCGCGCAGCGCGGCGGCATGGTCCGCCTCGCTCACCCCGTCGAGCGCGAGGCTCAGCGTCTCCTCGCCCAGCGGCTTCAGCTGATCCACCAGCCCCAGCCCGCGGGCCGTGGCATGCAGGCGCCAGGCGCGCCGGTCGGCCGGATCGGGGCGGCGCTCCACCAGATCGGCCTCCTGCAGGCGGTCGATCATCCGCGCCACGGTCATCGGCTCCACTTCCAGAATCTCGGCAAGGCCGCTCTGGTGGATGCCCTCATGCTTGGCCAGCACGCTCAGCACCTGCCATTGCGGGCGCGTCATGCCGATCCGCCGCGCGCGCTCGTCAAAGCAGCGGCGCAGGAGGCGGGCGGTTTGCACCACCAGGGAAGCGAAATTTTCCGTCATCGCCCTGCCGCGATAGCTTGCCCTTTTCCTCAGCGCCAGCGGTCAGATGAGGCTGAGGATGTGTTGTGCGTGTTCGGGCCTGCAGATGAGGAGGTCTGGCATGTAGGTGTTGGGCTGGTTGTAGCGGAGGGGGGAGCCATCGATGCGGCTGCAGTGGAGG
>DASRYE010000106.1:0-3970 GCA_035653915.1 Novosphingobium sp. | reverse complement strand
CAGGCTGTAATCGCCCGCCATGGCGCCGGTGTGGGTGGCCGCCGATGCGCGCGCGGCGCTGCTCTTGCCGGGGTGCAGCAGCACGATTGGCTTGCCCGCCTCCCGCGCCCGCCGCGCCGCCGCCAGAAAGCGCCCCGGGCTGCGGAACTGCTCGACGATCAGGGCGATCACCCGTGTTGCGGGGCTGTCCACCATCCAGTCGAGATAGTCCTCCACGCCGCTCGCCGCCTCATTGCCGGTGGAGACCGAATAGGCCAGCGGCACCGCCCGCGCGATCAGCGTGGTGCCCAGCACCGCCGCCATCGCCCCCGATTGCGACACCACCGACACCGCCTCGCCCGCCGGCTTGCGAATGGCGGTTTCCACGAAGGTCAGCGGCACGCCGTCCACATGGTTGACCAGGCCCAGGCAGTTCGGCCCCTCGATCACCATGCCCGCTTCTGCGGCGATGGCGGCAATCTCGCGCTGCTCGGCAAGGCCTGCCTCGCCCTCCTCGGCAAAGCCCGCCGCAAAAATGATCGCCGCCCCCACCTGGCGCTGCGCCAGCCCCTTCACCGTATCCAGCACGAAGGCGCGCGGGATCGCCAGCACCGCCACGTCCACCCCTGCGGGCAGCGCCTCCACGCTGGCAAGGCAGGCCCGCGCGCCGATGTGCGCCCGCTTGGGGTTGATCGGGTAGACAGGCCCGGCAAAGCCTGCCCGATCCAGATTGCCCAGCAGCGAGGCCCCCAGCGCCCCTGGCTTGTCACTGGCGCCCACCACCGCTACCGAGCGCGGCTGAAGCAGGCGTGATATCATGGCGTGTCCGGGCTGATGCATGATCGGGCATTCTCTCTCGAAAGGGGGCGCGCGAGGGCGGCGCGGCCCTCGCGCTTGTGGTTCACTTGGCGATTTTTGTGGTATCGAAGGCGCCAAGGCCGGGCTTGAAGGTCTTTTCATCAAGGAACTGGCGGGTGGCTTCCTTGCGCGCGGCAAGGCCGCCCATGCCGTTCAGCGCTTCCTGCGCGCGGATGAGGTAGTCCATGGCGTTGTCGAAGCTCATCTCGCTCATTCGGCGCATGGCCCATTTGGTGGCGCGCAGGGCGTTCTGGTCCTTCTTCAGCAGCACCTCGGCGATTGCCGTCACGCGGGCCTTCAGCTCGGCGGCGGGCACGCTTTCGGTCACCAGGCCCTGCTCGGCGGCTTGCTTGCCGGTGAGGTTCTCGCCCATCATCGCGTGGTAGATCGCCTTGCGGAAGGGCATCAGTTCCTGCGCCACCTTGCTGGCGCCGCCGCCGGGCAGGATGCCCCAGTTGATTTCCGAGAGGCCAAAGGTGGCCTCGTCAGCCGCCACCACGATGTCGAGCGCATGGAGCGGCCCATAGGCGCCGCCAAACGCCCAGCCATTGACCATGCCGATAGTGGGCTTTTCATACCAGCGCAGGCGATCCCACCAGCCATAGGCCTCGCGCTGGCTCTGGCGGATGGCGCCCAGCCCCCTGGCCTCGTTGTCGCGGAAATATTCCTGCAGGTCCATGCCGGCGGAAAAGGCACTGCCCTCGCCGCTCAGCACCAGCACGCCCACATCCTCGCGAAATTCCAGCTCCTCCAGCACGCGCATCATCTGGCGGTTGAGCTTGGGGCTCATGCAATTGCGCTTTTCCGGGCGGTTGTAGCGCACCCAGGCAATGCGGTTCTCGATCGTACAGGCAACAGTGTCGGCTTCGGCGCGTTCGGTCATGGGGTCGGTCCTTTGCGGAATGTCGGGGGAGATGGGGTCAGATGGGGAAATGGCCGGGCTGGGTTTCCACCGTGATCCAGCGCGTCTCGGTGAAGCTGTCGATGCCCTGCCTGCCGCCGAAACGGCCATAGCCCGAAGCGCCCACGCCGCCGAAGGGCATCTGCGCCTCGTCATGCACGGTGGCCCCGTTGATGTGGCAGATGCCTGATCTGATCTGCCTGGCCAGCGTCAGGCCCCTGGCGATGTCGGTGGTGAAGATCGCCGCCGAGAGGCCATATTCGGTGTCGTTGGCCAGTTCGATGGCATGAGCCTCGTCGCGGGCGCGGATGATGCCGACGACCGGGCCAAAGCTCTCGTCGCGGAACAGCTTCATGTCCTGCGTCACCTTGTCGACCAGATGGGCGGGCATCACCACGTTGAGCGTCGTCTCGCCGCCGGTCAGCAGAGTCGCGCCCTTGGCCAGCGCGTCCTCGATCAGGCTATGGCAATGGGCGACGGTTTTGGCATCGACCACCCCGCCCAGCGGCGTGTTGCCCAGGCGCGGGTCGCCGGCGGTCAGCGTCTTCACCTTCCCGGCGAATTTGGCGGCAAAGGCATCGGCCACCGCGTCCACCACGATGATCCGCTCGGTGCTCATGCAGATCTGGCCCTGGTTCATATAGGCGCCAAAGGCCGCGGCCTTCACCGCCTCGTCCAGATTGGCATCGGCGCAGACCACGAAGGGCGCCTTGCCGCCCAGTTCCAGCAGGCAGGGCTTGAGATGCTCGGCCGCGCGCCTGGCGATGATCCGGCCAACATGGGTGCTGCCGGTGAAGTTGATGCGCTTCACTTCAGGCGCGTCGATCAGCGCGCCCACCACATCACCCGCGTCTGCCGGCGCGTTGGTCACGCATTGCACCAGCCCCTCGGGGAAGCCGGCCTCGGCAAAGGCCTCGATGATGAGGGCATGGGTGCGCGGGCACTGCTCGCTGGCCTTCAGGATCACGGCGTTACCGCAAGCCAGCGGCGTGGCGATAGCGCGTACGCCCAGAATGATCGGCGCGTTCCACGGCGCGATGCCCAGAATGACACCCACCGGCTCCTTTACGGCCATGGCAAGGCACCCGGGCTTGTCGCTGGGGATGATCTCGCCGGCGATCTGGGTGGTAAGGCTCGCCGCCTCGCGCACCATGCTGACCGCAAGGCCCAGGTTGAACATGGCCCAGCCAGCGGTGGCGCCAATCTCGCCCATCATCGCGGCGAGGAAATCGTCCTTCCTGGCAGCCAGCGCATCGGCGGCCTGTTGCAGCACGGCGCGGCGCGCGTTCGGCCCCATCGCGCCCCAGGTGGGCTGGGCGGCAGCGGCGGTGGCGGCCATGGCGGGCATATCGGCCGCCTGCATGGCGGCGGCAGAGGAAGCCACCTCGCCGGTGATGGGGTTTAATCGATGGAATGTCATACCTGCTCCTCAGCAGCAATCGCCGATCAGCAACCCTGCCTCACGCCTGAGGCAGATCGCGAACCTGCGAATAAATCAGGATGATCGCCACCGCGGCGGCGGCACATTCGGCCATGAAGGCCAGATCATATCCGCGCACGCCCCCGGCCACGCCGCAAGCCACGAAGATCGCGTTGAAAGCGGTGGCGCCCAGCGCGGCGCTGATCTGCATGGTGGCGTTGTTCAGCGCGCCGGCGGCCCCGTTCAATTCATGCGGAACACCATACATCAGGATGTTCGACGAAGGCATCAGGCTGAGCCCCAGCCCCAGCCCGGCCAGAAAATCGCCGGGCAGCACACTGGTCCAGTAGGACGATTGCGGCCCCAGATTGGCGAGCACGGCGCCGCCTGCCAACAAGCTGGCCGCGCCCAGCATCCAGACCCGGCGCGCGCCGATGCGCGGCACCAGCACGCCGGTCAGCGCCGGGCCGATGAACGAGCCGACCGTGCTGGGCAGCAGCGCCAGCCCGGCCAGCGCCGGCGGATAGGCCAGCACCTGCTGGATGTAGAAGCTCATCAGCACCGCCACGCCCATGAAGGAGCCGGCCACGAGGGCAAGGCTGGCCAGCGCCGCCACCCGCGCCCGCGTGGCAAAAAGGGCCAGCGGGATGATCGGATCGCTCTGCCGCCGCTCGACCATGGCAAACAGGCACAGGCCCAGCACGCCCAGCCCCGTCCAGCCCCAGCCACCGATGCCCGCCACGCTGCCGCCGCCCCCCGGCCCGCCCAGCCGCGACAGGCCGAACAGCAGCGCGGCCAGCCCCAGGGTAACC
>DASRYE010000105.1:0-29753 GCA_035653915.1 Novosphingobium sp. | reverse complement strand
CCGGCGCAATCCTCGCCCGGATCGACCCGCGCGACTATCGCCTGAAGGTGGCGCAGGCCCAAGGCGCGCTGGCGGTGGCCGAGGCTGGCCTTGCCGCGGCCACAGCGCGCATCGCCAATCTCGATGCGCGCGCGCAGCAGCAGCGCAGCACCATCGCCCAGAATGCCGCCGCCGTGACCGCCCGCCAGGCCGAGGCGCAGCTGGCCACGCAACAGGCAGAACGCCAGGCCCACCTCGCCCGCCAGCAAGTGACCAGCGAGGAGAAGCTGCAAAGCGCCCAGGCCGATCGCCGCAAGGCCGCCGCCGGATGGACACAGGCCCGCGCCGCGCTGGCCGCAGCCCGGGCGCAGGTGCAGGTGCTGGCTACCGAACGCGCCGCCGCCATCGCCGCGGCCGCCGGCGCGCGCGGGGCCCTGCAGCAGGCGCGTGCCGGGCTGGCGGCAGCGCGGCTCGATCTGGAACGCACCGCCATTCGCGCGCCGGTGAGCGGGATCGTTGGCCAGCGGGCCCTGCGCCTGGGCCAATATGCCGATATCGGCATGCCGCTGCTGGCGCTGGTGCCGATGGCGCCCTATGTGGTGGCCAATTACAAGGAAACCCAGATCGATCGCATCCGCCCGGGGCAGCCGGTCACCGTCGCCGTCGATGCCCTTGGCGGGGCGGTGCTGACAGGGCGGGTGGACAGTTTCGCGCCGGCCTCGGGCGCGCAATTCGCGCTGCTGCCGCCCGATAATGCCACGGGCAATTTCACCAAGATCGTCCAGCGCATGCCCCTGCGCATCCGGCTGGATGCGGGGCAGGCGCGGCTGGGGGCATTGCGGCCGGGCATGTCGGTGGAAACCAGCGTGGACACGCGGCCATGAGCGCGCCAACCGCCGGCGCAGCTGTCTCGCTGCGGGCCTGGGTAGCGGTGCTGGGCGGCGTGGTGGGCTGCTTCATGGCCGGCATGAACGTGCATGTCACCAATGCCTCGCTGCCCGATGTGCGCGGCGCGCTGGGCGCCTCCTTCGAGGAGGGCTCGTGGATCACCACGGCCTATCTGGTGGCCGAGATCATCATCATCCCGATGACCGGCTGGCTGGTTTCGGTGTTCTCGATGCGCCGCGTGCTGATGGTGGGCACGGGCGGCTTCGTGCTGTTCTCCCTCCTGTGCTCCTGCGCGCCGGATATCGCCACCATGATCGCCGCGCGCGCCTTGCAGGGGGCCTTTGGCGGGGTGTTGATCCCGCTTTCGCTGCAGATCATCGTCAGCGAACTGCCGCCGGAAAAACATCCTTTCGGCATGGCGCTGTTCGCTGTCTCGAACAATGTCGCGCAGGCGGCCGGGCCGTCGCTGGGGGGCTGGCTGACCCAGGCCTGCAGCTGGCGCTGGATCTTCTATCTGCAGGTGCCGCCCGGGCTGCTGCTGCTGGCCGCCATCGGCTGGGCGATGCCGCGCGCGCCCCTGCGGATCAGCCGCCTGCGCGAGGGCGACTGGAGCGGCATCGCCACCATGGCGCTGGGCCTGTCGGCCTTGCAGATCATGCTGGAAGAGGGCGAGCGGCAGGACTGGTTCGCCTCCGGCTTCATCATCGCGGCGGCCGGCGTGGCGGCAGCGGCGCTGATCGCCTTCACGCTTATCGAACTGCGGCGCCCGGCCCCGCTGATCAACCTGCGCCTGCTGGGCCAGGCCCGGTTCGGCCTTGCCAGCCTGATGCAGTTCGTGTTCGGCGCCATTGTCTTTGGCGTGGTGTTTCTGGTGCCCAATTATTTCGCCGAGACGCAAGGCTACAATGCCGCGCAGATCGGCCTGACGATGATCCCCTATGGCCTCGTCCAGCTCGTCATGTCGTTTGCCACGCCGCGCCTGATGCGCTGGACCAGCGTGCGGACCATCATCATCGCCGGCTTCCTCCTCATGGCGGCGGGCTGCCTGATGAACATCCACCTCGATGGCGATGCGGCGGCCAATGTCATCGTGCCCTCGCTGGTGGTGCGCGGGATCGGGCAGTCGTTCATCGTCGTGGCGCTGGGGGTGATGGCGATGCAGGGCATGGCCAGGGCCGAGACGGGATCGGCCGCGGGCCTGTTTGCCACCTTGCGCAATGTGGGCGGGGCGATCGGCATCGCGCTGGCCAGCCAGCTGGTGGTGGAGCGGACGAAGTTCCATGCGGCCCGCATGGGCGAGGCGGTAACGCCCTGGTCGGAACCCTTGCGCGAGCGGATGGCGCTGGCCGCAGGCGTGCTCGCCGGGCACCCGCCGGGCCGGCACGCGGCGCTTGATGGCGCGGCGGGCGCACCGCTGCGCCAAAAGGTGCTCGCGCTGATTGCCGGCAACCTCCACGAACAGGCGCTGCTGCTGGCCTACAGCGATGCCTTCCTGATCGCTGGCCTGTGCATGCTGGCCTGTGCCGCCGCCAGCCTGCTGCTGCGCCAGGAGCGATCCTGACGACCACTTGCGCCACACCCTTCCCGCATGACCGGAAGGCCGCAGAGCTGATCGACGGGTGAAGTGCGCCACACTGATCTGTAAAAATTGGTAATTTCCGCCATTCTTGGTCAGTGCGGTTTTTAAAAGGCCCCCAATAAAGCCCCCAAACATCGCGGTTGCAGGCGAATATAAGCGACTGGCGGCGAAATTTGGGCTGCCACCCCATGGCTGTCAACCAAGCCTTAAGTCACGGCTGCGACCTCTTGTCGTCGGCGGCACCCACTCTTGGCAGTGTGGGCCTCCCGTCCCCACAGGGGGTAGGTTGTGGCGCGGATCGTTACCGCGAATTGAGGTACCATACGGGTTGAGCACTAGAGAGCATTGGGGATGCTACGATGGTTCACCATATTTTCCCACCTGAGGGCAAGGTCGTTATCGCCGAGCTTTCAATCTCCTGGGTGAGCAATCGCCTGGGCCATTGGCGATGGCCATTCCCATATCGGCGCAGAGGGAATGTCGAGTATGACGAACGCTCTCTAAATGCCCTGAAAGAATGCGAGGCGATTCTCGTAGAAGATTTGTCATCAGCAAGATTGCGTGCGCTTGCTCACGTAGAGGGTGTAAATATATTTTATGAGATATCTGCAGAATATTGGAAAGAGGGGGCATCGGAACTTTCTCTAAAGGGGAGGATGTACGATTTATCTCCCGGACAATCGTTTTCGGAGAGATTGGAAGGTGCGGCTGTCCTCGTCACTGCACGCGATGCGATCACTTGGCTTGAGCGGCAAGGTATCCGCGATACCGACCCATACTTTCCACATTGCTTGAGAGCGCCTCCTACGCCGGGCGTGCCGCTTCGCAAAAGTCAATATGAACGAAATGCCTTCATCGATCAGGCGGTTTTCCGCCTTCATCGGGACGGCGCCCCGCGAGGGCGCGGCGCCCAAGCCAAATTTGAGGAGGCAATGCGCGCTTGGTATGAGGACAACATCGGCAAGCCCCCAAAAAAGCGGACCATTCGGAACTACGTGCGGGAAGCTTTTCGCCGATTTCACCTGGAAAACGAGATGAGATTGGGCAACCAGTCGGAATAAACTTTGCCCAAACTGCCCAATCAATGCCCCCTGTCGTGCCACCCCCCTAACCACCGTGACGAATCAGCGCACGGCGGTTGGAGGCACAAATGCACTTCACTTTTTCCATCGCCGAGGCGGCGCGCGCGCTCAGCCTTGGCCGCACCAAGATTTATGAACTGATCGATGAAGGTCGGTTGGACACAATCAAGATTGGCCGCCGCCGGCTGATTAAGGTCGCGTCCATCCGCGCGCTGCTGGAGGCCGGTAAATGAGCCGTCGTCCGGCGGGCAACGCAAGCGGGTTGAAGGCTACCGTTCTGGCGCTTCTTCCCGGCCTGATCCGGCAGTGGCTCCCCAACGGGGAACTGAGGGGCGATGTCTACTTCGCTCTCAACCCTCGCCGCCAGGATCGCCACCTCGGGTCGTTCCAAATCAACATCCGCACCGGTCGATGGCGGGATCACGCCATTGACGTAGGCGGCCGCGACGCTGTGTCACTCTATGCCTACCTGTCCACCGGCGGTGACTACCGGGCAGCCTTCACGGCATTGACGAGCGATCCGCTGGTGCAAGCTGCCATGGCGGCCGGCGCAGCGGCACCCCCTGCTAAACCCGCTAAGGCCGCTAAACCGGCGGCAGACAAGCTGGCCCTGGTGCGACGCTTATATGCCAATGCCACGGGCCTAACCGGCATGCCGGCCGCAACCTACCTGCAAAACAGGGGGTTGCACCGTACAGACGCCTGGGAGACGCTTCGAGCATCTGTACAGCATTACCCCGGAGCAGGCGCTTGCCCAGCGCTGTTGGCGTCCATCGACGCCCCAGACGGCTCCCTGGTCGGCCTGCACCGTACCTTTCTTACCTCGGTTGGCGACAAGTTGGGCGTGGCCAACCCGCGCTTGACGCTCGGGCAAGTGCGGGGCGGTGCCATCCGGTTAGGCAAGGCGTCGGACGAGCTGATCATCTGCGAGGGGCTGGAGGACGGCCTTACCCTGTTCCAGTTGCTCGACAGGGCCGTTTGGGTGGCCGGCGGCGCGCCCTTCCTGCCGCTGATGGTGATCCCCGAGGCAGTCCGCATCCTCACCATCGCCGCCGACAACGATGCAGCTGGCGAAAGGGCCGCTCGACGTGCCGCCGACGTGTTCGGCGTGGGCGGGAGGGAGGTGCGCATCATGCGGCCCGCGCCGGGCTTCAAAGATTTCAACGATCAGCTTCGCAACATCAAATCCAAGGATTTCGACGATGAGTGATCGCATCAAAGAACTGTTCGACAACGCCGAGATCATCGAGCCGCAGGCCCCTCTCCCTCTCCGGCGCGATACAGCTCCACCACAGCCTTACCCCATCAAGGCTCTCGGTAAGGTGCTGGCTGGCGCAGCATTAGGCATTATGGACAAAGTGCAGTGCCCCGATGCCATCGCCGCCCAATCGGTGCTCGCCGCCGCTGCCCTGGCGTCTCAGGCTCATGCGAATGTGGTTCACCCTGCAACCAAAGAGCAGCGCCCGTTATCGCTTTTCATGATCACGGTGGCGGCATCGGGCGATCGCAAGAGTTCGGCCGACAAGCCCGCGCTCGATCCGGTGCGCCAGCGGGAAGCCGAATTGCATGACAAGCATAAGCAGGACAAGCAAAGCTATGACGATGCCCGCGCCCTTTACGACCGCGAGAGGGAGGCAGCACTTAAGATGAAGGGGCCCCGGGAGGAACGGAAGAAGGCCCTGGCCGATCTTGGTCCACCTCCCTGCCCGCCGCTGATGCCTGTGCTGGTGGTGACCGAGCCGACGCTGGAGGGGCTGCACAAGCTGATGGCCGCAGGAGAACCTTCCATGGGCCTGTTCAGCGATGAAGGTGGCGGCTTCATCGGCGGGCACGCGATGACCGAAGATGCGCGCCTGCGTACCGCCACCGGCCTTTCCGATCTGTGGGATGGAAAGCCAGTTAAACGTGTGCGTGGCGGTGAAGGTGTGATGATCCTGCACGGGCGGCGCCTTGCCGCACACCTGATGGCGCAGCCTGGCATCGTCGAGGGACTGCTGGCCGATCCTCTTTTCATCCAGCAAGGGCTGACATCGCGCTTGTTGGTGGCGGCCCCGGCCAGCATCGCCGGCACGCGGATGCAGCGGCAGCCAAAGTTAACAACCGAACCTGCGCTGAAGAAGTATCGGGAAAAGATGCTGGGCCTTCTGCGTCACCCGCAGCCGCGCGCCGGCCCGAGTGATGCGACACTTTTGCCCCGGTCCATACATTTGACTGAGCCGGCCGTCGAGAAATGGAAGGCGTTTGCCGATGAATGTGAGCGAGAACTGGCCACGGGCGGCCGGCTGGAGCCGATCAAGGCATTTGGCAACAAGCTGCCCGAGCATGCCTTGCGGATCGCGGCGGTGCTGAAATTGTTTGATGATGCCAAGGCCGCCGAGATCAGCGTCGACACCCTTGGCCAGGCCGTAATCCTGGCGCGTTATTATGCCGAAGAGGCGCTGCGGCTCTTCGAACAGGCGGCTATCTCTGTTGAGCTTCAGCGGGCGGAAAGGCTGCTGAAATGGCTGCATCAGACGTGGGGGAGGCCGCAAGTGGGCTTATCCCATATTTACCAAAAGGGGCCGAACAGCATCCGCACGGCAGCCCTGGCGCGCCAAGCCATGGCGATTCTTGAAGACCACCGTTGGGTCGTGCCGCTAGCGGATGGGGCGAAGTTTGACGGTAAGCATCACCGCGATGCTTGGGAGGTGCGGCCGCAACCGTAACCGCTACGTAGACCACGAAAGAGCCGGTTGACATCATGAGGTGTCAGCCGGCTCTTTTGCGCGCGGTTATCCCTTCTGGGGCACCGGTACTGATGCCCCCCTTTAAGGGCCTGTCGACATCAACATGCTCTAAATGGCGCCAGGAGGCCACATGAGCAGGGGCGGGGCTGTGTGCAGCCAAACCTTAGGAGGCCTTCTAGGCGCCCCTCAGGGCAGCGCCTGTGGCAGCTGCCATGCCTGTCGATACGCCTGCCGCGATGAAGGTCGGCCTGCCCATCCTCCTGCCGCTCGGCGCCTGTCGCTCTGTTGTGTTTATCAAGCGTTTGTGAAAAGCAGGGCCATGCATATCCGCGAAGCCAAGGGCGCAGATCTGGCCGGCATTCTGGCGATCTACAATCACGCTGTTCTGCACACGACGGCGGTGTGGAGCGAGGCGCCGGCAACGCTGGAAGACAGGCATATCTGGCTGGCCGCCAAGCAGCAGCGCCGCTTTCCGGTGCTGGTGGCGGTGGCGGGAGAAGAGGTGCTAGGCTTTGCCTCTTATGGCGATTTTCGCCCTTGGCCAGGCTATGCCCATTCGGTCGAGCATTCGGTCTATGTCGCTCCCGCCTGCCATCGGCGCGGGGTCGGCAAGGCCTTGGTGCAAGCGCTGATCGATCATGCCCACAACGCAGGCTATCACACGATGATCGCCGGCATTGATGCCAGCAATGCGCCCTCAATCGCGCTGCATGGCGCTTTGGGCTTTACCGAAACCGGGCGCCTGCCCGAAGTGGGGCGCAAATTCGGCCGCTGGCTCGATCTCGCCTTCATGCAGAAAATGCTGAATGGCACCAGGTGAAAACGCCTTTCAGAGTTGCCGTTCCCAGCCTCTGGTCTGGGCGCCGAAACCCACCGTTGATTCATGAGGTATACTGCTACTTCGGGAGCGATGCTGTATCCTCCGGAAATTGTGCGCGACCTATGGACAGGGGCATGGCACGAACGCACTCTTGGCCCGTGTGAGGCTTGCCGGGCGTTCTTGTGGGGTGGTCCATGGATATCGAATTCCATTATTACATGACCTATCTGATTGCCACGCACGCCGGTTTTGCACCTGCCGATGCGGCCACCATTGCCACAGCCTCACAGGAAGTGGACGACAACCACATCGCGATTGTGGTCAACCAGGGCACGCCCGAGGCCTATGCCAGCACCGTCTCGCAGACGATGGACATCACGAAGCCGCATCACGACCTGCGCATCTACCCCATCTTCCACTTCATCCCCGGCGAGCCCAACGCACCCAGCGCCCGCCGTCAGGATGGCCAGACCAGTGTCTGGATGACCACGCCGAACAGCCCGCTGGCGCAGGCCATGCTGCAAACGGCGCTGTCATCGGGCTCGCTGCACCGCATCGGCGCCAGTTCGCACGCCTATGTCGACACCTGGGCGCATCAGAACTTCATCGGCAAGGATGATCCTCTCAACGAAATGATCAAGCCGGATTCGCTGATTGAAGAATTCAAGCAGAAGGTCTTTAAGATCGGCCACGCGCTCGCCAATCACGACCCCGACATTCCCGACCTGATCTGGACCGATGGGCGGCTTGCCACGCCCACGGTCGTCAATGCCGATCGCTTCATGGATGCCGCGCAACACCTGTATGCGGTTTATTGCCAGCATACGAAAAAGCCGGTGGTCTCCGCTGATGTGGCCAGGTTGGTCGGGGATTTGCGTGCCGATATCGGCACGCCGTCCCCAACGTCAGCCAGCCCTGAGACGCGCATCAGCCGATACAAAGCGCGGGCGCTGCAACCCGCCTATGGCGGCCACCCCATCCCCGATTATCGTGAGGGCGCTTGGCAGGATGCCGCCTTTGCCGAGCAGCGCGCCAACCTTGGCAACGAGATCGACACTTGGGTTGAATTGCATACCGGCCTTGCCTCCGACGTCTTGACCGTCGCGCCGATGACCTACACTTGGAAGAATCCCGCAACGCGGCAGGACACCGACTGGTTCAAGTTTCAGGAAGCGGTGAAGGCGCACTTGGATGAATGCTGGGGCCTACTGGTGCAGCGCATTCCGCAGGCGCAGGCATAGGCATAGGCATAGGCATAGGCTATCGGCCCGCTCAGTCAGCGTAACCGCCTTCAGAGCGGTCGTTCGAAGATTTAGCCCCATCCTGCAAACGCTGGCGTTCGTTCAGGGAGCTTCCAAAACGACGGAGCGACTGGCCGTGGGACAAATTTGTCGGTCGCAGATACCTCGCCGAAAGGCGATTTTACGACCATGAGCCGTCGTAGGCTATAGGGTTGTGCAACACCACTGGATGAGCGGGATTAGCCGATAGGAGCTGTCTTGCTTGGAGACAAAACGTCGCGATAGCTGCCATTGCCGGGGCGTGTTTCAGTGTCCCATCCATCATGCGAATGCTTGGCGGGATTCCTCATTGTTGTTTGACCGAGCAACGCATCGCGAGATAACCGGGGTAAAGGGACTGACCTCTTTACCCGAAACGGTTTTGTGCAGTACGCAGTCCGCCATTCCGTCGGACGACTGACGTTGGAAAGATTAGGGCATAAGGAAGGCTTGGCTACAATGAAGGCATTCACTGATCTCAATCTAGGGTTCACCAACGCTGAAAACTATCGCCGCCGTGCAAACAAAGAGTTGCTTGCAAAATATTTTGTCCGTGACGAGTACCTTGAAAAGTTGCTCGATCCAAATGTGTACTTTCTCGTCGGAGAAAAAGGAACGGGAAAAACGGCATACTCGACTTATCTGCGGAATAACAGATACAAGGAAAAGCATGCTTTCGCTTATGATGTTAGGCAAACTGAATATCAAAAATTTCTCGAATTAAAGAGGTTGGGCCATCTTCCTTTAAGTCAATATTCTGAAGTATGGCGCACTCTTCTATTGATATTATCTGCCACTAGCGTCTTGGAGAAATCGAGTACCCCCGATTTTCTAAAAAAGTTCACGAAGCTTGGCGCGCTGAAGCGAGCGATCGATGATTTCTACGATAATGCATTCGCTCCTGAGATCGTAAAAATTCTCAATTTTGTTGAGTCCTCTGAGCGATCGACATCACTGATGGCTAAATACGGCGGATTGCATGGAGGAACTGACAGTAAAAATAAAGTAGAGATAAAGGACTCTAGCTCTACTTTTCAGACAAACCTTTTAACTATTCGCCAGTCATTTGAGGATGCGATTGAAGCGCTTCGCCTAGATACTGATCATATTATATTCATTGATGGTATTGATGTTCGGCCAGCTGAGATTGGCTATGATGACTACTTCGAATGCGTACGAGGACTTGTCGATGCGGTTTGGTCGCTGAACAACGACTTTCTCGCTGACATTAAAGATTCGCGGGGGCGTATTCGAGTTGTTCTTCTAGTCCGGCCCGACATATTCCTCAGAACTGGATTGCACAACGTCAATACAAAAATCCGTGATAATTCGGTGTTTTTGAACTGGTCTACTACTTATAAGGACTATAGGACATCTTCTCTGTTTCGTGTTGCTGATAGATTGCTATCTGCGCAGCAGGATGAAGTTCTGGAATCTGGTAAAGCTTGGGATCATTATTTCCCATTTCATGCCGAAAATGTCAGAGACTTTCAGTTCTCTTCTAGTAGTGTCTTAACTTCGTTTTTGGCATTTTTAAGGTTTAGTTACTATAGGCCGCGCGATATTAACGCGATGCTTGGAACAATGAAGGATATATTGTTGCGTCGTGGGGCGACGCCCTATGTTAGCGCTGATGACTTTAGCGATCCGACGTTTAGAGATGCTCATGCGGATTATCTCCTAGGAGAAATTAGGGATCAACTACTATTTTATTACTCTCAAGAAGAATTTGACCTATTCCTGCTCTTCTTTCAGTATTTGAAAGGCAAAAAAAAGTTTACCTATGACGAATTTACAAATGCTGTAACAGAATTTGTAGCCGAATGCGTTTCTTCAGGTAAAGTCGTTCCTAAATTTTTTGAATCTGTAGATGTATTTTTACAGTTCTTGTATGAGCAAAATGTAATTTGTTATATCGAAACCGACGATGAACGGAGTGATTCAGAAAGGTTTATCCGGTGGTGCTTTCGAGAGCGGACCCCGTCCAATCTTTCACCGAAAGTTAGGTCCCATGTAGAGTATGAGATATTCTATGGTCTAACAAAAGCGCTCAATGTCGGAAGATCAATTAAAACGAAAAAGCCTAACTCAAAAAGGGAGTTTGGAACGGTAGTTGGAATTTCACCTGATGAAAAATTTGGATTCATCAGAGGCGGCATTGCTCAAATCGATCATTATTTTCAATTTTCTCAACTGAAGGCAGGCTATTCACCTCGCGTTGGCGACCGAGTATCGTATTCTCCCGCCGTGAAGTACGGAAAGCTTCGGGCCCACGCGATACAGCGCGCATGATTTGGCATCAAATTCTACGTCCGTCTTCAAACTGATACTCGTGGCGGCAACGGCGAAACCGTTGCCTGCCGCAACTATAGTGATGGGTGGGATGGCTGATGTTGGCCACGCGTACGGCGTTCATATCGAGCTGAAAGAATGTCCGCTACTAGGCAAACACTAATATCAGCCGACCGGCTGAGTTAGGCGCAGGGCCGACCTGCGGCCCTCTGGCACGCGAACGACTGGGTCCGGCATAAGCGGACATTTCAGAGATCTCACCGGAACGGCGAAAGCTGGTCGCCTGCTGCCGGTTCCAGCCCCGCCCGACGTGTCGTCGTGACTGCCGACAAAGCTGCGGTCCAAAGCCCCTTTTCTGGTCGTTGAAAGCAGGCCTTCGTTCATCTAGCACGCCAGAGCTGAACGCTCCCCTCGCCGGACTCGAAGGTTCCTCGCCAGAACCAAAGCTGGCTAAGCTCGTCTACAAAAAGCCGTAGCATCATTTGCGGGATGTAATGGCGACGCTTCGGTCCGGCTACTGTAGCTCAGTCCTGACGCGCTGCTGCCCCCACTACGCCGGATCGACGCGGAAGGCATGGCGCAACTCGTCCTCACCCCGTGCGTGCAGATCTGACTGGTGCGTTACAATGACCGCCGGGCAGTTGGACTGGTCGGACGAAATATCGATAATTAGCCCATACCACTCGAGCCATGCGTGGCTGGTTTCACGCACTCCGTCATTGTCGTAGAAATCCTTGCAAACATAGTCAGCGGTGACGCCGAAACGCTGTTGAAGATACGATGCAAGCAGCTCGGCACAGTGGCCGCAGGCGCCATGGGGGAGGTGGTCGATATAGATCCGGTCCCAATGAGCCCGATCTATCGCATCAAGCGCCCACCGGAATTCGCTTGCCGCCACGAAGATGTCGGCATCGGTATGCCCCCCTCGATCAGGTCCGCAGGTGGGTCTGGATCACCCGCAACGACGCTCATTGAGATGCATCTTTTGCGAGATAGACATCTTGATTTTCGGCTATCAGCCTAACATAACCTCGAAGAATGGTTTCTCGAAATGAGAACCATCCTGAACCAAAGCCCCTGATGATTTCCCCGTGGTTTTGAGTTTTTAAGCTGAGAAGCCGTTGGTTAAAGCGCGTCTTATCCATAGGTTTTTCCGTTGGATAAAATTCGCGCATGATTCTTAAATAGGAATCACGATATATATTATCAAGCTGACGACGAGTCTCTGTTTTATCAGCAAGGGCCCAAAGGGAAATCTCATATTCTTTAGTATTTTTAGTTTTTTCGGTAGCTTTCTGATAGGCTGTTCTATGTTCAACCTCAGTCCTGCTCAGAGCACCCTTTACAGCTGAACGAAAATGATCAGTTGTCGCGGAAATGCAATCGTTTTCGTCGTCAAACATTGCCCAAAAGAGACTCTCTCCGATGAGGTGAACATAATGAGGAAAGCCGTCACTCAGAATACTAGCACGCATCAAGAAGTCGGTGTTCAGTGAAACATCAAGAGCATCTGCAGCAGTAGACAGAATTTTCCATAATTCCGAATGGTTTATTCGTTCAAGGCCAATGGTTTCTAATTTTCTAGTTGCCGACCTATGTGCCCCCAACAGATCCTCAACACTTTGTCCAATGCCGCACAAAATAAATTTTGAATTGCTTTGAACAGAAGAAATACTATTCAAAAATTCTGCAATTTTAATCTTCTCATCTTGGCTTTCTATTCTTTCCATTTCGTCAATTATAATCACATTTTGCTTGGGTCTTTTTGAATTTATAAATTTAATTATATTGCAAGCTTCGTTTATATCTCTTGGGGCTTCAATTGATATCGTCGATGGTGTCGGCGCTTCGTATGTTCCGCCAAATCCGACTGCTGTTAAAGCCAGTTTCCCACTCTTGGCCTTGGACTCCATAAACTCAGTTGGCGGAAATGCGTTCTGACCAATAGACACCATTATGTCAGAAAACGTCGACTGGCCGCTGCAGAGCACATAAATTGGAGTATGTTCCGAACTCTGACTAAGATATGCAGCAGTCATCGCAAGCGAGGTCTTGCCGACTCCCCGATCTCCAAAAATGAAGACGTGGCGTCCTTCGGAATTGAATGCTCTTTGGATCTGAGTTAGCATTTTTTGTCGCCCAAAAAGGCGTTCTGGCGTTGTTATATGTGCCGAGGGAGTAAGGTGCTCCCTTAGAACAGCTTCGATCTGTGCTTGTGATACACCAGGAATGGACATCTGAATCTCCTGTTCCGAATGTACGTCCAATGCCGCCTGACGCAAGAGATTGCCGCTCGCAGAATGGGGAAAACTCTTGCGTCAGGCGGCATTCAGTTTTCAAACTTAATTCACCTACTTGCAGCAACCAACGTTCAAGCGATCCAGACCTCACCGAAAGCCGCCCCCGGATCGCCATCTCGAATGTCCGCTAGTCACATTTAAGCTGCTGGGAGCTGCCCTTCCGGAGTGTCCCCCAAAGTCGCCCCGTCTATCTTGCTGCCATTTCGGTGACGGGCGCTGGCAGCCCTGTCGTTAGCGCTGCTATGTCAGCTTCCATTGCGGCTGCCAGCCGGCACAGCACGGTGAAGGTAATGTTCCGTTCCCCGCGCTCAATTGAACCGCAGTAGGACCGATCTACGCCCGCGATCAGCGCCAGTTGCTCTTGCGTCAGGCCCACGCGCTTACGCTGCGCTCTTATGCGCCTGCCCAATTCAGCGAGAATCGCGCTCTCGTCCATCGGGCAGGTTAGGCCTGAAATGAGGACTATCAGTCCACGGACTAATATACCTCATTCTTAACCTTTGAGGGGTATGCCATGACGCAGCGCAGCTAATTAGGGGAAGGATGTTCGCCATGAGAACTGCAACGCGCCGCCGCCATATTCTCTTGGCCGCCGCCGGCCTATGCGCTGCCGGACAGGCCAGTGCTCAGGTCACCACTTGCATGGGTATCGGCCCCAATATGGTGAACTGTAACACCACCGGCCCAGCGCCTAATCAAACACACCTGTTGAGCCGCATTTCAGGCATGATCGCCGATGCGAACGATCGTTCGATCCGCAAGCATGTGGGCGAATTGCTGGCGGCTGGCGATTGCGAGGGAGCCAGCCACTATGCCCTCAGCAAGGGTAGGCTGGAATTGGGCGAACAGATTGCACAATCCTGCCAGCCTTATGTGGCGCCGCCGCCTCGGCCGATCCAGGCTGCGCCTGCTGCACCGGATCTGGCCACCATGCTCAGCCGCACCGCTGTGGCCATCCCCTCCATGCAGCTACTGCTGGACGATCAGGCCACGCTGGTGAGGGCGGAAACGGTCGGCACGCAGTTGATGCTGACAATGAGAGGCTCGCGCCCACGCGGTGCCCTGTCGGAAGCGGCCCGCTCCAGGCTGGTGGGGGCGCTCTGCTCGCATTCGGCTTTCATACCGCTGCTGCATTATGGCGCCTCGGTCCGCCTGGTTTACGTCGATCAGGGTGGGCGCCAGAACGATGCGGTGATGGTGACGCGCCAGATTTGTGGCTTTTAGCAGCCCGGCCGCCGCCGCCCAGTTTTAAACGCCCGTTGCGGTTAGCAGCTTTAGCGGTTTTAGCAGGCCCTGCCGTTTGCCCCGCAATGCGCTGGCCATCGACCATGGCATTGCATGCTTTTGGTCAGCTTTTTGCGCGTTGGAAGAGTCCACAAGGTGTTATTTAATATTGAAAAAGACTTAAAATCGAGGACTGCCGTGACGCCCGGTAAAACCACCTCCATAGGCTTACTAAATGGCCGTGAAACGGGTGGGCCCGGTGCCGCGGGGCACGCCTCGCGCACCTACGAGGCGTTTCGTGTGTGCAGTGGCAGAATATCAGCCCCATCTCGCAGCATGTCTAAATGATCTGACCACCACTGTGCCATTTTCACCCGTTCCTCCCAGTGGGCGCCCCGGTGATAAGCTGCGCGCACCTTGTCGCTATCGCCATGGGCCAATGCTCGCTCGATGGCGTCCGGCGACCATTTGCCCGATTCGTTCAGCAATGTACTGGCCATGGCGCGAAATCCATGCGCGGTCATCTCCTGGCTGGTATAGCCCAGCCGCCGCAGCACGGAATTAAGCGTGTTCTCGCTCAATGGGCGCAGGCGGGTGTGGAGCGCAGGGAAAACGTACCCCATGGGCCCGGTGATGGCATATGCCTTTCCAAGCAACGTGACCGCCTGACGCGATAGAGGCACGTAATGAGGCTTGCGCATTTTCGTCTTGTCTGCCGGGATCGCCCAAATGGCCTTGTCCAGATCAATTTCGCTCCACTCGGCGTGGCGCAGTTCGCCAGGGCGCACAAACACGTGCGGGGCCAACTGCATCGCGATCTTGGTGATGCCCATGCCCTCATATCCGTCGATAGACCTGAGCAGAGCCCCGACTTGGAGGGGTTGGGTAATCGCGCCATAATGGGTGACCTTGGGGGAGGCCACAGCGCCGCGCAAATCGCGAGTGGGGTCCGACGATAGCCGCGCGGTCGCCACGGCATAGCGAAAAACCGCGCTGGCGAGCTGTTGCGTGCGCCGTGCGCTTTCCAAATTACCCTTGGCCTCAATTTTGCGGATCGCCGCAAGCACATCTGCCGGCTCTATCTCGCCGATGGGCATCCGCCCCAACGCGCCATTCAGCAGCCCCAGGAGGTATTCGCTGCGAACGGCAGTCGCTGGTGCCCACGCCTTATGGCCATCACGCTTTCGCTTCTCACAATATTCCTTGGCGATACCCGCAAAGGTGTTCTCCGATTGCAGCCTTGATCGCAGCTTCTCTCGCTGCTTCTCTCGGGACGGATCCTTGCCGTTGGCCAATTGCTCTCGCGCTTCGTCGCGGCGCTTACGTGCATCGCTCAGGCTGATCTCGGGATAGCTGCCAATGGACAGCTTCCGCTCTCGCCCTTCCGTCCTGAACTTCAGACGCCAGAGTTTGCCGCCCGACGGTGTAATCAGCAGATAAAGGCCGCCGCCATCGGCCAGTTTGTATTCCTTGTCGTGGGGCTTGGCGTTGCGGATCGCGGTGTCGGTCAGTGCCATGTTGGGGGCCTTTTAAAAAGCCCCCGGACAAAAGGCCCCATAAAGGCCCCCAATCCGGGGCAGCTGCCAGCGAACGCAAGCGGATGCCGTCAGCCATCTAGGCCTAAAATATGGCGTATTTCTGAGGTTTGCAAGGATGCCGACGGACGCCGGCGAACCAAGAAGTGGAGCGGGTGAAGGGAATCGAACCCTCGTATTCAGCTTGGGAAGCTGCTGCTCTACCATTGAGCTACACCCGCCCGGGGGCGCTGGGCCTCGCGTGCAGGCGCAGCCAGTGCCACGTTGGCGCGCGGGCGTCAACCGGGTTTGCGGCGCCCTCTCCCTTGCGCCGCGCCTAGGAGGCCACCGGGGCGCTGCCGGCCAGCAGGGCGGCGGCCTCGTCGAAGCGCAGGTTGTTGATGTGATCGCGCATGGAACGCCACGGCAATTCGCCCATCCGCGCGCGCAGCGCCGGGGCCAGCCGCTCGAAATGATCGAGCGCGGCCAGATCGTTGTAGCGCAGCTGGCGCAGCAGCCGGGTGATATCCTCGCCCCCCAGCTCCACAGCGCCGGCGCCGGCCTGCGCCTCGTCGCGCGCAGCGGCGCGGGCGGCCATCTCGGCCAGAAAGGCGGCGCTTGATGCGCGCAGCTGCGCCAGCCCCGCGCGCAATTGCCCCAGCCCCGCCCGCGCCGGCGCCAGCCGGCCGGCCCGCGCCTCGGCCTCGGCGCTGCCGGCCTGCTGCTGCAACGCGCTGGCCCCCAGCATGCCAGAGCTGCCTTTCAGCTTGTGCAACACCGCCGCCAGCTGGGCGGTGGCCTCCTCCTCATCGGCGGCGGGGGTGGTTTCCTGCGCGGCCAGCGCCTCGTCCAGCTCCAGCAATTTCTCGATCAGCCGCGCCAGCAATTCCCTGTCGCCCCCCATCCGCCTTTCGCTGAGGCCCGGATCGATGCCGGCGATCTGCGGCCAGTCGCTCGCCCCGCCCAGCACGAAAGGCCGCCCGGCCGGCCCCGCCACCTCGGCGCTGCCGGCCACGCCAGCGCCCCCTTGCGCCTGGCTGCGCGCGCGCGCGGCATCGGCCTCGCTGAGGCGCATATGGCGGCGGATGCAATCGATCAGATCGTCCACCTCGAACGGCTTGGGCAGATAATCATCCATGCCGCAGGCCAATGCTTCCTGCCGCTGGCTGGTCAACATGCCGGCGGTGAGCGCGATGATCGGCAGCTGCCTCAAGCCCAGCCCGCTGCGGATGCGGCGCGTGGCGTTCAGCCCGTCGAGCACCGGCATCTGCACATCCATCAGCACCACATCGAAGCGCCCTTCGCGCGCCATCACCGCATCCACCGCCTCGCGGCCATTGGCGGCCGTCACCACCTGCGCCCCTTCCAGTTCCAGCATGCGGCGGGCGATTTCCACATTGATCTCGCTGTCGTCGGCCAGCAGCACGCGCACGCCTTCCAGCCGCTGGCTCTGCTCTGCCTCGCGGTGGTGGGTGACATCGGGCAGATCGCGGTCGGCAATCGGCAGGGTCAGCTCGAAAGTGAAGGTGCTGCCCGCGCCCGGCGCGCTGGTCACGCCGATCTGCCCGCCCATCAGCTCCACCAGCTGCTTGACGATCGACAGGCCCAGCCCGGTGCCGCCAAAGCGGCGGGTGGTGGAACTGTCGGCCTGCACAAAGGGGGTGAACAGCCGGGCCTGGGCTTCCTCGGAAATGCCGATGCCGGTATCGCTGATCTCGAACCGCAGGCGGATTTCCGCCGCATCGCGCGCCAGCGCATGCACCGCCAGGCCCACCTGGCCGGCACTGGTGAACTTCACCGCATTGCCCAGCAAATTCATCAGCACCCTGTGCACCCGCACCGGATCGCCCAGCAGCACCGGCGGCAGATCGGCCGGCAGATCCAGCGCGAAGGCCAGCTGGCGGCTGCGCGCCTGCGGTTCGATCAGCGCCACCACCTCGCAGATCACCGTGAACAGCGAGAAGGGCGCCTGCTCCAGCGTCATCTCGCCCGCCTCGATCTTCGAGAGGTCGAGCACGCTCTGGATGATGTCGAGCAGGCTTTTGCCGGCCACCTGCAGCTTGTCCACCAGCTCGGTCTGCTCGTCGGTCAGGCCGGTGCGCTCCAGCAGGTGGGTCAGGCCGATCACCGCATTCATCGGCGTGCGCAATTCATGGCTGATATGGGCCACGAACTGGCTCTTGGCGCGATTGGCGTTCTCCGCCTGCTCCACCGCCACCTGCAGCGAGCGTTCCTTCTCGCGCTGCCGGCTCAGCTTCTCGTCGCGCTCGCGCCGCTCGGCCTGGCGGCGGTCGCTTTCCAGCGTGCGCCAGGCCAGGCAATGTTCCAGCACCTGGCCCAGCCGCTTCAGGTTGAGGCCGGATTTGGGGATATAATCGAACACGCCCTGGCGCATGGCGCCCACGATCAGTTCCTCGTCGGCGGCATCTGTCACCAGCACGATGGGGCACACCTGCGCCTGCAGCTTGGCCACCCAGGGCAGCAGTTCCAGCCCGCAATGGCCGCCCAGCCGGTAATCCAGCACGATGCAATCGAAATCCTGCCCCACCAGATGCGCCTGGGCGGTATCGATGCTGCTGGCCGCCTCCACCTGCACATCGCGGTCCAGCCGGGCGATCAGCCGCAGGATCGCCTCGCGGTCCACCTCGTCATCATCCACCACGAGAATGCGCGGGGCCGCCTGCCCGGCGGGCGGGCCGGCGGCCTCGGCGATTACTGCGGCAGGCATATGGTTTCAGAGAAATCCCGCAGCAGCCGCGACACTTGCGCAAATTGCGGCCCCACGCGCGATTTCACCATATAACCGGCCACATAACGTTCATAGGCGCGGCGCAGATCGCCATCGGCCGCCGAGGTGGACAGGATGAACACCACCGAATCGCGCAAGCCCGGATCGGACCGCAGCACATCGAGAAATTCAAAGCCGTTCATCCTGGGCATGTTGAGATCCAGCAGCACCACATAGGGCCGCTCCACCCCGCCTGGCCGGCCGCGCATCATCGCCAGCGCGCTCACCCCGTCGGGCGCGGAGATCACCTCGAAGGCGCCCTCCACCCGGCGCAGCGCGCGCTCCACCAGTTCTGCGGTGATGTCGTCATCGTCCACCACCAGCACGGACAGCGCCTGCTCAGTCATCCAGATCCGTCCTCATGTAGCGCGGCCAGTGGATGCGGAAAGTGGCCCCGCGCACGCCATCGGGCGAGTTCACCTCGATCCGCCCGCCATGGCCTTCCACCAGCCGCTTGGCCACGGCCAGCCCCAGCCCGCTGCCGCCCAGCCGCGGCGTGCCCGAAGGCGCGGTATCGCCCGCCAGCGTCTGGAACAGGCGGAACACCCGTTCCTGCACCAGCACGGGAATGCCCGGCCCGTCGTCGCCAATCTCGATCACACAGGCATCCCCCTCGCCCCGGGCAGCAATGCGGATCACCCCGCCCTTCAGATCGTGATGCTTGAAGGCATTGGTGTAGAGGTTGCGGATCACCGTGCGCAGCGGCGTGGCCGAGCCGAGGAAGGGCGCCACATCGAGATCGGTTTCCAGCCGGAAGCCTTCGGGCGGCGGATCCAGCCGCACCATTTCCTCGACGATATCCTCCAGATCGATCAGCTCCAGCTTGGCCGAACGCCGCCCGGCCCGCGCATAGGCCAGCAGATCCTCGATCAGCTGTTCCATCCGGCCGATGCGGTCCTTCACCCGGTCCAGGTTGCGCAGCACGCCAACGGGCGCTGTATCGCCATAATCATCCAGAATGAAATCGATCAGGTTGCTCACCCCACGCAGCGGCGAGCGCAGATCATGCGAGGCCACCGAGGTGAATTCCTCCAGCTGGGCATTGGCCTCGCGCAGCTGCAGCTCGGTGCGCTTGCGCTCGGTAATGTCCACCACCGTTGCCAGCACCAGCTGCCCGCGCGAGGTGGGCAGCGCGCCCAGCCCGATCTCGATGGGAAATTCCATGCCATCGGCGCGCAGCCCGGTGAGGTCACGGCCCCGGCCCATCATCCGCGCCACCGGCGCTGCGTGATAGGCCGCGCGCAAGGCATTGTGGCCCTGGCGATAACGCTCCGGCAGCAGCACTTCCAGCGATTTGCCGCGCAGATCCGCACCCGGATAGCCAAACATGTCGCACAGGCGCTGGTTGACCATGACGATGCGCCCCTGCGCATCCACCACCACCACCCCCACCGGCAACGACAGGGCGATCAGCGCGGCATCCTCGCTGAGGCTGGGCGGCGGCGGTGCCTCTCCCCCCGCCGGGGCATCGGCGCGGGCCACCGCATAGGCATCCGGGGCCACCGCCGCCGGCGGCACGGGCAGAGCAGGCGAAACCACGGGCGCCACGGCAGGCTGGGCCACGCCGGCAGGCTGGGTCACGATGGCAGCCTGGGTCACGATGGCAGGCTGGCCCGCCGCACCAGCCGGCCGATCCGCCGGCGCGGCCGCATCCACCGCGCGGGCATCCTGCCCATGCAGCAACGCGCGCTTGCGGGGGCCGGCGGCATCCGGATGCAGAAGGTCCATTATTGTCTTCCTTCTTTCTGCTTCCCTGAACTGGCACCAGGCCAGACGTCACGTCCAGCCCGGTCACCTCCATTCTGGCGGAATGGCCGGGCCTAGCGCGCCCGCGCCGACAGATTCTCGACATTGGCCATTTCCAGATTCACCCGGAAGGCGCCCTGGGCCTCGTCGATATCCTTCATCCACACCTGGTTGCGGCCGCCGCGCTTGGCGCAATACAGCGCCTTGTCGGCCGCGGCCACCAGCGCATCGCGCCGGTTGCGCAGTTCATCGGTGCTGCGGCCGGCCTCGGCGGAATCGCTCCAGCAGGGGCTGTCCCAGTCGTAGGCGCCAATGCCGATGCTCACCGTCAGCTGCCCGGCCACGGTAGAGCGGCCATGCGGGATGCACAGGTTCTCCACCGCCTCGCGGATGCGCGTGGCCACATGGGCCGCGCCATCGCGCGGGGTCTGCGGCAGCAGCACCACGAATTCCTCGCCGCCATAACGGCACACCACATCGGCCGGCCGCGTGGCGCAATGGCCCAGCGCCTCGGCAATCAGCCTGAGGCAGGCATCGCCCGCCGGATGGCCATAATGGTCGTTATAGGGCTTGAAGTGATCGACATCGATCATCAGCAAGCTGATCGGCTCGCAATTGCGGATGCCGCGCGCCCATTCGCGCTGCAGCGCCTCGTCAAACCGGCGGCGGTTGCCCACTTGCGTCAACCCGTCGATCGTGGCGATCTTGCGCAGCTCGTCGCTCATCTGCTTCAGGCGCAGATGGGTGCGCACGCGGGCCCGCAGCAACGCCTCGTTCACCGGCTTGCTGATGAAATCCACCGCGCCCGCTTCCAGGCCCCGCAGTTCCAGCTCGTGGTCGTTGTGGGCGGTGACGAAGATCACCGGAATGTCGGCATAGGCCGCCTCGCCCTTCAGCACCTGGCACACCTCAAAGCCAGTCATCCCCGGCATCTCGGCATCCAGCAGGATGACATCGGGCGCCTCCATGCGGATCTGGTCGATCGCGGCGGCGCCATGCGTGGCGAAACGGGCGCTGCCCACCTCGGCCAGCATCTTCTTGAAGACCTGGATCGTGCTCAGGTCATCGTCAACAATAAGGATATCATTCTTCATGGCTTCGCACTCTTGATCTGACCCTGACCTGCAGGAATGACACCGAAACCGGCTCGTTATTGTGTGCGCGACCTGATTATGTATGTTCCAACGATTTTCCGTCGCGCCCAGGCAAACGGCCCGGCAAACAGAAATTCATCGCCCCCACAATATGCGGAAGAGCCTTTCGACAAAGGTCTTATAGTTTATAAATTGGTGCATATTTGATAGGTCAACCATACGTATTGTCCGTTAAACAATCGATTTTATAGAATACGTACAATCTCTTATTCATAAAGATATCGGCCAGATTCTTAACACCTGCGGCTCACCCGGCGGCGATCACCTCGGCCAGATCGCCCGCAAAGCCCGGCCAGAACGGCTGCGCCAGCCCCACCAGCGGCCACAGCGCATGGGCCAGCCGCGCCAGATCCTGCCCGGCATAGCGGCACAGCCGATCATGCGGGCGGCGCTGCGCCCCCGCCTGCCAGCGCCCCCCCGCCAGCGGCGCCAGCCAATAAGCCGGCTCTGCCACAAATTCCTCATAGAGCAGCACCTGCCCGCGCGGATGGGCCAGCGCCGCTTCCAGCAGCCAGGCCAGCAACACCACCTGCCGGCCCAGCGCATCGCCCGCCCGCGCCAGCCGCGCCGCAAGATCGGGGCGCAGGCTTTCGGCCACCGGCATATGCCCCGCGCGCACGGCCATCGGCACGGTTTGCCACGAGGCCAGCACCGCCAGCGGATGGCGCAAGACAAGATAGACGGGATAATCGGCCGACAGCGCCCCTGCCAGCGCCGCCACCAGCCCGGGCTGCTTGATGAACAGGCGCAGCGACCCGGCGTTTGGTGAAGCATCCGACCAAGCGGCCAGCGGCGCTTCCACCACGCGCAGCGCCGATCCGGCCGGCGCCATCGGCACGAAATTATCCACCGCCGCCCCGCCACCTGTGGAGACCACCGGCCGCCCGGCCAGCAGATCGCGCCGGGTGCCGCGGGCAAAGGCGGCAATATCGGCCAGCGCGCGGGCGCCATCGCCATGGCGGCCCGGGCGCATCGGCTCTGCCAGGGCCACGCAGCCCGGCTGTTCGTTCAGCATGGCGCACAAAAGCGTGGTGCCCGCCCGCGGCATGCCGCCCAGCAGCACCGTGGCGCCTTCCGGCACCGGCTCCCTCCGCCCCAGATCGCTCACCCGCTTTCCCCCGGCGGCCCGCACAGCCGCCTGGCAGGGGTTAGCGCGCCTGCCCCCTCAGCGCAGGCGCCAAAGCCTCGGTTTCCGAAGGATAGGCGCTCAGCTGGCCAGCCTCAGCGCGGCCACCGCGCCCTCGCCTGTGGCCGGCTGATCGGGCCAGATGCCACGCGTGTCGTAAACCAGCTTGTGCGCGCGTTCGGCCAGCGGCACCGAGCGGAACAGATCATGATCGACCAGCACGATGAGGATGTCGCATTCTTCCAGCGCCTCGTCGAGATCGATCGCCTTGGCGCCGGTGCCTGTGAATTCCAGCGGCAGCTGCGCGGCATAAGGCTCGACGATATGGATCCGCTCGTGGAAGCGGCGGGCCAGGGTGGCCGCCACCAGCCGCGCCGGGCTCTCGCGGAAATCGTCGATATTGGCCTTGAAGGCCAGGCCCAGGCAGGCCACCTTCGCTTGCGGATGGGCCTCTACCAGCGCTTCTGCGCGGGCGATCACATGGTGGATCTTGCCATCGTTCACCCCGCGCGCGGTGCGGATCAGCGGCGTCTCCTCGGGCGCGCCGGCCACGATGAACCACGGATCCACCGCAATGCAATGGCCGCCAACGCCGGGCCCCGGGTTCAGGATGTTGACGCGCGGATGGCGGTTGGCCAGGCGAATCACTTCCCACACATCCAGCCCCATCCGGTCTGCCACGATCGACAGTTCATTGGCAAAGGCGATGTTGACGTCGCGGTAGGCGTTCTCGACCAGCTTGGTCATCTCGGCACTGCGCGCATCGGTGGTGATGCAGGCCCCGCGCACGAAGCGCTTGTAGAAGGCCAGCGCCTTGCGCGCGCAGCGCGGCGTGATGCCGCCGATGGAGCGGTCGTTGTTGGTCAGCTCTTCGAGGATGCGGCCGGGCAGCACCCGCTCGGGGCAATAGGCGATGGCGATGTCGGGCGTTTCCTGCGTCAGGCCCGGCACCTTGAGATCGGGGCGCATGGCCGCGATCATGTCGCGCATTTCCTCGGTGGTGCCCACCGGCGAGGTCGATTCAAGGATGACGAGATCGCCCGGCTTCAGCACCGCCGCCACGCTGCGGGCCGCGGCCAGCACATAGGAGATATCCGGCTGGTGCTGCTTGTCGAACGGCGTGGGCACGGCGATGACGAACACATCGGCCGGCGCCATGGCGGTGCTGGCCGAAAGCAGCCCGCGCGCCACCACGCCCTGCACCAGGCCATCAAGGTCCACTTCCTCGATATGGATCTCGCCGCGGTTGATGGTGTCCACCACGCTTTGCGTCACATCCACGCCCAGCACGCGGCAGCCCGCGCGGGCAATGATCGCCGCTGTGGGCAGGCCGATATAGCCCAGGCCCACCACGCACACATCGGGCTTCACGTCAGATTTCATGCCCCGGTCACTCCTGCGAGGATTTCGGTGATGCGCCGGGCGGCATGCCCATCGCCAAACGGATTGTGGGCCCGCGCCATCGCCTCGTAAGCGGCTTTATCGTCGAGAAGATTGAAGATTTCGGAAACGATGGTGCCCACATCGGTGCCCACCAGCCGCGCCGTGCCGGCAGCCACGCCCTCGGGCCGCTCGGTCGTCTCGCGCATCACCAGCACCGGCTTGCCCAGCGCCGGCGCCTCTTCCTGCACGCCGCCCGAATCGGTGAGCATGATCTCGGCCAGCCCCAGCAGGCGGGCAAAATGCGGATAATCCAGCGGCTCTATCATCGCCACATTGGCAAGGCCGGCCAGCGCCCCATCCATCACCGCGCGCACATTGGGGTTGGGGTGCACCGGGAAGATGATCGCCACATCGGGCCGCTGGGCGATCTGGCGGATGGCCTCGGCGATATTCTCCAGCCCGCCGCCGAAATTCTCGCGCCGGTGGCTGGTAACGCCGATGATCCGCTTGCCGGCAAAGCGCGCTTCCAGTTCGGCAAGGCCGGCGGCCAGCTGCGGCTCTGCGGCAATGCGGGCGGAAACCCAGTGCAGCGCATCGATCACCGTGTTGCCGGTGACATGGATCGCCTCCGCCGCCACATTCTCGCGCGCAAGGGCAGCGGCGGCGGTTTCGGTGGGGGCGAAATGCAGGGCGGCGATGCCGCCGATGATCTTGCGGTTCACTTCCTCAGGCCAGGGGTGATAGATATTGCCCGAACGCAAGCCGGCTTCCACATGGTCCACCGGGATCTTGCGGTAATAGGCGGCCAGCGCGCCGGCCATGGCGGTGGCGGTATCGCCCTGCACGATCACGCGGGCGGGCTGTTCCTCATCCATCACCCGGCCCAGCCCGGTGATCAGCGCGGCGGTCAGCGAATCGAGGCTCTGGCCTGCGCGCATCAGGTCAAGGTCATGGTCGGGCGTGATGCCGGCGATCTCCAGCACCTGATCGAGCATGCCGCGATGCTGCGCCGAAACGCAGACCCGCGCCTCGACGCGCGAATCGGCACGCAACGCGTGCACCAGCGGAAACAGCTTGATCGCCTCGGGCCGGGTGCCGAAAATCAACAGGATGCGGGGGCGGGTGGGTGCGCTTGTCATGGCCCTTCGCATAACCTCCTACGGGTTAACCATGAAATAAGAGGCTTGACGCTAAATGGCGGCAAAGGGGCGCGAAATCCGTGCCCGCAGCCAAAAAGGGCACCCGCCTTGACCGTGATGTATCCCGGCGTTCCTGCCAGCACCGATGCGCCCCAGCCCTTCCATGCCGATGCGGCGCTGGCCGCCCGCGTGGTGGTGGTGGGGCTTGGCTATGTGGGCCTGCCGCTGGCCGTGGCGCTGGCCACCCGCTTCGAGACGGTGGGCCTCGATATCGACACCCGCCGCATCGCCGAGTTGAACACCGGCCACGACCGCACCGGCGAGATCACGCCTGAGCGCCTCGCGGCCAGCACGCTGGCGCTGGCGGCCGAAGCGGCGATCTGCCCGCCGGCCGATTACTACATCGTGACCGTGCCCACCCCCATCGACGGCGCCAACCGGCCCGACCTGCGGCTGGTGGAAGCGGCCAGCCGCACGGTGGGCGCCATGCTGGCAGCGGCGGTGGCCGAAGGGCGGGTGCCGGTGGTGATCTACGAATCGACCGTTTACCCCGGCGTGACGGAAGAAACCTGCGCGCCCATCCTCGAGGCCCATTCCGGCCTGGTGTGCGGGCGCGATTTCTTCCTCGGCTACAGCCCCGAACGCATCAACCCGGGCGACCGCGAGCACACGATCGACAAGATCACCAAGGTCGTCTCCGGACAAACGCCCGAGGTGCTGGAACGCGTGGCGCAGCTGTATGGCGCGATCACCACAGGCGGCGTCTTCCGCGCCAGCAGCATCAAGGCCGCCGAGGCCGCCAAGGTGATCGAGAACGCCCAGCGCGACATCAACATCGCCTTCATGAACGAGATCGCCCAGATCTTCTCGAAGATGGATATCTCCATCTGGGACGTGCTGGCGGCCGCGCGCACCAAATGGAACTTCCTGCCCTTTGCGCCAGGCCTTGTCGGCGGCCACTGCATCGGGGTGGATCCCTACTATCTCTCGCATCGCGCCGAACAGCTGGGGATGGATCCGCGGGTGATCCTCTCGGGCCGCGGCATCAACGATGGCATGGCCTTCTGGGTGGCCGAACGCCTGCACGAGGCGCGCGGCGATGTGCCCGGCAGCGTGCTGGTGCTGGGCTTCACCTTCAAGGAGAACATCCCCGATCTGCGCAATTCCAAGGTGGCCGATCTTGTCACCGCGCTGGGCCGGCTGGGCCATGCGGTCACCGTGCATGATCCCCATGGCGATCCGGCCGAGGCGCGGCACGAATATGGCATTCCGCTGGTGGCCGGCGCGCTGGAAGGGCGGCGCTACGATCTTGTCATCCTGGCCGTGCCGCACCGCGAATATCTCGCCCTCTCGCCCGAGTCCCTGCGCGCGCTGGTGGCAGAAGGCGGCCTGCTGGCGGATCTGAAAGGCGTGGTGGCCGGCGCCGACTGGACGCTGTGAGCGCGCGCGACGAGGGGAGAAGGCGCCCTTCCCCTCAGTCGCACCAGTCGCGCCGGAAGCCCACCCATTTCTCGGCCAGCCCCTCCTTCACCAGCACCATCCCCAGGCTTTGCCCGCCGCGGCTGATCGTCCTCAGCTTGCGGCCATAGACATCGGTATCGCGCCCCGGCAGCGGCACCAGGCTGAAGGCACCCATGTTGAGCAGCGCCAGCAGCCGGTCGGTCGCCTTTTCGCCCAGCAGCTGCTCGGCATCGCAATCGGGGTCAGAAACTTCGGGCGCGTTGATATCGGCCAGGCGGATCTTCTCGCCGGCATACCAGATGGTGTCGCCATCGATCACGCAGTTCACCCGGTGCGGCCCTGCGCAAAGGGAAAAATGCGCCGCATCCCGGTCTGCCGGGGCGGGGCGGGGCAGATCGGCCGCGGCCGTCACCGGCGCGCCGCCTGCCAGCGCCTGGCGCCCCGCCGCCAGCCAGCCGCGCCAGTGCAGCGCGGCCAGCAGCAGCCCCATCAGCCCCAGCACCACCAGCGCGATCGTCCACACACCGGGCTTGCGGGCCCGGGGCGGGGGCGCCGGCGGGCCCAGCTGCTCCCAATGGTCTTCCCAGTCCACCGCCCTCAAAGCCCCAGAAACAGCCCCGCCAGCGCCGCGCTCATCAGATTGGAGAGCGCGCCGGCCGCCAGTGCCTTCATCCCCAGCCGGGCGATCACCGGGCGCTGGTTGGGCGCAAGGCTGCCGGTCACGGCCATCTGGATGGCAATCGAGCTGAAATTGGCAAAGCCGCACAGCGCAAAGGTGACAATCCCCACCGTGCGCGCCGACAGGCCCTGCGCCTGCCCCAGATCGATGAAGGCGACAAATTCGTTCAGCACCACCTTGGTGCCGAACATGCCGCCCGCGCGCATTGCCTCGGCCCAGTCAGGCGTGCCCAGCAGATAGAACACCGGCGCGAACACATAGCCCAGCACCAGCTGGAAGGAGAGCTGCGGCACACCGAAGAAATGCCCCACCCAGCCGACAATGCCATTGGCCAGCGCCACCAGCGCCACAAAGGCCAGCACCATGGCGCCCACCGCCACCGCCAGCTTCACCCCCGTCTGCGCGCCTTCGGAAGCGGCCATGATGATGTTGGCCGGCCGCTCGCCCTGCTCGGCGCTGGTTGGCAGCACGATCTCGTCAGGCTCGATGATCGCGCCCTTGGGGTCTGGCATGATGATCTTGGCCATGCAGATGCCCCCCGGCGCCGACATGAAGCTGGCCGCCACCAGATAATCGATGCGGATGCCAAGCCCGGCATAGGCGGCCAGAATAGTGCCCGCCACGCCCGCCAGCCCCACGCTCATCACGCAGAACAGCTGCGCCGGCGCCAGGCCCGCCAGATAGGGCCGGATCACCAGCGGCGCTTCCGATTGGCCAAGGAAGATGTTGCTGGCCGCGCACAGGCTTTCCAGCCGGCTGATGCCGGTGATCTTCTCCAGCGCGCCGCCGATCCAGCGCACCACCAGCGGCATGATCCCCACGTAATAAAGCACCGAGATCAGCGAGGCGAAGAAGATGATCACCGGCAGCGAGGAAATGGCAAAGCTGTTGCCGCCCACTTCGGGCCGGGCCAGCGGGCCAAACAGCAGCATCACCCCGGCATGGGCATAGCCCAGCAGATTGCCCACCCCCGCCGACACCAGCTGCAGCGCCGCATTGCCCGGCGGGAAATAGAGCACCAGCGCGGCAAAGCCGGCCTGCAGCGCAAAGGCGGCCAGCACCACCCTGGGCCGGATCGCCCGCTTGTCGCTGGAAAGGGCAAAGGCGATCAACAGGATCAGCGCCATTCCGGCCAGGCTCTGCAGGCTGTGCATTGTGTGTTCGGGCCCCCTCGTGGCGTTTGCGCCGCCCTTCTCGTATCGGGGCGCGGCGGCGGCGTCGAGGGGGCGCATCACGCCAGCGCTTGTTCTTGGGCGGCAGAGGCACTAGGCGAGGGGCCAATCATTTCGCCCCCTTTTTGTCCAAGGACCCCGCATGACCGACATCGCCGCCCTCACCTCCGCCATCGAAGCCGCCTGGGACGCGCGCGACACGGTGACCCCTGCCAGCGCCGATGTGCGCGCCGATGTGGAAACCGCGCTGGCGCTGCTCGATTCGGGCGCGGCCCGCGTGGCCGAGAAGGTGGATGGCGCCTGGCACGTCAACCAGTGGCTGAAGAAGGCGGTGCTGCTCTCCTTCCGCCTGAACGACAATGGCCTCATGGAAAACGGCATGGGCGGCGCCCCGGCATGGGACAAGGTGCCGCTGAAGACCGCCAGCTGGGGCGAGGATGCATTCCGCGCCGCCGGGTTTCGCGCAGTGCCCGGCAGCGTGGTGCGCCGCGGCAGCTTCATCGGCAAGGGCGTGGTGCTGATGCCCTCCTTCACCAACATCGGCGCCTATGTGGGCGAGGGCACCATGGTGGACACCTGGGCCACCGTTGGCAGCTGCGCGCAGATCGGCAAGAATGTGCACCTGTCGGGCGGCGTTGGCATTGGCGGCGTGCTGGAGCCGCTGCAGGCCGGCCCCGTCATCATCGAGGACAACTGCTTCATCGGCGCCCGCTCCGAAGTGGTGGAAGGCGTGCAGGTGGGTGAAGGCGCGGTGCTTTCGATGGGCGTGTTCATCGGCGCCTCCACCAAGATCGTCGATCGCGCCACGGGCGAAGTGCATATCGGCCGCGTGCCGCCCTATTCGGTGGTGGTGCCCGGCAGCCTGCCCGGCAAGCCGCTGCCCGATGGCACGCCCGGCCCCAGCCTCTATTGCGCCGTCATCGTCAAGACGGTGGACGAGGGCACGCGTGCCCGGACCTCGATCAACGAGCTGTTGCGCGAATGAGCGGAGCGGCACTCGATCCCGTGGCGCTCGCCGCCCGGCTGATCCGCCGGCCGAGCGTCACCCCGAAAGACGAGGGGGCGCTCGATGTCGTCGCCACGGCTTTGGAGAAACTGTGCTTTATCTGCCACAGGCTGGTCTTCGCCGACAGCGGCGGCGAGCCTATCCACAACCTCTATGCCCGCCATGGTGCCGGCCGGCCCAACCTCTGCTTTGCCGGGCACACCGACGTGGTGCCGGTAGGAGCGCGTGAGGCCTGGTCGTTCGATCCTTTTGCGGCGGTTGTGCGCGACGGCGAGCTGTGCGGCCGGGGTGCGGTCGACATGAAAGGCGCGATTGCCGCCTTTATCGCGGCGGCGCAGCGTTACATCGACCGGTGCCAAGCCGGGGTCGCCGGCTCGATCAGCCTGTTGATCACCGGCGACGAGGAAGGCCGCGG
>DASRYE010000104.1:0-2265 GCA_035653915.1 Novosphingobium sp. | reverse complement strand
TGCCCGCTGATGATCTCGTCGACATCGGCCATGTAGTTGTAGGTGGCCCAGGGAATGTAGTTGAGCATGCCGCGCCCCAACCCCGCCAGCGCGATGGCCACCCACAGGCCGCCGGCCCCCACGCGCCAGCCCGCCATCCATCCGCCAACCAGCAGCACCGTGCCCGCGCCAAAGCCCATGGCCGCCAGCCGATAGGCCCGCGCCGGGCTGGAGCGCAGCGCCATGCCGATGGCCAGCGCAACGGCCGCCAGTTGCACCACATACATGCCGCCCAGCAGCCCCGATGCCGCCGCCGTCGTGCCGCCAAGGGCAAAGAGGACGAAGAAGGTGAAGGTGGCGTTGAAGATGTCCTGGCTGATATAGCCGCCCAGATACATGCCCAGATGCAGCCGGAAGGCCCGCACCCGCAAGGTCGCCGCCAGATCGCCGGCCAGGCCGCGCAGTATGGCGCCCGGCCCCAGGGGGGCGGCCGGCAGGGTGGCCGGATCATGCGGCCGCTCCCAGCTGAAGGCATAGAGCAGGGCCGCAACAGCCATGAACAGCACCGTGAAGATGGCCGCCATCCAGAAGAAGGTGGCGCCATTGTCGCGCCCCAGCCAGCCGATCAGCCACAGCGGCGCATAGCCCGCCAGAATGGCCGATACCTGCCCGAACAGAATGCGCGTGCCCGCCAGCCGCGCCTTGGTGGCGTAATCGCTGGCCATTTCGGCGGCCAGCGTCTCGTAGGGGATGATCTCGAGGGCGTAGACCATCTCGAAGGCGACGTAGGAGACGAGGTAGTACCAGAAGGTCTGCCCCGGCAGCCACATCAGCGCAAAGCTGGGCAGCAGCGGAATGGCCGCCAGTATGAACACCCGGCGCCGCCCCAGCCGCCGGCCCAGCGCCGTGCGCCCCAGATGGTCCGATATCTGCCCGATCATGGGCGAGAGCACCGCATCGATCACCCGCGCGGTGGCAAAGATGATGGCCGCCTGCCCGGCGCTCAGGCCGCAAAAGCGGGTGTAGAACAGCAGCACCCAGCCCGACACGATCGCCATCGAGCCGGCGCCCAGCATGTCGTTCGCGCCATAGGCCAGATAGTTGACCAGCCGGACGGGGCGAGAGAGGGGCGCCATGGCCTGTGCTTTCAGATGTAGGTGCGCAGGAATTCGCCCAGCGCGCAGATCGCCAGGCTTTGCCCATAGGGCATCGAGGTAAGGGCGATGTCCTTGTAGAATTGCAGCGTGTCGCCCATCGCCGTGCCAAAGCTCACTTGCGTCAGCTCGCCGCTGGGGGCGATATGGGCCAGCACGCCCTCGATGGCGCGAATGGCGACCGCTTCGTAGCTGCGCGGCAGATAGCCTTTGCGCACGGCCTTGAGCAGCCCATAGGCAAAACCGGCGGTGGCCGATGCCTCGAGATAGCTGGTGGGGTCGTCGAGCAGCGTGTGCCACAGGCCGCTCTCGTCCTGCAAAGCGGCCAGCGCCTTTGCCTGCGCCGCCAGCGTCTCGATCAGGAACAGGCGGACGGCATCGTCTGCGGGCAGGTCCAGCATCTCGATGAATTCGGGAATGGCGATCGTGACCCAGCAATTGCCGCGCGCCCACAGGGCCTGGGCAAAATTGTGGCGGCCATCAAAGGTCCAGCCGTGGAACCACAGGCCCGTGCGCCGGTCGGCCAGATATTTCACATGCAGCAAAAACTGGCGCTTGGCCTCCTCGACATAATGGGGGCGGCCGCGCAGCAGGCCGATCTTGGCCAGCGGCAGCACGCTCATCATCAGCGTGTCGTCCCACATCTCCTGCGGGTTCTCGTCATTATAGACGATGTGCTGAAAGCCGCCTTCCTCGGTTTTGGGCAGGCCATCGGGCGCCATCAGCCACTGCGCCCAGGCGTCGAAATAGGGCAGGAAGCTGATGTCGCCGTTCTGCTCGTACAGATAGGCCAGCGTCAGGAACGGGGCCACGGTGTTGATGTTCTTGGTGGGCGTGCCGGCGGCAAAGCGGTTGGCGAACCATTCCTCGACCACGCGGCGCGCGGCCACATCGCCCGTCACCTCGTAATAGCGCCACAGGCCGAACAGGCCCACGCCATGCGTCCACTCCCAGTCGTTCCAGCCCTTGGTGTCGATAATGCGGCCATCCTCGAGGCGCAGCAGGAACTCGCCGGTCTCGTCCTTGATGTTGACCAGATTGTCGGTCAGCCGGGCGATGGCGTCGAGCACCTGCGCGCGGGGGATGGCATGGGTGGTGGCGGCCATGGGGGACTCCGAAAGGGAAAGAAGAA
>DASRYE010000103.1:0-13303 GCA_035653915.1 Novosphingobium sp. | reverse complement strand
GTTGGCGCGTCCGACAATCTGGCGCGGGGGCGGTCCACCTTCATGGTGGAAATGGTGGAGACGGCCGCGATCCTCTCGCAGGCCGGCCCGCGCAGCTTTGTCATCCTTGATGAAGTGGGCCGCGGCACTTCCACCTATGATGGTCTGGCGCTGGCCTGGGCGGTGGCCGAGGCGGTGCATGGCCTCAACCGCTGCCGCTGCCTGTTTGCCACCCATTATCACGAACTGGCCCGGCTGGCCGAAAGCTGCGAGGCCTTGAGCCTGCACCATGTGCGCGCGCGCGAATGGAAGGGCGATCTGGTGCTGCTGCACGAGCTGGCGGAGGGGCCGGCGGAAAGCTCGTTTGGCCTGGCCGTGGCGCGGCTGGCAGGGGTGCCGGCGGGCGTGGTGGCGCGGGCTCGGCAGGTATTGGGCCGGCTGGAGAAGGGCCGGGCGCAAACCGGCGGGCTGGCCGCCGGGCTGGGCGATCTGCCGCTGTTTGCCGCGACCATGGCAGAGCCAGAGCCGGCTGCCGATCCGCTGCGCGAGCAGCTTGCCGGCATCGATGTCGATGCGCTGTCCCCGCGTGAGGCGCTGGATGTGCTTTATGCGCTGAAGGCAGCGGCCGGCGCGGGGTGATTCCTTAACCGGCCGGCGGCTAGGCAGGGGCCATGCTGATCCCCCGCCCCCGCCTCAATCAGGTGTTCAAAAGCCGCTGGATGGCGTTGCTGTGGGCCGGCGCCATGCTGCTCAGCGCCTATTTCACCGTGGAGGAAGTGGCCGGCCGGCAGCAGGCCCCGGCAGAAAGCAGCGCGGCAGCCGACAGCGATGCCGCATCAGCTGCCAGCCAGCTGCAGGCGATCCTGCCGGCCGACAGCGCCAGCAGCGCCGCCCCTGCCAGATCCCCCTGGGCGCCCGACACGTCGACTGATACTCCGGCCGGGCGCTGAGGGGGGCCTTCAGCGGGTGGGCACCGGCGTGTCGCCCGAATAATCGTAGAAGCCGCGGCCGGTCTTGCGGCCCAGCCAGCCGGCCGCCACATAGCGCTGCAGCAGCGGGGCGGGGCGGTATTTGCTGTCGCCGGTCTCGGTCAGATAGACCTTCATGATCTCCAGCAGCGTGTCGAGCCCGATGAAATCGGCCAGCTCCAGCGGCCCCATCGGATGAGCCAGGCCCAGCTTCACGCCCTTGTCGATATCAGCGACGCTGCCGGTGCCATTGCCCAGCACGAACATCGCCTCGTTGAGGAAGGGCACGAAGATGCGGTTGACGACAAAGCCGGGGTCATCCTGCGCCAGCACCACTTCCTTGCCCATCTTCTCGCCCAGGGCCACAGTGGCAGCGGTGGTCTGCGCCGAGGTGGCAAGGCCGGGGATCACTTCCACCAGCTTCATCACCGGCACCGGGTTGAAGAAATGCATGCCGATGAAGCGGCCCTGATCGGGCGCTGCGCGCGACATGCGGGTGATCGAGATCGACGAGGTGTTGGTGGCCAGGATGCCATCGGCCTTGAGCACCTTGCCGGCCGCCTCGAAGATCTTGAGCTTGATGTCCTCGCGCTCGGTGGCGGCCTCGATGATGATGTCGGCGCCGGCCAGCGGGGCATAATCGCCCACCGGGGTGATTCGGCCCAGCAGCGCCGTGGCGGCCTCTGCGCTCAGCTTGTCCTTGGCGACGAGCCGGTCCAGCCCCTTGCCGATCTTGGCCTTGGCCTTCTCGGCCAGCTCCAGGCTGATGTCGGACAGCAGCACCGCCAGCCCCGCCTGGGCCGCCGTTTGCGCAATGCCTGCGCCCATCTGGCCTGCGCCAATCACTGCAACCGTCTCAATCGCCATTTCAAACTCCTTCCAGGCTTATCTGGCCAGATCCTTGCCGATGTGCATGGCAGCGGCCGGGCGCAGACCGTTCAGCGGCTGGCCCCCGGCACCCACAGCACATCGCCACTAGCGCCTTGGTTGATGGCGCGCGCCAGTACGAAAAGATAGTCTGAAAGGCGATTGAGATAGGCCAGCGCCTGCGGATTGATCGCGACCTCGGCCGCGGCCGCGCACAGATCCCGCTCGGCCCGGCGGGCGATGGCGCGGGCCAGATGCACGCGCGCGGCCGCCTCGCTGCCGCCGGGCAGGATGAAGCTGGTGAGCGGGGCGAGATCGGCGTTCAGCCCGTCGATCTCGCTTTCCAGCCAGGCCACCTGCCCGGGCACGATGCGCAGCGCCATGGGCGAGGGGGCAAAATCGGCCTCCGGCGTGGCGATATCGGCGCCCAGATCGAACAGGTCGTTCTGGATGCGGGCCAGCGGCGCTGCATAGGCGCTGCCAGCCAGCGCCACGCAGGCCAGGCCAAGGGCGCTGTTCACCTCGTCCACCGCGCCGATAGCGGTCATGCGCGGGGCGTGCTTGGGGCTGCGCGATCCGTCGACAAGGCCGGTGGTGCCATCATCGCCGGTGCGGGTGTAGATCTTGTTGAGCTTGACCACGGTTATCCTCGCGCTGGGGGGGGGCGAGGGCCTTACCTAGTCGCTGCCAGCAAAATCGCCACCACCACAATCGCCAGCGCCTGATATTTGATGCGGGCAAACATCATCTCGTTCTGGCGCAGCTGCATCGGGCTGGGGCCCGCCCCTTGATGCGTTTCCAGATCCTCACGCGTGGTGCGCAGGAAGGCGATCACCCCCTTCACCAACGCGCCCACCACCAGCGCCATCAGCACCGCGATGACCAGCCCAAGCAGCCACGACATGGCCTTCTCTCCCTTGTTGTTTGCCGCAGACTACGCCTCAGGCAAGGGAAAGGCCAGCGGGCAGGCGGCCGGCGCGCAAATCGGCGGCAAGGGCCGCGCCATCGGCCCCGGCCAGGCGCAGATCGGCCAGCCCCGGCGATCCGCGCCGCTTGGCCAGCTTCTGGCCATCGGCCTCCACGATCAGCGCATGGTGGTGCCAGCGCGGCACCGGCAGGCCCAGCAGCGCCTGCAGCAGCCGGTGCACATGGCTGGCGGCAAACAGATCGCGCCCGCGGGTGACAAGGGTGATGCCATCTGCCGCATCGTCCAGCGTGGCGGCGAGGTGATAGCTGGCCGGCGCATCGCGGCGCATCAGCACGATATCGCCGAAGATGCCGGGCGTTGCCACTTGCGGGCCGGCGATCTCGTCTTCCCAGGCGAGCGGGCCGGCCAGCCGCGTGGCCGCCGCCATGTCGAGCCGCCAGGCGATGGCTTCCGGAGGAACCCCTGCCGCCGCCGCCCGGCCCCGGCAGGTGCCGGGATAGAGCGGCCCATCCGGCCCATGGGCAGTGGCGGCCGCGGCAATCTCGGCGCGGGTGCAGCTGCAGGGATAGAGGAGCCCCTGGCCCCGCAAGGCATCGGCCGCGGCCTGATAGGCGCCCAGCCGGGCCGACTGGCGCACCACCAGCCCATCCCACGCAAGGCCCAGCCAGGCCAGATCGTCGAGCGCCTGGGCAGCCATCGCCGGGCGGCTGCGGGCGCCATCGATATCCTCGATGCGCAGACGGAAGTGGCCAGCGCGCGCGCGGGCCAGATCATGCGCCACGATCGCCGCAAAGGCATGGCCCAGATGCAGCGCGCCATTGGGGCTGGGGGCAAAACGGGTGATGGTCATCGGCATGCTCCTGCCTTGTGGATTATGCCGAAGGGGGCTTGCCGTCCACCCTTGACGGGGGCGGCCCCGCGTGCTGAAAAACGCCCATGTTCTGTCGTCAAACCGTCATTCCGGTGTGTCACAGGAGGCCATGCTCAAGGCCGAGCTGATCGAGCGCGCGGCACGTTTCCGCAGCGCGGGGGAGGATCCCTCAAGGCAACTGGCCGATTGCCCTGCTTTGGTGTTGAACGCGGATTTCACCCCGCTTTCCTATTATCCCCTCAGCCTCTGGCCATGGCAGACAGCGATCAAGGCGGTGTTCCTCGAAAGGGTGGATATCATCGCCAATTACCAGCGCGAGATCCATTCGCCCAGCTGGTCGATGAAACTGCCCTCGGTGATCGCGCTGAGGCAATATGTCCGGCCTTCCGAATTTCCCGCCTTCACTCGCTTCAACGTTTTCCTGCGCGACAAATTCTCCTGCCAATATTGCGGCAGCCCCCATCATCTCACTTTCGATCATGTGGTGCCGAGGCGACTGGGCGGGCGCACCAGCTGGGAAAACATCGTGGCCGCCTGCAGCCCCTGCAACCTGAAGAAGGGCGGGCGCACCCCGGCCGAGGCGGCGATGCCGCTGCTGATGTGGCCGATCCGCCCCACCAGCTGGCAATTGCAGGAACGCGGCCGCGCCTTCCCGCCCAACTATCTGCACGAGACCTGGCGCGACTGGCTCTACTGGGATGTTGAACTGGAGGCCTGAGCGCCCCATGATGGCGGCCATGCCCCAGCCTTCCTATCCCGTGCTTGCGCTGCTGGCCGCCAAGGCCCGCTTCTATCCCGCCTTCAACGAGCCTTCGGCGATTGCCAAGCAGCCGCTGCAGGGCCGCGTGACGATCACCCGCGAGGGGATCTTGGGCGATGAGCAGGCCGACCGGCGCTATCATGGCGGGCCAGACAAGGCGCTGCATCATTATGCCTTCGATCACCATGCCAGCTGGGCGCAAAGCTGGGGCGAGGCGCTGCCGCTGGGCCAGCCCGGCGGCTTTGGCGAGAACATCGCCACCACTGGCCTGGTGGAGGAGCAGGTGCTGCTGGGCGATCGCTTCCGCCTCGGCACGGCGCTGATCGAGGTGAGCCATGGCCGCCAGCCCTGCTTCAAGCTGAACCACCGCTTCAACCGGGCAAGCGTGGTGGCCGAGATCGTCAAGACCGGGCGCTGCGGCTGGTATTACCGGGTGATCGAGGAGGGCCATTGCGAGGTGGGCGCCGGCGTCGATCTGCGGCTGGAGCAAGTGGCCGAAGGGCTGGCGCAATGGCCGGTGGCGCGCCTGTTCCGCGTGCTGGTGGGCGGCGGCCACAAGGCTGATAGCGCCGCGCTGGCAGAACTGGCCGCCCTGCCGCAGCTGGCCGAGGCCTGGCGCACGCGGGCGCGCGAATTGCAGGGCTAGGCCGGTTCAGCGCAGGCCGGCCAGCGCCTTCTGCCGGCGCCGCTGCACAGACGAGCCCAGCCCGATCGCCTCGCGGTATTTGGCCACGGTGCGGCGGGCGAGGTCAAAGCCTTTGGCCTTCAGCAGATCCACCAGCGCATCGTCCGACAGGATCGCCTTGGGGTCTTCGGCATCGATCAGCTGGCGGATGGCGGCCTTCACCGCCTCGGCCGACACCGCCCCCTCGCCATCGGCCGAGGCAACGCCCGAGGTGAAGAAATATTTGAGCTCGAAGGTGCCCTTGTCGCAGGCCAGATATTTGTTCGAGGTGACGCGGCTGACGGTCGATTCATGCAGGCTCACCGTTTCGGCCACAGCGCGCAAGGTAAGCGGCTTCAGCGCCGAGACACCGTTGCGGAAGAAGCCATCCTGCGCCCGCACGATGGCGCTGGCCACTTTCAGGATGGTCTTCTGCCGCTGGTCCAGCGCCTTTACCAGCCAGTTGGCATCGGCCAGCTTTTCGGAAAGCCAGCCGCGCGCTTCCTTGCCGGCGCAGGCCCCCTTCAGCTCCACGTAATAGCTGCGGTTCACCATCAGCCGGGGCAGGGTGGCCTGGTTGATGGCCACGTTCCAGCCGCCATCGGCGCGGGCGGTGATGAGCAGATCTGGCACCACGGCGGCGGCCGCCCCGCCGCCAAAACGCAGGCCCGGCTTGGGATCATAGCCGCGCAATTCCGCCAGCATGTCGGCGAAATCCTCCTCGTCCACCCCGCACATCCGGCGCAGGCGGGCAAATTCGCCGCGCGCCACCAGATCCAGATGGTCGATCAGCCGGGCCATCGCCGGGTCATAGCGATCCGCCTCGCGCGCCTGGAGGGCGATGCATTCAGCCAGGCTGCGCGCGCCCACGCCCGTCGGGTCGAGCAGCTGCACCAGCGCCAGCGCGGCCTCCACCTCGGCCAGCTCCACGTCCAGCGTCTCGGCCAGTTCGCGCAAAGGGGTGGCCAGATAGCCCGCCTCGTCGAGATGATCGATCAGGAAGCGGGCGATGAACAGCGCGCGGGGGCCGCGCGCCACCGCGCCGATCTGGGCGTGAAGATGGGCGGCCAGCGTTTCCTCGCCCGCGCCGCGCTCGTCGATGCCGGGGGCCTCGCCGCTGCCGCCTTCGCGGGCCAGGCCCTCGGCCAGGCCATCGGCCATGGCGGGCCGGCTGGCGGCATCGCCGGTGTCGCGGTCGGTGTCGAGCGCTGCCGGGTCGATGTCGAGCGGGCGGTCGTCGCCCGCGCGGCCCTCGCCGATCAGCTGATCCACCGGCGAGCTTTCAAGGCTGGTGCGGCGGGCTTCCTCGGGCAGGGCGTCTTCCGGCGGGGCGGCCTCGCCCGCGCCCACTTCCAGCAGCGGATTGCCCTCCAGCGCCTCGCCGATGAAGGTTTCCACCTCGAGGTTCGACAGCGCCAGCAGCTTGATCGCCTGCTGCAACTGCGGCGTCATCACCAGCGACTGGGTCTGACGCAGGTCGAGGCGCGGCGTCATCGCCATGGCCGCCGCCTATCCGGCCCGGCCAGCTGCCAGCGCGGGGGCGCTGCCGGCGATCAAAGCGTGAAGCCCTCGCCCAGATAGAGCCGGCGCACGTTCTCATCGGCCACCAGCGCTTCGGGGCTGCCGGCAAACAGCACCTGTCCGCCATAGATGATGCAGGCGCGGTCGCAGATATCCAGCGTTTCGCGCACGTTATGATCGGTGATGAGCACGCCGATGCCGCGCTCCTTCAGATCATGCACGAGGTGGCGGATATCGGCGATGGAGAGCGGGTCGATGCCGGCGAAGGGTTCGTCGAGCAGCATGATCGAGGGGCGCGCGGCCAGGGCCCGGGCGATCTCGCAGCGCCGCCGCTCGCCGCCCGAAAGCGCCATGGCCGGGCTGGTGCGCAGCCGGGTGAGGCCGAATTCCTCCAGCAGCCGTTCCAGTTCGGCGGCGCGGATGGCGGCATCCGGCTCCATCAGTTCGAGCACGCAGGCGATGTTCTGTTCCACCGACAGGCCGCGGAAGATCGAGGTTTCCTGCGGCAGATAGCCCAGCCCCAGGATCGAGCGGCGATACATGGGGAGGCGGGTGATATCCACGCCATCCAGCAGGATGCGGCCCGAATCGGGGCGCACCAGCCCCATGATGGAATAGAAGCAGGTGGTCTTGCCGGCGCCATTGGGGCCCAACAGGCCCATCACCTCGCCCTTGGCCACGCGCAGCGAAATATCGCTGAGCACCGAGCGGCCATCATAGCTTTTGGCGATGGAGACGACCTCCAGCCCGCTGAACACGTCATCGCCGGTTGCAGCGCCGGCATCGGAGGGGGAAAGCTGGAGCGTGTCAGTCATTTCCCGCGCTTATTAGGAGCCGCTCTCGCAATCGGCAAGGCCGGGTGGCATGGGGGCAAGCAATTTGGCAGGTTTCCTGCATGATCGGCCGGCCACTGTGGCCGAAACGCGCCAGCGCCTTGCCGCCAGGGGCCTGCGGGCCGCGCCAATGGGTGGCGCAGGCGGGCCGGGCCGTTGCGCTGGCCCTTGCGCGGCGCGGCCAGCGGTGATTAATTTCCTGTCAAAGCCGCATCAGGCGGATGATTCAGGAGAGTGGCAATGCTGGAGCTTGGCGCGGGCAGCATGACCGGCACGATCGCCCATCGCGCGGTGGAGCAGGAGCAGGGCTGGCTGCTGCAGGGGCAGGAAGAAGCCAGCCCGCCGGCCAGCTGGCCCCGGCGGATGAGCGACAATACCGCCTATGCGCTGCTGGCCTATACCAGCCTGCAGATCTTCGTGACGATTGGCGCCCTGCGCGATGGCAGCAGCAGCCTGCTGCCCTATCTGGCGCTGGTGTTGCTGGTGGTGGGCATCCTGCCCGCCTGCCACTGGTTCGAGCAGCGCTGGAGCGGGCTGGGTGCCGAGAATGCCTGCGATCCGGCGCTGGCGGGCCGGTTCCGGCGGGATCGGGCCATGCTGTGGGCGCTGGCGCTGGGGATGCCTTTTGCGATCACCGGGCTGATCGGCGCGCTGGGCCTGCTGCTGGGCTGAAGCCTTCGCCCTTCCGGCCCTGGGGGAACCTGTCTGGCGCATTGCCCTTCGGCCCTTGCGGGTCTAGAGCGGGCCGCCGCCGGGCGCTTGTGTCATGCCTGCGCGGCATGAAGGGAGTTCCAAGGCCGCATGCTCAGCAAGGACGAAGCCCGCGACAAGGCGCAAGCGCTGATCGAGCGCGCCATCCGCGCCGGAGCTGATGCGGCCGATGGTGTCTACATCGCCGATTCGGCTGAAAGCGTGGGCGTGCGCCTGGGCCGGCTGGAAGATGTCTCGCGCTCGGAAAGCGAGCATATTGGCCTGCGTGTCTTTGTCGGCCGGCGTTCGGCCAGCATCGGCTCGTCGGATCTGTCGGATGCGGCGCTGGCCGAACTGGCCGCCCGCGCCATCGACATGGCCCGCGCCGCCCCGGAAGACCCCTATGCCGGCCTTGCCCCGGAAGAGCGGCTGCTGAAGGCCCCGCCCGTTGACCTTGACCTGATCGATGCCGAGGAGCCGACGCCCGCCCAGCTGCGCGCCCTTGCCGAAGCGGCCGAGGAGGCCGCCCGCGCCATTGCCGGCGTGACCAACAGCGAGGGCGCCGGTGCCTCTTCCAGCAGCGCGGTGATGGCGCTGGCCACCAGCCATGGCTTTGCCGGCGCCTATGCCGGCACCAGCCGCTCGGTGTCGGCCAGCGTGGTGGCCGGCGAGGGCAGCGGCATGCAGCGCGATTATGGCTGGCGCGCCGCCCGCCATGGTGAGGACCTGCCCGCGCCCGATGCCATTGGCCGCATCGCCGGCGAACGGGCGGTGGCCCGGCTGAACCCCGGCCGGCTGAAGAGCGGGCCGATGCCGGTGGTGTTCGATCCGCGGGTGGGGGGCAGCCTGGTCGGCCATCTCGTCGGCGCGATGAGCGGGGCGGGGATCGCCCGGCGCGCCAGCTTCCTGCTCGGCCGCGAGGAGGAGCAGCTGTTCGACAGCGCCATCCGCATCATCGATGATCCGCTGCGCGCGCGCGGCCTGCGCTCGCGCCCCTTCGATGGCGAGGGCCTGCCCACCGCCCCGCGCGATCTGGTGGCCGGCGGCCGGTTGACCGGCTGGCTGATGGAAAGCGCCTCGGCCCGCCAGCTGGGCCTGGCGCCCACCGGCCATGCTTCGCGCGGGGGCAATGGTGCGCCGGGCGTGGCGCCCAGCAACCTGCATCTGGCCGCTGGCACGGCCTCGGTGGCGGCGCTGATCGCCGATATCGAGGAAGGCGTGCTGGTGACCGAGCTGATCGGCCATGGCGTCAACGGGGTGACGGGCGATTACAGCCGCGGCGCCTCGGGTCTGCGCATCGTGCGCGGCGAGATTGCCGGGCCGGTGGCCGAATTCACCATCGCCGGCAATCTGGTCGACATGTTCCGCGCGCTCAGCGTGGCCGACGATCTTGAATGGCACCGCACGATCAACGTGCCGACCATCCGCATCGACGGGATGATGGTGGCGGGCGACTGAGGCCCTCCACCATCGCCGCTGCTAGCGGTTCACCCGCGCGCTGATCCGGTGGAAGAAGGGATGGTGCGGCGTGCCGCCGCTGGTGATGGTGTGAAACAGCCCCAGCCCCAGCGTGGCCAGCACGGTTTTCACCGCGATCACATCCTCGCGCTTCTGCACGTCGATATGCACATGCAGCTGCCCGTCGAACAGGAAGCTGATCTGCGCGTGGGCCGGGCAGGCCGATTTCAGCATGGCCCATATGCTGTTCAGCTCGTCGGTGACGACGCTCGATCCGGCCAGCGCCGGAAACGGCTCGACACTGGCGGTGGTCCCCTTTTGCATGTCCCCCATGAAGGCCTCCTATCCTTGCAGGCTCTGATTAGGGGATAATACGCCATTGGCGGGGCAGAGAAAAGCTACGTGACTTTCCGGGTGGGGGCATAACAAAAGGGCGGGGAAAACCCCGCCCTTCCGCTTGTCTGTCATGGCAGGCTTACTTGGCCGCCTGGTAGCGCTCGATCGCCTCGAGGACGATCTTGCGGGCTTCCTCGGCATTGCCCCAGGTGCCCACGCGCACCCACTTTTCGGATTCCAGATCCTTGTAGTGGGTGAAGAAGTGCTCGATCTGCTGCGAGATGATGTCGGGCAGATCTTCCTTCTCGGCCACATTGGCATAATAGGGGAAGGTCTTGTCGTCGGGCACGCAGAGCAGCTTTTCATCGCCGCCGGCCTCGTCTTCCAGGTTCAGCACGGCGATGGGCCGCGCGCGCACCACAGAGCCCGGCACGAAGGGCGAGCGGGCCACCACCAGCGCATCGAGCGGATCGCCATCGGGCGAAAGCGTGTGCGGCACGAAGCCGTAATTGGCCGGATAGCGCATCGGCGTATGCAGGATGCGATCGACGAACAGAGCCCCCGACTCCTTGTCGAACTCATACTTCACCGGCTCGCCGCCCGTCGGCACTTCGATGATGACGTTAAGGTTTTCGGGCGGGTTCTTGCCCACGCTGATCTTGCTGATGTCCATGGCACCGTCGTCTGGGTTGAAGGGCAGGGGGCCTTGCGGTCCCGGCTCCTTGGGGAAAAGCGATCCTCTGGGGCCAAGGCCCTAGCCGCGCCCCTTGTGCATTGCAACAGCCGATGGCGCCGCTGCCACCAAGGTCTGATGATCTCAGCCGCCGGCGGTCACATTCACCGTGAAGGCCAGCACGATGAGGTTGTAGAAAAACGCCGCCGCCCCGTGGAGGGTGACGATGCGGCGGATATCGCCCCGCCCGATCGTGACATCGGATGTGGCAAAGGCCATGCCGATGGTCAGCGAAAAATAGAGAAAGTCCCAGTAATCGGGGGCGTGGGGCTGGTCGTTGTGGTGGGGGAAGCCCAGGCCGCCCTCGGCCGCGCCGCGATAATACATGTGCGCATAGTGCAGCGCATAGACGACATTGGAAAACAGCCAGGCCAGCACCAGGCTGGCCAGCACCAGCACCAGCGCCGCCACATGGGCCGGGCCGCTTTCGCGCCGGGCATCGGGCAGTTCCACGGCAACGCCGGTGGCGATCACCAGCATCAGCACGCCGGTGATCGCCAGCATGCCCAGCCGGCCGCTGTCGTTGGCGCTGGCATGGGCGCGCATGTCGGCGGCAGAGCGCTTGCGCACCAGCGGCACCAGGCTGGCGAGGAAACCCAGCACGCCCGCATCGAAGCCGGCCAGCAGCGCCTGGCTGGGCCGTTCCACCAGCGGCAGGGCCAGCGCCACGCCAATGGCCATCAGCGCCATGAAGCCGGCAAAGCGCGGCGGCAGCAACCAGGCGCGGCCGGCGGCCATCAGGCGCCCTTGCGGCGGGGGGCCAGCAGCTGGTCCAGCCCGGTGGGCGCCTTGCCGGGGGCGGCGCGCTCCAGCCAGGGCCAGCGCAGGCCATCGTGATAGGGGATGGCGATCGTCTGCACCTTGTCGCCGCGCTGCACGGTCAGCTCGATCGGCTTGTCGCTGCCCTTGGCGGCGGTGATCGCCTTCTTCAGCGCTTCGGCCTCATAGGCGGTGCCGTTGACGGCGATGACCTTGGCGCCGGTGACGATGCCGGCGGTGAAGGCCGGGCTGCCCCACAGCGTGCCCACCACGCGTCCGTCCTTGTCGAGGGTGATGCCCAGCGCATTGCCCAGCCCCAGCATGTGGCTTTGCGCCGCGCGGCCCTTGTCGAAGGGGTTGGGCTCGTCCTTCCACACCAGCCGGTAGCCGCCCATCTCGATGCCGGCGAGCGGGGCCGGGCGGCCGGGCTGGTCGATGCGGGCGGTAAGGAAGCCGGCCCAGTCGTAGGGCATGATCGTGTTCAGCGTGGCCACCACATCGGCGCGGGTATAGGTGAGGTCGCCCCAGTCGCCATCGCGCACGCCGAAGAAGGCGCGGGCGAAATCATCCAGCCCCCTGGCGCCATGGGTGCCCTGGCGCAGGGTCTGGTCCACCTCCAGCCACATCAGCATGCCTTCGGTGTAATATTCCTCGCCGCGCTCGATGCTGCCGAAGGGCAGCGGGCGGCGGCCGGTGATCAGCGGGTCGTTGGTGGTATCGGCCACCGCGCGCCAGCCGCGCCCGGGCCACTGGGTGAACTGGCCGGCATTGCTGGCGATCATGCCCAGCACCACGTCCTTCGACTGTACGCCCGCGCGCGCCGCCAGCACATGGCCCCAGAACTGCGTCTGCCCTTCATAGACCCACAGCAGGCTGTCTTGCATGGGGGTGGTATAGTCGGGCGTCCACAGGTCGGCCGGGCGGCGGAACTTGCCGTTCCAGCTGTGGGTCAGCTCGTGGGGGATCACGTTGCGGTCCCAGTCCATCTCGGCCCAGTCCACCAGCGCGCGCGGCAGCATGGTGTTCTCGGAAGAGCGGTGATGTTCCAGCCCCACCGCGCCCAGCTTGTCGGAAAGGCCCAGCAGCAGGTCGTAATGGTCGAAATGGCGGGCGCCGAAGAGCGACACCGCCTCGCTCGCCAGCGCCTTGTAGGCGGCGATGTGGCTGGCGGAGATCTCCAGCTGGTCGGGCTTGTCGGCAAAGAGGTTGAGGGCAATGCCCTCGCCCAGATCGAGCCGGCGGGCATGGCTGCCGGCAAACACCGGCGAATCGACCAGCGTCTCGAAATCGGTCAGGCCATAGGTGATCGTGTCGCCCGCGCGGGTGGCGCCATCCAGCGCGCTGGCCGCCTGCCAGCCGGCCGGCAGCTTCACGCTGGGGCGGATGGGGATCTGCCGCACGAAATAGCCCGCTGGATAGAGCGCCATGTGCCACCATTCAAGGTTCAGCATATCGGGCGTCATCAGGATCTGGCCCTCGCTGGCCTGCAGCGGCGAGGTGTGGACGAAGCTGGCCACCAGTTCGCTGGTGCCGGCCGGCACTTCCACATGGAAGGCGGCAAATTCCACCGGATCGCGCTGCCAGCGCAGTTCTTCGCCATGAGCGGTGAAATGCAGGTCGGCCAGCTGGCCCAGCCCCAGCGAGGGCTTGTGATCGCCCGGTGTCCAGCGCGGTAGCACCAGCGTGATGCGGGTGGTGCCGGCGGGCAGGGCAATGGTCTCGGTGGTGCGGAACAGGCCGCGCTCGGTGTCGGTGGCATCCACCGCCAGGGTGATGGGGGCGGCGGGCCAGGGCTTGTCCTGGGCGGCGGGCAGGGCGGGGGCGGGCACGGCCGCTGCCGGCGCCGAGCGGGGCTGAGCCATGGCCGGGGTGCTGGCGGAAGCGATGAAGGCAAGGCTGGCGGCGCACAGGCCGAGGCGGGCGCGATGGCGAAGAA